>NZ_LNBE01000003.1:942766-1257022 GCF_001445655.1 Streptomyces roseifaciens
GCGCACCGTGATGACGAAGACCGCCTCGGTGCAGGTCTGCGTGGACGCCGGGCACGAGGAGCCGGGGCCGCTCGGCTTCGGCCGGCGCTGGCGGCTGGCGCACCTGCTGGGCGCCGTCCTCGTCGCCGCGTTCGCCAACTCCCCCCTCGACGGGGGCCGCCCCACCGGCTGGCGCTCCACCCGCCAGGCCTGCTACGAGCGCATGGACCCCGGCCGCACCCTGGCCCCGTCCGAGGACCTCGACCCGAGGGCGGCGTGGGCCGCGTACGCCCTGGACGCCCGGATCATGTGCGTGCGGTCCGAGGAGGGCCCGTGGGAGCCGCCCTGGGGCCTGGACCTGCGCGGCTGGACCCGCACGGGACACCCCCGGCCCGCCACCGACGACGACGTCTCCTACCACCTGACCACGTTGTTCCCCCCGGTGCGGCCCCGGGGCCACCTGGAGCTGCGCATGATCGACGCGCAGCCCGGCGAGGACGGCTGGCTGGTGCCGCTGGCCGTCACGGCCGCCCTCTTCGACGACCCCGTGGCCGCCGAGACCTCCTACCGGGCCGTGAAGGCCCTCGCGGACACGGCGGGCCCGGAGCCCGCGCCCCGCAACGCGCTCTGGCGCAACGCCGCCCGCCACGGCCTGGCCGACCCCGAGCTGCACGCGGCCGCCGTCACCTGCTTCGCCGCAGCCCGCGAGGCCCTGCCCCGGCTCGGCGCCGGCCCCCGCATCCTGGACGCCGTCGACGCCTTCACCGCGCGGTACGTCGACCGCGGCCGCTGCCCCGCCGACGACCTCCTCGACCGGTTCACCGGCGGGAACCGGGCCGCCGGCAAGGCCCCGGGCACCGGCGAGGACCACGCCACCGGCAAGGAGAGCCCCGCATGACCGCACCCGGCCCGGACCCCGACGTCCTCCGCCGGCGCGCCACGGACGCCCTGCTCCGCGCCCGTGCGCGCACCGGGCTCCTCACCGGCTGCGTCGACGACCGCGACCTGACCGCCCAGCACTCGCCCCTGATGTCCCCGCTGGTGTGGGACCTGGCGCACATCGGCAACCAGGAGGAGCAGTGGCTGCTGCGCGCCGTGGGCGGGCACGAGGCGCTGCGCCCGGAACTGGACCCGCTCTACGACGCGTTCGAGCACCCGAGAGCCGCGCGGCCCGCCCTGCCGCTGCTGCCGCCCGCCGAGGCGCGCAGCTACGTCGCGGACGTCCGCGGCCGGGTCCTGGACGTCCTGGAGGCGGCCCCGCTCGACGGCCGCCCGCTGACCGCGTCGGGCTTCGCGTTCGGCATGATCGCCCAGCACGAGCAGCAGCACGACGAGACCATGCTGATCACTCACCAGCTTCGCCGGGGCCCGGCCGCGCTCGGCGCGCCCGAGCCGCCGCCGGCTCCGCCGGACGCCGCGTTGCTGCCGCCCGAGGTGCTGGTCGAGGGGGGCCCGTTCACGATGGGTACCTCGGCCGAGCCGTGGGCCCTGGACAACGAACGGCCCGCCCACCACCGCTTCGTGCCGTCCTTCTTCGTCGACACGCTGCCCGTGAGCAACGCCGCCTACCTGCGCTTCATCGAGGACGGCGGCTACGGGGACGAGCGCTGGTGGCACCCCGAGGGGTGGCGGCACGTCCGCGCCCACGAGCTGACGGCCCCGCTGTTCTGGCGGCGCTCGGGCTCCGGCTGGCTGCGGCGGCACTTCGGCACCGTCGAACCCGTACCGCCCGACGAGCCGGTCCTGCACGTGAGCTGGTACGAGGCCGCGGCCTACGCCGCGTGGGCCGGGCGGCGGCTGCCCACCGAGGCCGAGTGGGAGAAGGCCGCCCGCCACGACCCCGGCTCGGGCCGCTCCCTGCGCTATCCGTGGGGCGACGCGGACCCCACGCCCGACCACGCCAACCTCGGCCAGCGCCACCTGCGCCCGGCGCCCGTCGGCGCGTACCCCGGGGGCGCCTCGCCGCTGGGCGTCCGGCAGCTGATCGGCGACGTGTGGGAGTGGACGTCCAGCGACTTCCTGCCCTACCCGGGCTTCAGGGCCTTCCCCTACCGGGAGTACTCGGAAGTGTTCTTCGGCAGCGCCCACAAGGTGCTGCGCGGCGGGTCCTTCGCCGTCGACCCGGTCGCCTGCCGGGGCACCTTCCGCAACTGGGACCTGCCGGTCCGCCGGCAGATCTTCGCCGGCTTCCGCACCGCACGCGACGCCGAGCCCGCCTGATGTGCCGTCACATCGCCGTACTGGGCCCGCAGGAGCCCATCGGCGCGAGCCTCGCCGATCCGCCGCACTCCCTGGTGCGCCAGTCCTGGGCGCCGCGGCGGCAGCGCCACGGCACGGTGAACGCGGACGGCTTCGGCGTCGGCTGGTACGCCGAAGGCGACCCGGTGCCCGCCCGCTACCGGCGCGCCGGACCCGTCTGGGCCGACCTGTCCTTCGCCGACATCGCCCGGGTCGTCCGCACCGGCGCCCTGCTCGCCGCCGTGCGGGACGCCACCGCGGCGGACGCGGACGGCGAGGCCGCCGCCGCGCCCTTCACCGCCGGGCCCTGGCTCTTCAGCCACAACGGCGCGGTGGCCGGCTGGCCGGACACCGCCGCGCCGCTCGCCGCCCTGCTGCCGCCCGAGGCGCTCCTGCGGCTCGCGGCCCGCTGCGACTCCGCGCTCGTGTGGGCCCTCGTCGAGCACCGGCTGCGCGGCGGGGACGCCCCCGGCGGCGCACTGGCCGACACGGTCGCGGAGCTCGCCGAGGCCGCCCCCGGATCCCGGCTCAACCTGCTGCTCGCGGACGGCACCTCCATCGCCGCCACCGCCTGGGGGGACACCCTCTGGTACCTGGCGGACCCGGGCGGCCGCACGGCCGTCGCCTCCGAGCCCTACGACGACGACCCGCGCTGGACCGAGGTCCCCGACCGCACCCTGCTCACCGCGACCCGCACCGACGTCACCCTGTCACCGCTCAAGGAGCCCTGCCCGTGAGCCCGTTCGCCCTGACCCGCACCCTCCCCGCCGACGCGACCGCCGCCGCCCTGCGCGCCGACGTCGCCACGGGCCTGACCCGCACGCCCAAGGAGCTCCCGCCGAAGTGGTTCTACGACGCGCGCGGCAGCGAGCTGTTCGACGAGATCACCCGCCTGCCCGAGTACTACCCCACGCGCGCCGAACGGGAGATCATCATCGCCCGCGCGGACGAGATCGCCGCGGCCACGCGCGCCCGCACCCTCGTGGAGCTCGGCTCCGGCTCCTCCGACAAGACCCGCCACCTCATCCGCGCCCTGGCCTCCCTCGACCACTACGTGCCCGTCGACGTCAGCGAGAGCGCCCTGACCGGCGCGGCCGAGGGCCTGCTCGCCGACCACCCGGAACTGACGGTGCACGCCCTCGTCGCCGACTTCCAGTACGGCCTGCACCTGCCCGCCACCCCCGCGCCGCGCCTGCTCGCCTTCCTCGGCGGCACGATCGGCAACCTGCGCCCGCAGGAACGATCCGCCTTCTTCGCCGCGGTCCGCGCCGAACTCGCCCCCGGCGACGCCCTGCTGCTCGGCACGGACCTGGTCAAGGACGAGCGCACGCTCGTGCGCGCCTACGACGACGCGGCGGGCGTGACCGCCGCCTTCAACAAGAACGTCCTCACCGTCATCAACCGCGAGCTGGAGGCCGACTTCGACCCGGCCGACTTCGACCACGTCGCCCTGTGGGACCCCCGGCAGGAGTGGATCGAGATGCGGCTGCGGGCCCGCGGTGCCGTCGTCGCCAAGATCCCCGCGCTCGACCTCGCCGTGAACTTCGCCCCCGGCGAGGAGCTGCGCACGGAGATCTCCGCCAAGTTCCGCGAGGAGGGCGTGCGCGCCGAGCTGGCGGCGGCCGGCCTGGAGGCCACCCACTGGTGGACGGACGAGGAAGGGCGGTTCGCACTGTCGCTGTCGGTGCCCGCCGCCGGTTAGCCTCCCCGTGTGAACGGAGATGCGAACGGCGGGCTGAACGAAGAGGCGCACGAACCGTGGAGCCGGGGCCTGCCGTCCGGCTTCGAGCGCGGCACGGACGGGCCCAAGGTGATCGTCGCCGGCGTCGACGGCTCCGACACGTCCTGGCGCGCCGCCGCCTACGCGGCGGGCCTGGCCCGCCGCCGGCACGCGCTGCTCGCGATCGTCTACGTCCAGCCGCTCCTGGCGGGCGGCGCGGCGCTGGGCGCACCCGTGTCCGAGATGACGGAGAAGGTGGCCGAGGAGCTCCTGGCCGAGATCCGCGAGGCGACCGGGCGGCTGCGGGGCGAGCGCGGGGTGCGCTGGGAGTTCCACACCTTCCGCGGGGACCCCTACCAGGGCCTCGTCCAGGCGGCCGACGACCTCAAGGCCGACGCGGTGGTCGTCGGCGCCTCCGAGCGCGCCGGCCACCGCATCGTCGGCTCCGTCGCGGTACGGCTGGTGAAGGCGGGACGCCGGCCCGTCACCGTGGTGCCGTAGCCGCCCCGGAGGGGTGTTCCCGCGGTACGGCGGGGGTAGGCTGCGGCTGCCCGGCGACAAGGAGGTCCTTGCCATGTCCGACCAGGAAGCGGAAGCGACGGAGGCTCCCGAGCCGTCCGGGACGCTGGAGCTCACCGACCGGGACGGCGTCCTGTCCCTGACCCTGTCGGGCGGGGAGGTCATCCCCAAGAACATCCCGGTCCTGGACGAGTCCGGCAAGCTCCTCGCGGTCTACACCGCGGGCCCGCCCGTCCCGCCCGCCGCCGAGGCCGCGCCGGACGTCCTGGCCGAGCGCACGGTGGCCGACCTGACGTGAGCCGGGCGCGGGCGCTCGCCTCGCGCGCGGGCGCGCGGTGCGCCACGGTGGTGGGGACCGTACCGGCCCGCACTCCCTGGAGCAGCGCCCATGACGCACCACACCTACCGCGTGACCGAGATCGTCGGCTCGTCCCCGGACGGTGTCGACGAGGCCGTCCGCAACGGCCTCGACCGCGCCTCCCAGACGCTCCGCAACCTCGACTGGTTCGAGGTCACCCAGATCAGGGGACACCTCGTGGACGGCGCGATCGGCCACTACCAGGTGGGCCTGAAGGTCGGCTTCCGGCTGGACGAGGGCGACTGAGGCCGCCGCTGCGGCCCGGCCCGGACGGCCCGGACGTCCCCGGACGGAGCAACGCGCGGCACGGGTGGAGCGACGTGCGGCGCGAGTGCGGCGACCCGCGGCACCGGTGAATATGAGCAATCCGTGACAGTTCTGCCGTTCGGAGGCCCGTGCGGCGCACGAGTGTGCAGAGGGGAACGATACTGTCCGCATGTCACGGGTACTGCTGATCGAGGACGACCGCGCGGTACGGGACGCCGTCACCCTCACCCTGCGCCGCCGCGGCCACGAGGTGGAGGGCGCGGCGACCGGCGGTGCCGGGCTCGCCGCCATGGACACGTTCCGGCCCGACCTCGTCCTGCTCGACCTCATGCTGCCCGACATGAGCGGCTTCGAGGTGTGCCGCCGCATCCGGGCCACCCAGCAGATCCCGATCATCATGCTCACCGCGCGCGGCGACGACATAGACGTCGTCCTCGGCCTCGAAGCCGGCGCCGACGACTACATCGTCAAGCCCGCCCGCGGCGAGGTCCTGGAGGCCCGCATCCGCGCCGTGCTGCGCCGCGCCGCCCCCGGCGACGGCGGCCCGGACCCGGCCTCCCTCCAGCCCGTGGAGATCCACGGCGACCTGACCGTCGACCGCAAGGGCCTGCTCGTCGCCAAGCACGGCCAGGACCTGCCGCTCGCCCCCTCCGAGCTGAAGCTGCTGCTGTACCTGTCCGCCACCCCGGGCCGCGTCTTCAGCCGCCAGCAGCTCCTGGAGCACGTGTGGGAGCACAGCTACCACGGGGACGCCCGCCTGGTGGACGCCTGCGTGATGCGCCTGCGCACCAAGGTCGAGGACTCCACCCGGTCGCCCAAGTACATCCAGACCGTCCGCGGCTTCGGCTACCGCTTCGGACCCCTGTGAGGCGGCCCGCCCTGCGCATGCCGGCCCTGCGCCGGCCGTCCCTGCGCGCCGTCGCGGCCGGCCTGCGCGCCCGCCTCGTCCTCGCGTTCCTGCTGGTCGCCGCGCTCAGCGCGCTCACCACGGCGGCGCTGACCTTCCGCGAGGCCCGTACGGCCATCCTCAAGCGCACCCAGGACACGGCCATCGAGGCCCTGCGCTCCCAGGTCAACTCGCAGGTGCCGGACTACGCCTTCCCGCTCTCCCAGCAGGCCCTGCAGGACCTCCAGCACCGGCTCAACGCCGCCGGCAGCGCCCAGCGCTGGACCGTCTACGTGCGCTACCGCGGCAGCGGGCTCGTGCCCGGCGGCGACCACGGCCGGGTCCTCCCGCGCGGCGTCCAGGAGAAGGTCCGCGCGGGCATCCCCGCCTTCCAGCGCCTGGACAGCGGCGGCGACCCCTGGCTCGCCATCGGGCTGCCGGTCACCTACCGCGGCAGCAATGAGGCCTCCGGCCTGGAGGTGTACGCCCAGATGCCGCTCCGCGAGGACGAGGCGAACGTCCAGGCCCTGGTCAAGGCCGCACAGAGCGGCGCCCTGCCCGCCGTCGCCCTGGCCGCCGTACCGGCCCTGATCGCCGCGCGCGGCGTGCTGCGGCCCGTGCGCGAACTGCGCCGCGCCTCCCGCAAGCTCGCCGCCGGCGAACTGGACACCCGGCTCAAGGTCACCGGCCGCGACGAGCTCGCCGACCTCTCGCGCACCTTCAACGACATGGCCGAGGCCCTGGAGGAGAACGTCGCCGAACTGCGCCGCATGGAGGCCAACTCGCGGCGCTTCGCCGCCGACGTCTCGCACGAGCTGCGCACGCCGCTGGCCGCCATGACCGCCGTCGTCGACGTCCTCGACGACGACGCGGACTCCCTCGACCCCGACACCGCCTACGCCGTCCGCCTCATCAGCGAGGAGACCGGCAAGCTCGCGCGGATGGTCGAGGACCTGATGGAGATCTCCCGCTTCGACGCGGGCGCCGCGGCCCTCCACCTCGACGAGGTCGACGTCTCCGAGACCGTCCGCAAGACCCTCCAGGCCCGCGGCTGGCAGGACAAGGCGTCCGCCGACCTGCCCGAGGGGGTGCGCGCCCGGCTGGATCCGCGCCGCATCGACGTCGTGGTCGCCAACCTCGTCGGCAACGCCCTCAAGCACGGCGGCGAACCGGTGGACGTCGCCGTCCGGGTGGCCGGTGAGGGCGCCGGGCGGAGGCTGCTGATCGAGATCGCGGACCGCGGCGAGGGCATCGACCCCGAGGTGCTGCCGCACGTCTTCGAGCGGTTCTTCAAGGCGGACTCCGCCCGCGCCCGCTCCGAGGGCAGCGGCCTCGGACTCGCGATCACCCTGGAGAACGTACGCCTGCACGAGGGCACCGTGCGGGCCGCCAACCGACCCGGAGGAGGCGCCGTGTTCACCGTGGATCTGCCGCTGCGGCAGGGCGGGGGCGAGACGGCGTGAAGGCGCGACGAGTACGCCGCGCCGCCCCGGCCGCCCTGCTGGCCGCGGCGCTCACCGGCTGCGGCGTCACCACCACCGACGTCATCGACGTGGGGCAGCCCGCGACGGGGGCCAAGCGGCAGGGGGAGGTCAACTCGGCGGAGGCGAGGCTCTTCTTCATGTCGCCCACCGGCGTGACGTCCGTGACGCGGCCGGCCAAGGCCAAGCTCGGCGCCGAGGACGCCGTCGCGCTGCTGCTGCAGGGGCCGAGCGAGGAGGAGCGGGTGCGCGGCCTGTACTCCGACGTGCCCAAGATGAAGGGCGAGGTGCACGTCACGACCGGAACCCTCCGGGTGAGCATCCAGATGCCGTTCAACGTCCTGCGGCTGACCCCCGTCTCCAGGAGCCAGTTCGTCTGCACGGCGGCGGCCAACGAGGTGCCCCGGGGGCGGCAGATCCACGACGTGAAGGTCGAGCTCAGCGGCGGCAGTTACGTCATCACCGACCTGGTCTGCGACAGCAACCAGGCCTTCCCCGCGGCCAAGCTGCCCACCCCTGCCGTATCCCGCTGACCCCCGGTCGGCCGCCGCTCAGGTCCGCGGGAAGCTGAAGGCGTAACCCTCCTGCTTGAGCTCGGGCAGCAGCCGCCCGAGGGCCTCCACGGTCTGGGTGCGCGGGCCGCCCGCGTCGTGCATCAGGATCGTCGGGCCCTTGCCCAGCTCGCGCCGGACGGTGTCGAGGATCTTCTCGACGCCCGGGCGCTCGAAGTCCTTGGTGTCCACGTTCCAGCCGAGCGGGCGCATCCCGTGCTCGGCGGCGATGCGCCGGCTGTCCGGGGTGAACGCCCCGCCGGGGGCCCGGTAGTAGCGCACGGGCTCGCCGCCGGAGGCCTCCTCGATGAGCTTCCGGGCGTCCAGGATCTCCTTCTCCTGGTACGGCACCGGCTTCTTGTCCATCCTGGTGTCGTGCGACATGGAGTGGTCGCACAGCCGGTGCCCCGCCGCGACGACCTCCTTGACGAGGTCCGGGTGCTTCTGCGCGTTGGGCCCCGTCATGCAGAACGTGGCCTTGGCGCCGTACTCCTTGAGCACGTTCAGGACCTTGGGCGTCCACGTCGGGTCCGGGCCGTCGTCGATCGTGAGGTTGACCGTCCTGCCGGAGTCCTCCGACAGGTGCTCGATCTCCTGACTGACCGTCCTGCCGGCGGCCGGCCGGTCCGCCGCCTGGGAAGTGCTGCCGCTCTCGCGGTCGTTGACGGCCACGGCGAGCGTCCCGGCGGCTATCGCGAGGACGGCCGCCGTGGCCGCGATCCGGTTCCTGTGCTTCTTCGGCAGCGCCATGGCGCGGTCCCGCCCTCCCTCTCGGTGTCCCTTACACCGAGTGAGAGGGCGGGGGCGGGGAAGAGCGTTGCGCCTGTTACGAATTGCTCATGTACCCGGCATACGGGGCTCATGCGCGGGGCGGGCGCCGTCAGCCCGTGGGGCGGAAGCCGCGCAGCCGCAGGCTGTTGCCGACGACGAAGACCGAGGAGAAGGCCATCGCGGCTCCGGCGATCATCGGGTTCAGCAGCCCCGCGGCCGCCAGCGGCAGGGCCGCCACGTTGTAGGCGAAGGCCCAGAAGAGGTTGGCCTTGATGGTGCCGAGCGTCCGCCGGGCGAGGCGGATGGCGTCGGCGGCGGTGCGCAGGTCGCCGCGGACGAGGGTGAGGTCGCCGGCCTCGATGGCGGCGTCGGTGCCGGTGCCCATGGCCAGGCCCAGGTCGGCCTGGGCGAGGGCGGCGGCGTCGTTGACGCCGTCGCCGACCATCGCGACCGAACGGCCCTCGGCCTGCAGCCGCTTGACGACGTCGACCTTGTCCTGCGGCAGGACCTCGGCGATCACCTCGTCGATGCCGACCTCGGCCGCGACCGCTTCGGCGACGGCCTTGTTGTCACCGGTGAGCAGGACCGGCGTGAGGCCGAGCGCGCGCAGCCGCCGGACGGCCTCGGCGCTGGTGTCCTTGACCGCGTCGGCCACCTCCAGCACCGCGCGGGCCTCGCCGTCCCAGGCGACGACGACGGCCGTGCGGCCCGCGGCCTCGGCGGCGTCCTTCGCCTCCCGCAGCCCGGCCGGCAGGCCCATGGCCCACTCCGAGAGCAGCTTCTCCCGGCCGACGAGGACGGCGTGGCCCTCGACGACGCCCTGGACGCCGAGGCCCGGCAGGTCGGCGAAGTCCTCCGGCACGGGCAGCGTGCCGACGCGCTCGGCGGCGCCCGCGGCGACGGCCCGGGCGATGGGGTGCTCCGAGGCGTGCTCCAGCGCGCCCGCCAGCCGCAGGGTGTCGGTCTCGCTCACGCCGTCGGCGGTGCGGACGGCGAGCAGGGTCATGCGGCCGGTGGTGACGGTGCCGGTCTTGTCGAGGAGGACGGTGTCGGCCTTGCGGGTGGTCTCCAGGACCTCGGGGCCCTTGATGAGGATGCCGAGCTGGGCGCCGCGGCCGGTGCCGACCATCAGGGCGGTGGGCGTGGCGAGCCCCAGGGCGCACGGGCAGGCGATGATCAGCACGGCCACGGCCGCGGTGAACGCGGCGGTCGCGCCCGCCCCGGTGGCCAGCCAGAACCCGAGGGTCGCGAGCGCGAGGACGATCACGACGGGTACGAAGACGGCGGAGATGCGGTCGGCGAGGCGCTGGGCCGCGGCCTTGCCGTTCTGCGCGTCCTCCACGAGCTTCGCCATCCGGGCCAGCTGGGTGTCCGAGCCGACGCGCGTGGCCTCCACGACGAGGCGGCCGCCCGCGTTGAGCGTGGCACCGGTGACCGCGTCGCCCACGCCGACCTCGACGGGGACGGACTCGCCGGTGAGCATCGAGGCGTCCACGGCGGAGCTGCCCTCGACGACGGTGCCGTCGGTGGCGATCTTCTCGCCGGGCCGGACGAGGAAGCGGTCGCCCACGGCCAGGCCGGAGACCGGGATGCGCTCCTCCCGCCCGCCCCGCAGGACCGTGACCTCCTTGGCGCCCAGCTCCATCAGGGCCCGCAGCGCGGCCCCGGCCTTGCGCTTGGAGCGGGCCTCGAAGTAGCGGCCCGCCAGGATGAAGGCGGTGACGCCCGCGGCCGCCTCCAGGTAGATGTTCTCCGCGCCGCCGCCCCGGCTGACCGTCAGGTCGAAGGAGTGCGTCATGCCCGGCATGCCGGCGTCGCCGAGGAACAGCGCCCACACCGACCACAGGAAGGCCGCCGAGGTGCCGACCGAGATCAGGGTGTCCATGGTGGCCGCGCCGTGCCGGGCGTTGGTGAACGCGGCGCGGTGGAAGGGCCAGGCGGCGTACGTGACGACGGGCGCCGTCAGGGTCAGCGACAGCCACTGCCAGTACTCGAACTGCAGGGCGGGCACCATGGCCAGCAGGACGACGGGGACGGCCAGCGTCACGGCCGTGATCAGCCGCTGCCGCAGCGTGAGCAGCTCGTCGCCCTCCCCGGCGGGCTGCCCCTCCTGCGCACCGGCGGGCGCCGCCTCGGCGGGGGCGGGCGGCTCGGCGGTGTAGCCCGTGGCGACCACCGTGGCGATCAGGTCGTCCACCGAGACGCCCTCGGCGTGGAAGACCCGGGCCTTCTCGGTGGCGTAGTTGACCGTGGCCTCGACGCCCTCCATGCGGTTGAGCTTCTTCTCGATCCGGGCGGCGCAGGAGGCGCAGGTCATGCCGCCGATCGCGAGTTCGACCTCGGCCGTGCCGGTGGTACTGCTCGTCGTGGTGCTCATCCGCGCTCCTCGTGCCGTTCCCCTCATACCCCTGGGGGGTATCTCCTACCTCCATGTATACCCCTGGGGTGTATCGATCGCAAGGGGGAGGAACGACTTCGGGCCGTACCCCTGGGGGGTACGGCCCGAAGCAGGCGGGGCGGGAGGCGCCCGAGGTCAGGGCTGCAGGCCGCCGAGCCGCCCCTCCAGCAGGACGAGCAGCTCGGCCAGCGTCGCGGCGAGATCGGCCCGGCGGTCCTCGCCGAGCCCTTCGAGGAGCGCGCTCTCGTAGCCCAGCTGGTGCGGGATCAGCCGGTCGATGAGCTCCCGGCCCTCGTCCGTCAGGGACAGGTGGGCCACCCGGCGGTCGCGCTCGTCGGCGCGGCGGGCGACCAGGCAGCGCGCTTCGAGCACCCGCAGCCGCTTGGTCACGGCGGCCCCGGAGGCGAAGGTCTCCCGTGCGATCTGGCCCGGGGTCAGCTCCCGGCCCGTGCGCCGCAGGGTGCCGAGGATGTCGAACTCGGCCCGCGTCAGGCCCTCGCGCACCAGCGGGGCGTCCGTGGCCTGCTGGAGCAGCGCCGCGCAGCGGTTGAGCCGGCCGATCACGGCCATCGGCGCGGTGTCGAGTCCGGGGTGGACCTGCTGCCACTGCCGCAGCACGCGCGCGACGATGTCCTCGGTCACGTTGGTGATCCTTTCCAGTCGGTGCTCCGGGTAGATTCTGCCGTCCCGCCGGTGACCGTCCGGAGGGAGCCCTCACATCGGCGCCGCGCCGCCGCCCGGTGCGTGCCCCCGGGCGAGCGAGGCCAGCGCCCGGTGGCCGTCGTGCTCGGCGCGAACCACCCGCTCCCCGGGGACGGTCCGCTGCCGCCACTCGCCGGCCGCGGCGTCGGCCGCCTCCCGCAGGTCGACGAGGGCGGCCGCGAGCCGGTCGCGGGCGCGGTCCGCCTCGTGGGCGCCGGCACCCGCCGCCACGGCGAGGGCCGCGGCGTGCGCCTCGGACACCCGGACCACGGCGGCGTCGACCCGGTCCGCCGCCCGCCGGTTGGTGACCAGCGCGCAGACGAGCAGGCCCGCCGCCGCGCCGACGAGCGTATCGGTCCAGCGGTCGCCGACGAGCTCCCCGGCGGGGCGGCTGCCGCCGAATTCGGTCAGCAAAAGGGCCATCGGGGTGACGCAGACCGTACCGAGCCAGTAGCTGCGGGAGATGAGCGCCTCGGCGCCGGCCAGCAGGACGAGCACGGCCAGGACCATGACCGCCTGGCCGGTGCGCATCAGGGGCGCCAGCGCGGCGAAGAGCGCGACGCCGAGGAGGTTGCCCAGCACCCGCTGCAGCGCGCGCTGCCAGGACGGAGCGCCGCCCGCCTGCACGACCGAGGCGGCACTGACCACGGCCCAGTACGGGTGGCCGACCCCGCAGGCGAGCGAGGCCCAGCCGGCCAGGGCGGAACCGGCGAGCACGCGGGCGCCCGTGGGCAGCAGCAGGGACAGCGGCAGCGGCCCGGGCGGCACCGCGCCCGGGCCGGGGGTGGCAGGCGCGTCCCCGGGCAGGGCGCGGCCCTTGCGCAGGGCCCGGGCCCAGGCCTGCCAGGGCCCGCTGTCCGGGCCGGGGGCCGTTGCGGGGGACCGGCCTGCGTCCGTGCCGCCGCGACCGTGCACGACCGCCTCCCTGCGGACGAGTTCGGCGTGCACGTGGGCGCGCACCGCCGCGGGTGCGCGCAGCAGCGCCTGCCAGGCGGCGTGGCGCGCGCGGTCTGCGTCCCCAGGGTTCGCCGGGTTCGCCGCCTCCGCCGTGTTCGTGCGGGCCAGCCGATCCGCGGCCTCCAGGGCGCGGGCGGCGGCGATGCGCTCGGGGCCGTGCGGGCGGACGAGGGCGGGCGCCATGCAGACCAGCCACGCCCACAGGCCGCAGGCCAGCGTCAGGCCGACGTGGAGCGGGAGGTCCGCGGCGCGCTGCGGCGCGAAGCACGCCGACGCCGTGACGAACGTGAGGACGATGTGGCCCGGCGGGCCGGTGCGGGAGGCGTCGCAGGCCGTCTTCTGCGCGGCGGCGAGCACGGCGGCGACCGCCACCAGGACGGCGGGGGAGGGCGTGAGGGCCGCGGTGGCCAGGGCCGCGCCGACGCCCGCGGTCATGCCGAGCACCACCAGGGCGAGGGTGCGGGCGCGCGCCGCGTACGGGCGATCGTGGCCGAAGAGCGCGCACAGGGCTCCGGCGGAGGTGTAGAGCGCGAGATCCAGCCGGCCGGCGGCGAGCAGGGCGGCGTACGGGACGGCCATCGCCACGACGCCGCTCAGGGCCGACTTGTACCAGATGTCTGCAGGTCGGCCGATCCGGAGGGCGGCCTGCAGGGACCCGGGCAGCGGGGAGCGTCTGAGCATGCTCAGAAGATTAGCAAGTGTTTTACAGAGAAAATAAATCGAGAGTACGGGCCCGGCAGGCCGCCGGCGTTCCCCAGGCCGACCGCAGCGCCCGCGCCTTGCCCAGCCACAGCGACAGGTCGTACTCCGCGGTGTAGCCGATCGCGCCGTGCAGCTGCAGGGCGGCCCGGGCCGCGGCATAGGCGGCGTCGGACGCCGCCGCCTTCGCCGCGGCGACCTCCGCCCCGGCGCCCGGCGTGCCCGCCGCCAGGGCCACGGCCGCGCCGTGCACGAGCGGCCCGGCGAACTCCAGGCCCACGCGTACGTCCGCCAGCCGGTGCTTGACCGCCTGGAAGGCGCCGACCGGCACGCCGAACTGCTTGCGCTGCCGCACGTACCCCACCGTCCGCTCCAGCAGGGCCAGCCCCACGCCCAGCACCTGCGCGGCCGCCGCGAACGCCGCCCAGTCGGCGGCGAGCCGCGCCGCCTCGCGCACCGCCCGCCCCGCGGCCACCGGCTCCGCACCGCACCGCGGCAGGGCGAGCCGCCGCGCCGGGTCCAGCGAGGGCTGGACGGGGCCGTGGCCGGTGGCCAGGAAGAGGTCGTCCGGGCCGCCCGGCGCGACGAACACCCCGTCGCACACGTCCGCGTCCAGCGCGTACGGGCTTCCGCCCGGTGCGCCCGGCAGGGCCGCCGTCACCCGGGCCCCGCCGTCGCACACGCGCGGCAGCCAGGCCTCCGCGAGGACCGGCCGGCCCGCCTCGGCCAGCCGCGCCAGCAGCACCGACACGGCGGCCGTCTCCACGACCGGGCCCGGCACCGCGTGCCGGCCCAGCTCCGTGAAGGCCACCGTCGCCTCCACCGGCAGCGGCCCCGCGCCGCCGAACGCCTCGGGCACGGCCAGCCCGAAGACCCCGGCCCGCGCCAGCCGCTCCCACAGCGCGAGCCCCGGCCCGTGGTCGCCGCGCGCCCAGGCCCGTACGGCCGCCGGGGTGTCCGACGCGCCCAGCATCCGGCCGAGCGTCCGCCCGAACTCCCGCTGCTCGTCGTCGAGTGCGAACCTCATGCCGACCGCCCCCGTACGGCACGCGCCCGTCCCCGTACGGCTGGTGGAACCTCCCGTGCACCCCTCATGCCCGCCGCCCCTTCGGAAGCCCCAGCAGCCGCTCCGCGACGATGTCCCGCTGGATCTCGTTCGTGCCCGCGTACACCGGCCCCGCCAGGGCGAAGACGAAGCCCTCCGCCCAGCCGCCGTGCGCCGGCGCGTCGCCCGCCGGGCCGGCCAGTTCGCCGTACGGGCCGAGCAGGTCGAGCGCCGTCTCGTGCAGCGCCAGGTCCAGCTCCGACCAGAACAGCTTGGTGAGGCTCGGCTCGGCCCCCCGCGGCCCGCCCGCCGCGCACGCGTACCCGTACAGCTGGTAGGCGCGGGCCCGCACCACCGCATCGGCCACCCGGTCGCGCAGCGCCGTGTCCCCGGGGTCGGCGGCCGCCCGCCACAGGGCGACCAGCCGGCGCGCGGCCGCCACGTAGCGGCCCGGGCTGCGCAGGGTGAGGCCGCGCTCGCTGCCCGCGGTGCTCATGGCGACGCGCCAGCCGTCGCCGGGCGTGCCGACGACGTCCCGGTCGGGCACGAACGCCTCGTCCAGGAAGATCTCCGCGAACGCGGGCCTGCCGTCGAGACGGCCGACCGGGCGCACCCGCACCCCCTCCGCGTCGAGCCCGAACATCGCGTAGGTCAGGCCCTCGTGGGGCCGGCCGGCGCTCGCGTGGCTGCGGAACAGCCCGAAGGCGCGGTCGGCGAACGCGGCCCGCGACGACCACGTCTTCTGCCCGCTGAGCAGCCAGCCGCCGGCCGTGCGCACCGCGACCGACCGCAGGGACGCGAGGTCCGACCCGGCCTCGGGCTCGGACCACGCCTGCGCCCACACCGTCTCCCCGCTCGCCATCGCCGGCAGGATCCGGGCCCGCTGCTCCTGCGTGCCGTGTTCGAGGAGCGTCGGGGCGAGCAGGCCGATGCCGTTCTGGGAGACGCGGGCGGGTGCGCCCGCCGCCCAGTACTCCTCCTCGAAGACCAGCCACTCCAGGAACGAACGGCCCCGGCCCCCGTACACGGCCGGCCAGGAGACGGCCGACCAGCGCCCCGCGTGCAGCGTCCGTTCCCACGCGCGGTGTTCGGCGAAGCCCTCCTCGGTCTCCAGCGAGGCGAGCGGCGTCCGGGGGACGTGGCCGGCGAGCCAGGCGCGGGCCTCCGCGCGGAAGTCCTCCTGCGCGGGCGTGAGGTCCAGGTCCATCAGGTGCCGCCCGTCCCGGCCGCCCTCGCCTTCATCGTGCGCACGTCCATCCCGGCGAGCGGGTCGGCGGCGGTCTCGGCGTTGTGCGCGTGCGCGAGGTGGTGCAGGGCGAACGCCGCGTCGAGACCGCCGTGCAGGCCCTGGAGGTCCTCGGCCTGGTTGACGGCGCGCTTGGCGAGGGCGAGGCCCATGCGGGGCATCGCGGCCACGCGCCCGGCGAGTTCATGGGTGCGGGCGGCGAGCCGCTCGCGCGGCACCACGCGGTTGACCATGCCGAGTTCGCGGGCGCGGTGCGCGCTCATCCGGTCGCCTGTGTAGAGGAGTTCCTTCGCGACGCGCGGCGGCAGCACCCAGGGGTGCGCGAAGTACTCCACGCCGGGGATGCCCATCCGGACCACCGGGTCGGCGAAGAAGGCGTCCTCGCTCGCGACGATCAGATCGCAGACCCAGGCCAGCATCAGGCCGCCCGCCACGCAGGCGCCCTGCACGGAGGCGATCAGCGGCTTGGGGATCTCGCGCCAGCGGCGGCACATGCCCAGGTACACCTCGGACTCGCGCGCGAAGCGGCTCTCCGCACCGGCCTTGTCCGAGTGGTCCCACCACAGGCCCGCCCGGCGGGGGTGCGGCAGGTGGGCGTCGCGGCCGGGCGTGCCGATGTCGTGGCCGGACGAGAAGTGATCGCCCGCGCCCGCGAGGACGATCACCTTGACCTCGTCGTCGGCCGACGCCTCGTAGAAGGCCCCGTCCAGGGCGTACGTCATCGCGGAGTTCTGGGCGTTGCGGTACGCGGGCCGGTTCATGGTGACGGTCGCGACGGGGCCGCTGCGCTCGTAGCGCACCACGGGGCCCTCGGGGTCCTGCCGGCCGTCCGTCGGCACAGGGTCAGTGGTCATCAACCATCCTTCCCTAACAAGTGTTTGGTAGGTTAACGTACGGCCATGAGCAGCGTCGAGGAGTCCACCGCTGTCCGGCCCGTCCCGCCGCCCTATCTCCCCGCCCACGAGCTGCTGTCCGGCCGCACGGCCGTCATCACGGCCGCGGCCGGGGCGGGGATCGGCTCCGCCACCGCCCGCCGGTTCCTGGAGGAGGGCGCCCGCGTGGTGCTCGGAGACCGGCACGCGCGCAGGCTGCGCGTCGCCGTCGCCGACCTGAGCGAGGAGTTCGGCGCCCGCCAGGTCGCCGGACGGCCCTGCGACGTCACCGACGAAGCGCAGGTCGCGGCCCTGTTCGAGCTGGCCGAGGAGCGGCACGGCGGCCTCGACGTCGTCGTCAACAACGCCGGTCTCGGGGGCACCGCCGAGCTCGCCGACATGACCGACGAGCAGTGGGACGCCGTCGTCGGCACCACCCTCGGCGGCACCTTCCGCTGCACCCGCGCCGCCCTGCGCCGGATGCGCGACCGGGGCACCGGCGGCGTCGTCGTCAACAACGCCTCCGTCGTGGGCTGGCGCGCCCAGCAGGGCCAGGCCCACTACGCCGCGGCCAAGGCCGGCGTCATGGCGCTCACCCGCTGCGCGGCGGTGGAGGCGGCCGCCTACGGCGTGCGCGTCAACGCCGTCGCGCCGAGCCTCGCCCTGCACCCCCACCTGGCGAAGGTCACCACGCCGGAGCTGCTGGAGGAGCTGGCCCGGCGCGAGGCGTTCGGCCGGGCCGCCGAGCCCTGGGAGGTCGCCAACGTCATCGTCTTCCTCGCCAGCGGCTACTCCTCGTACATGACCGGCGAGACGGTCTCCGTCAGCAGCCAGCGCGCGTGACCGAGAATGGAACCGTGCCGAACAGCAAGAAGACCACCACCGAGCGGCCCGCGCCCGAGCGGCGCGGAGAGCTCCTCGCGACCGCCGCCGAGGTGTTCGCCGCGCAGGGCTACAACGCCACCACCGTGCGCCGGATCGCCGAGGAGGCGGGGCTGCTGGCGGGCAGCCTCTACTACCACTTCGACTCCAAGGAGTCGATGCTGGACGAGATCCTCTCCGCCTTCCTCGACGAGCTGTGGGCCGGCTACGACGCCGTGCTCGCCGCCGGGCTCGGGCCCCGCGCGACCCTGGAGGCCCTGGTGGCCGAGTCCTTCCGGGAGATCGACCGGCACCGCCCCGCCGTCGCCATCTACCAGAAGGAGTCGCGGCACCTCGCCGGCCTGCCGCGCTTCGGCTACCTCGCCGAGTCGCAGCGCAGGTTCGAGGAGGTGTGGCTCGGCACGATCGAGCGCGGCGCGGCCGAGGGGGCCTTCCGCGCCGACCTGGACGCCCGCCTCGCCTACCGGTTCCTGCGCGACACCGTGTGGGTCGCCGCGTCCTGGTACCGGCCGGGCGGGCGGCTCCCGGCGGAGGAGATCGCCCGCCAGTATCTGTCGATGGTCCTGGACGGCATCGCCGTGCGGGAGTGACCGGTTGGAGGAGCAGCAGCCATGCCCGAGGCCTACATCGTCGGAGCGGTCCGCACCCCCGTCGGCCGGCGCGGGGGCGGGCTCTCCGCCGTCCACCCCGCCGACCTCGGCGCGCACGTCCTGCGCGCCCTGATGGCGCGCACGGGCGTCGACCCGGCCGCCGTCGAGGACGTCGTCCTCGGCTGCCTCGACGCCGTCGGCCCGCAGGCCGGGGACATCGCCCGGACGAGCTGGCTGGCCGCCGGGCTGCCCGAGGAGGTCCCCGGCGTCACCGTCGACCGGCAGTGCGGCTCCGGCCAGCAGGCCGTCCACTTCGCCGCCCAGGCCGTCCTCTCCGGCACCCAGGACCTCGTCGTCGCGGGCGGCGTCCAGAACATGTCGCAGATCCCGATCGCCTACGCCGTCCACCGCGCGGCCGTCCCGCTCGGCCTCACCGAGGGCCCCTTCGCCGGCTCGGAGGGCTGGCGGGCGCGCTACGGCGACCGGCCCGTCAGCCAGTTCCACGGGGCCGAGCTCATCGCCCGGCAGTGGGGCATCACGCGCACCGCCATGGAGGAGTACGCGCTGCGCTCGCACCGAAGGGCGGTGCGCGCCGCCGACGAGGGCCGCTTCGACCGCGAACTCGCCCCCTGCGGCGGGCTGACGGCCGACGAAGGGCCGCGCCCGGACACCTCCCCGGAGAAGATGGCCGCGCTGAAGCCGGTGGTGGAGGGCGGCCGGCTGACGGCCGCCCTCTCCTCCCAGATATCCGACGGGGCGGCGGCCCTGCTGCTCGCGAGCGAGCGCGCCGTGCGCGACCACGGGCTGACCCCGCGCGCCCGCGTCCACCACCTGTCCGTACGCGGCGAGGACCCGGTCCGCATGCTGACGGCGCCCATCCCGGCGACCGCCCACGCGCTGAAGAAGGCCGGGCTGACGATGGCGGACATCGACCTCGTCGAGATCAACGAGGCCTTCGCCTCCGTCGTCCTGGCCTGGCTGCAGGAGACCGGCGCCGACCCGGAGAAGGTCAACGTCAACGGCGGCGCCATCGCCCTGGGCCACCCCCTGGGCGCGACCGGCGCGAAGCTGATGACCACGCTCCTGCACGAACTCGAGCGCACGGGCGGCCGCTACGGCCTGCAGACGATGTGCGAGGGCGGCGGTCAGGCGAACGTGACGGTCATCGAGCGGCTGTGAGGGCTACGGGGCGGCTCCGTGCGCCGTGAGCGCCGCCAGCACCTCCTCCGCCTCCGCCATCACGCGCCCGACCAGCTCGGCGCACGTGGGCAGGTCGTCGATGACACCGGCGACCTGCCCCGAGGCCATCACCCCCACGTCCGTGCGGCCGTCCACCATCGCGGCCCGCAGCAGCACCGGCGTGTTCGCCGCCATCAGCACCTGACTCAACGTCAGCTCGCGTCCGTGGCGCATCGCCAGGCCGTCGCGCACCATCGCCGCCCAGCCGGTCCCCGACAGCGCCCGGAAAGCGGCCGCGTGCCGCAGCGACCGGACGAGCCCGCCGAGCCGCCCCGAGCGCTCCAGCCCCGCGACGAAGGGCGTGCGCAGCATTCGGTGGGGGAGGCCGTCGACCTTCGTCGTGACCGTGACGTCCCGCACCGTCGCCGCGAGGTACGCCGCTTTCACCGCGCCGGGCACCGTGCTGTCCGCGGTCAGCAGGAAGCGCGTGCCCATGGCGACCCCCGCCGCACCGAACGCCAGGGCCGCCACCAGCCCGCGCCCGTCGCGGAAGCCGCCCGCCGCGACCACTGGGATGCCCACCGCGTCCACCACCTGCGGCAGCAGGACCGACGTCGCGACCTCGCCCGTATGGCCGCCGCCCTCCGCGCCCTGCACCACTACCGCGTCCGCGCCCCAGGCCGCCACTTTCTCGGCGTGCCGCCGCGCCCCCACCGACGGGACGACGACGACCCCGGCGTCCTTCAGGCGGGCGATCAGCTCCCGGGACGGGGCGAGCGCGAACGACGCGACCCGCACGCCCTCCTCGATCAGGATGTCCACACGCTCCCGGGCGTCGCCCGCGTCCGCCCGCAGATTGACCCCGAACGGCTGCCCGGTGCGGGAGCGCACCTTCCTGATGGCGGCCCTGAGCCCGTCCGGCGTCATCGTGGCCGAGCCCAGGATGCCGAGGGCGCCCGCCTCCGCCACGGCCGACACCAGACGCGGGCCCGCCACCCAGCCCATGCCCGTCTGGACGAGCGGATGCCGTACGCCCACCAGGTCGGTCAGGGCCGTCCTCACCCCCGTACCTCCCGCGCGCGCAACCCGTCCGGGTCGATGACCTCACGGATCAGCCGCAGCTCCTCGGCGGAGGGCGGGCGGGTGCGCGGCACGTCCCGGGGGACCTCCAGGGCGAACCCGGTGGCCGCCTGCAGCTCGGCGGCCGTCACGCCGGGGTGCAGGGAGCGCACCCGCATCGTGCGGTCCGGCGTCTCGAAGTCGAGGACGGCCAGGTCGGTGACCACGCGCGGGATGCGGTGGAAGCGCGTCGCCGACGGCCCCGCGGCCGCCGCCCGGTCGTAGCCGACACCGCTGACCATGTCGACCTTCTCGACCAGGACGCGCGGGGAGTGCCGCGGGATCCAGTAACTCGTCGGGTTGTTCAGGGTGTTGGCCGGTGCCCCGCGCACGCCGAGCAGCTGCCGGTCGGGCCGGTGCCAGTCGCCGACGCAGGAGATGTTCTGGTTGCCGTGCCGGTCGAGCTGGGCCGCCCCCATCATCACGTGCCGCCGCCCGCCCGCGACCACGGCCAGGTGCCGCCGGAAGGGCAGCCACCCCTCGACGGCCCGGGGCCTGGCGCCCAGCGCGGGCACGTCGGCCATCAGCAGCGCCTCCCCGTCCGTGAGCAGCAGGTCCGGGGCGAAGGTGAGCCGCGCGAGCCGCGCACCGATCGTCGGGACCACCCCCATCGGGCTGGCCAGGACCTCCCCGTCGCCGCGCCACGCCTCCGCGCACGCCACGACGCACACCTCGGCGCGCCCGGCGCTCACGCCGCGTCCGCCGCTCACGCCGCGCCCTCGGTGAAGTCGTCGACCGCGGCGCGGTAGGCGTCCTCGTCCCCCGACAGGAAGCGGTCGGCGAACTCCCGCCAGGCCCCCGGGCCCGCCGCCGCCGCGGCGTACGCGGCCTGGAACGCCTCGTCCCGGTCGTAGTCCGGCACGCAGGAGGTGAAGTGCGCCCCGCCCGGCGCCTCGATGACGCCGTTGACGCAGCTGCGCTGCACGAGCAGCGTCTGCGGGCCGCCGCCCTCGGCGAACCCGGCGCTGTCGACCAGCCGTTCGCAGGAGACGTACGCCTCGCGCGCCGCCTCGCAGAACAGGTCGTCGAAGTACGGGTCCGGGCCCAGGTACTGGGCGTTGCCGCGCGCGTCCGCCCGGTTGAGGTGCACGAGCGCCGCGTCCAGCGTGAGCGCCGGGACGGCGACGAGCTCCTCCCCGTCCTCGTACGGCGACGTCACCGTGCGCAGACAGGGGTTGACGGTCATGACGTCCGAGCCGAGGCCCGCCCGTACCGGCAGGAACGGCAGCCGGTGCGCCGCGGCCGTCAGCCCCCACATGAACATCGCCTCGTCCAGCTCGACGAGTTCGACGTCCCCGCGCTGGCGGGCGGCGCGGAAGTGCGGTTCGAGCGGGATCGAGTCGAGCGTCGCGAAGGCCGCGACGAGCTTGCGGACCCGGCCCGCGGCCACCAGCAGGCCGACGTCCGGGCCGCCGTAGGAGACCACGGTCAGGTCGCGGACGTCCGAGCGCAGCAGGGCCCTGACGAGGGCCATCGGCTTGCGCCGGGAGCCCCAGCCGCCGATGCCGACGGTCATCCCGCTCTCCAGGTGCGCCACCGCCTCGTCGGCGGTCATCGTCTTGTCGCCGTTCACGGTTCCTCCCGCCCCTCCCGTTCCTTCCGGTCGCCGCGGCCGCCGCCGGAGCCGAACGCCTCGCGGAGGCGGTCGCCGACGCCGCACAGGCCGGCCTCGAAGGTGAAGCCCTGCTCGTAGCGGTAGCTGCGGTGCACGTCCACCGGGTCGATGCCGTTGAGCGCGGCCTTCGCCAGGCGCAGCAGCGACCCGTCCTTGGCGGCGATCTCCCCGGCCAGCTCCAGGGCGGCCACGCGGAGCCCGTCGCGCGGCACGACGCGCCAGACGGATCCGTGCCGGTGCAGCTCCTGCGCGGTGACCGTGCGCGAGGTGAAGTAGAGCGTGCGCATCAGGTGCTGCGGGACGAGCCGGGCCAGGTGCGTGGCGGCGCCGAGCGCGCCCCGGTCCAGCTCGGGCAGGCCGAACGCGGCGTCCTCGGAGGCGACGACGGCGTCGGCGTTGCCGACCAGGCCGACGCCCCCGCCCAGGCAGAAGCCGTGCACGGCGGCGATCACCGGTACCTGGCAGTCGTAGACCGCGGAGAAGGCCGCCGCGCAGGCGTGGTTGGCGCCGATCAGGGCCTCGTGGCCGGGGGAGTCCCGGATCTCCTTGAGGTCCACGCCGGCGTTGAAGCCGCGCCCGGCGGCGGTCAGCACGACACAGCGGACCGCGGGGTCGGCGCCGGCTGCGCCGACCGCTCCCGCCAGGTCGTACCAGCCCTGCACGGGCAGGGCGTTGACGGGCGGGAAGTCCACGGTGACGACGGCGACGGCCGGTTCGGGGCGTGAGGTGAAGACACTCATCGGAGGATCCGCTACCTTTCCACCAAACGTTTGTTAGGCAGCACGCTCGTTCACGGTAGCAGCGGACGACCCGCCGCGGGAGGTGGCGCGATGCCGGACGGTACGGAGGCGGGGCGGGGCGGTACGGAGGCGGGGCCGAAGCCCCAAGGGGCTCGCACCGTCGTCGTCACCGGCGGCACGCGCGGCGTGGGGGCGGGGATCGCCCGGGCCTTCCTGCGAACCGGCGCGCACGTCGTCGTCTGCGCCCGCCGCCCGCCGGACCGGCCCGTCACGGCCGCCGGGCGCACCGCCCGCCACCTGCCCGCGGACCTGCGCGACCCGGCCGCCGTCACCGCCCTCTTCGAACAGGTGGCCCACGAGTACGGGCGCCTCGACGTCCTCGTGAACAACGCGGGCGGCACGCCCTTCCGGCTGCTCGACGCGGCCGGCGCGGAACGCCACGCGCGCGTCATCGCCCTCAACCTCGTCGCACCGCTGACCGCGTCGCTCGCCGCGTACCCCCTGCTGCGCGCACGGCCGGACGGCGGCTGCATCCTGATGGTCGGCAGCGTGAGCGGCACCCGCCCCTCGCCGGGCACCGCCGCCTACGGCGCCGCCAAGGCCGGACTGCACAGCCTCGCCCGCACCATGGCCGTCGAATGGGCCCCCGCCGTCCGCGTCAACACCCTCGTCCTCGGCATGGTGCGCACCGAATCCGCACACCTCCACTACGGGGACGCCGACGGCCTCGCCGCCGTCGCCCGCACCGTGCCCGCGGGGCGGCTCGCCGAGCCCGGCGAGGTCGGCGCCGCCGCCGTCTTCCTGGCCTCCGCCGACGCCGCCCACATCACCGGCGCCGACCTGCTCGTCCACGGCGGCGGCGAACGGCCCGCCTTCCTTGCCGCCGCCACCGTCAATCACGACCACGAGGAGCCCCCGACATGACCGGAATCTGCGCCGGACGCGTCGCCGCCGTCACCGGCGCCGGCCGCGGCCTGGGCCGGGCACACGCCCTCGCCCTCGCGGCCGAAGGCGCACGGGTCGTCGTGAACGAACTGCCGGGGACCTCGGCGGGCAAGGCGAGGCGCGTCGTCGATGAGATCCGGGAGCGGGGCGGCGAAGCCGTCGTGCACAGCGGCGACGTCTCCACGGACGAAGGCGCGGCGGCCCTCGTCGCCACCGCCCTCGACGCCTACGGCCGGCTCGACACGCTCGTCAACAACGCGGGCATCCTGCGCGACCGGATGCTCGTCAACCTCGGCGAGGACGACTGGGATGCCGTCGTCGCCGTCCACCTCAAAGGCCACTTCCTGCCGCTGCGGCACGCCGCCGCGCACTGGCGGGCCGAGCACAAGGCCGGACGCACGCCGCAGGCCCGCATCGTCAACACCACGTCGGGGGCCGGGCTGCTCGGCAGCGTCGGGCAGGCCAACTACGCCGCCGCGAAGGCCGGCATCGTCGCCCTGACCCTCGTCGCCGCCGCCGAACTGGCCCGCTACGGCGTCCAGGCCAACGCCGTCGCCCCCGCCGCCCGCACCCGGATGACCGAGCGGACCTTCGCCGCGACGATGGCCGCGCCGGAACACGGCTTCGACGCCATGGCCCCCGCCAACGTCTCCCCGCTCGTGGTCTGGCTCGGCTCGGCCCACTCGGCCGGCGTCACCGGCCAGGTCTTCGCCGCGGAGGCGGGCCGCATCACCGTCATGGAGGGCTGGCACCCGGGCCCCGTCACCGACAAGGGCGACCGCTGGACCCCGAAGGAGGCGGGGGAGGCGGTCCGGGGGCTGCTGGCGGGGGCGCGGGTGCCGGGGGCGGTCTACGGAGTGGGGCATCCGGGCATGTGCGACGGCTCGTGAGGAACCCGGCTTCCCCCGCCGCCGGGGAGCCCGGCCGGGGCGGAAGCCCCGGCTACGACACCACGTCCTTCCCCCGGAAGTGGCGGAACGCCAGGGCGAACAGGACCAGCGCGTACGCCACCGACACCGCCGTCCCCTTGATCATCCCGCCCCACTCCAGCCGCGGCTGCAACGCGTCCGCCCACGCGAACTGCCAGTGCGCCGGCAGGAAGTCCCGCCAGTGGCCCAGCGCCGTCACGGCGTCCAGGACGTTGCCGACGATCGTCAGGCCGACCGCACCGCCCACCGCGCCCAGCGGCGCGTCCGTGACCGTCGACAGCCAGAACGCCAGCCCGGCCGTCACCAGCTGACCGACGAAGACGAAGGCCACGACGATCGCGAGCCGCCCCACGGCGGTGGTGCCCGGCAGCGAGCCGCCCGTCGGGATCTGCAGCGGCCCCCAGCCGTACGCGGCCGTGCCCGCCGCCAGGGCCACCACCGGCAGCAGCACCATCGCCGCCGCGCTGAACGCCAGCGCCACCGTCAGCTTGCTGACCAGCAGCCGGGTCCGCGGCACCGGTGCCGCGAGCAGGTAGCGCAGCGAGGACCAGCCGGCCTCGGACGCCACCGTGTCGCCGCAGAACAGCGCGACCGGCACCACGAGCAGGAAGCCCGCCGAGACGAACAGGCACGTCGCGGTGAAGTTCGCCCCGGAGGCCGTGGCGGTGTCGATGAGCGTCACCCGCCCGTTCCGCCCGCTCGGCTGCCCTCCGATCGCGAACGCCGCGATCAGCACGAACGGCAGGACCGCGAGCACCGCCCCGACCACCAGCGTCCGGCGCCGCCGCAGCTGCCGCATCGCCTCGACGCGCAGCGGCAGCGTGTGCCGCGCCCGGTAGCCGGGAGCGGACTCGGCCGCCTTCTCCACGTGCCCCACTGCGCTCACGACGTGCCTCCGATCAGGGTCAGGAACGCGTCCTCCAGGCGGCGGTGCGGACCCACGCTCGCCACCGGGATCTCCAGCCGGACCAGCTCGGCCAGCAGTTGCGGCGCGCTCGCGCCGTCCAGCCGGACCAGCAGGCCCTCCTCGGCCCGTACCGCCGAGGCCACCCCCGGCAGCGCGGCCACCTTGTCCGCCGTCACCTCCGACACCTCGCCCTCGATGCCGACCAGCAGCGTGTCGCCCGAGCCGACGATGTCCCCGACCGGGCCGGCGGTCACCAGCCGGCCCCGGTCCATGACGACCAGGTGCGTGCAGCTCTGCTCGACCTCGGAGAGGAGGTGGCTGGAGACGATGACGGTACGGCCGGCGGCCGCGTAGCGGATCATCACCTCGCGCATCTCCCGGATCTGCGGCGGGTCCAGCCCGTTCGTCGGTTCGTCCAGGATCAGCAGGTCCGGCAGCCCCAGCATGGCCTGGGCGATGGCGAGCCGCTGCCGCATGCCCTGCGAGTACGTGCGCACGGCGCGCTCCAGCGCCGGGCCCAGCCCCGCGATCTCCAGGGCCTCCTCGATGTGCGCGTCCCCGGCCGGCCGGCCCGTCGCCTGCCAGTACAGGTCGAGGTTGGCGCGGCCGGACAGGTGCGGCAGGAAGCCCGCGCCCTCCACGAACGCCCCGACCCGCGACAGCACGGGCGCACCCGGCCGCACCGCGTGCCCGAAGACCCGCACCTCGCCCGCGTCGGGGCGGATGAGCCCCATGAGCATGCGCAGCGTCGTGGTCTTGCCCGCGCCGTTCGGCCCCAGCAGACCGAGGACCTGCCCGCGTTCGACGCGGAAGGACAGCTCCCGCACGGCGTACCGGTCGGCGGACTTGGCGTACCGCTTGCTCAGACCGGTGATCTGCAGCGGCACTCCGGCGAGGGCCGGGTCCGGCGCCGGAGCGGTCACCCGCCGCCGCCCGGTGAGCAGCACGGCGGCCGCGACGAGCACACCGCCCAGCGGCAGGCCCCACGTCCACCAGGGCAGCGCGCCCGAAGCCGTCCGCACCTCGGGCGCCGTCGGCACGCTCAGCCCGCCCTCCAGGGAGACGGAGTACGTGGCGGGCGCGGCCGGCGAGGCGTAGCCGAGGTCGGTCGAGGCGATCACGAGCCGCATCCGGTGGCCGGACTCGAAGGTGTGGTCGATCGCCGGGAGCTTCAGCTCCACCGTCCGCCCGGCCTTGGCGTCCTCGACCCGTACCGGCGCGACGAGCTGCGCGGGCAGCACCTGCTGCCCGTTCGGGCCGACGTCGTACACCTTGGCGAACAGCACAGCTTCGCCCGTGTCGGAGGCGACCTTGACCTTCGCCGTCGGGGAGCCCGTCACCCGGACGCCCTCGGTCAGGCGCGCCGACTCGAACCGGGCGTGCTGTCCGGGGAAGTCGAGCGACAACCCCAGCCCGAACCCGGACAGCTGCGACACCGCGCCCCCGACCCCGGGCACGGCGGAGATCGCCGGGGGCGCCGCCCCCGGCGGGTTGGCGAAGGACTGCCTCCGCCCGGACAGCTCGACCGTCCGCGGGTCGTTGTGCAGACCCGGATAGCTGCTGCCGCTCGCACCGCGCAGCTGCGCCTTGCCGTCGGTGGTGTCGATCCCGCCCGTCCTGCTGACCCGGAAGGCGGGTCCGGTGGACGCGCTGTCGTCGTCCTTGAGGTAACGGTCGAACCACGCGCGCGTGCGCAGCGCCGTCCGGTCGGCCTCACCGAAGCCGGAGTCGTGGCCCCCTGCGACCCAGTCGACCGCGACGGGCGCGCCGTTGCGGCCGATCGCCCGCGCCGCCGCGTCGGACTGGTCCAGCGGGAAGAGCGAGTCGGTCTGGCCCTGGACGAGCAGCGCGGGCACCTTGATGCGGCCGGCGACCGCGGCGGGGCTGCGGCGCTCCAGCAGCTCCCGCGCCTGCGCGTCGGGCTTGCCGGCCACGGCCACCCGTTCGTACATCTCGCACAGCTGCTTCTCGAACCGCCCGCAGCCGAGCGGCCCGGAGGGAGCCGGCGGCGCGCTGCGCGGAGCCGCGGCGGCCTTGCCGCCTGCAGCGGGCCCCGGGGCCGCCGCCGAGCCGGAGGTGAAGAAGATCCCGGCCCAGAGTTTCTTGAACACCCCCTCCGGGAAGAGGGCGTCGGCGAGGTTCCAGTACGTGACCTGCGGGGCGATCGCGTCGACGCGCTTGTCGTGACCGGCCGCCAGCAGCGCGACCGCGCCGCCGTACGAGCCGCCCGCTATGCCGACCGTGGGGTCCTTGTCCCCGTCCAGCTCGACCTCGGGGCGCGCGGCGAGCCAGTCGATCAGCCGGCTCACGTCGGCGACCTCGCGGTCCGGGTCGTTCAGCCCGATCCGGCCCGTGGAGCGACCGAAGCCGCGCGCGGACCACGTGAGCACCGCGTAGCCGGAGCGCGCCAGGTCCTGGGCCTGGCCGCGCAGGTCGTCCTTGCTGCCGCCGAAGCCGTGCGCGAGCAGGACGGCGGGCCTGCGGCCCTCCCCGCCCGCGGTGAAGAACGACGTGTCGATCCGTACCGAACCGCTCGCGCCCGGCGCCTCCGGCACCGTCATGAAGCGGTCCTCGCGGTGCACGGGCGGATCGCCCCCGGCCCCGGAGGCCACGGCCCAGGTGCCGCCGCCGGCGAGCACGACGGCCGCGGCGGCGGTGGCGACGAGCCGTCGCCCGCGCAGGCGGGGAATACGCAGCTTCATGCCCGCATGCTAAGCGGAGACCTCGTCCGGCTGGGCCGGGGGCCGGATTCACCGTCCGGTCGCGGGCCGGAAGCCGCTGCCCGAGCCGCTGTCCGGAGCCGCTGTCCGGTCGCGGCGGGGCCGTCACGCCGGAGTCACTCCCCGGACGCCTCCCCCGCCTCCGCCCCCGCTTCCTTCTCCGTCTCCTGCGCCATGGCGGCCAGCTTGGTGACCGTGTTCCAGTTGCGCCCGGTGCCCGCCGTGCCCAGGCGCCGCTCCGTCAGCACCTTCGCGAGCTTCGCGTCCCGGATCCCCTCCGCGTAGTACACGTACAGCTCGCGCCCGGCCAGGACGAACTCCTCCGGCGCGTACGCCGCCGGGTCCAGGTCCGCGACGGCCGCCGGGTCGGCGGGGGCGGCCAGGAACGTCACCACGAACCGCGCGGGGTCGACATCCCGTCCGGCGAACGGATCGGCGTCAACGACGCGGCGCATGTCACCCACGTCCCGCACCATGCACGCCACCGGGAAGCCCAGCTCGCGCTCGATCGCCTGCTCGAGCCCGCGGGCCAGCTCCTCCGGGCCCGCGCTCGGGTGGGTGAACACGGCGTTGCCGCTGTTGAGATGCGTACGGACGGAGCCGCAGCCCATACCGGACAGCAGCTCCCGCAGGGTCTGCATGGGAACACGCTTCTTGCCGCCCACATTGATACCGCGCAGCAGCGCCACATACGTTGTCACACCCTCACCGTAGTGTGGACGGACATCACCGAGGGTGAGGGGGCGTCACATGGTGGACAAGGCACGCACGCGCGGGGCATTGACGGTGCTCGCGCTGATCCTGACTCTGCTGGGGATTCAGGTCCCCGGCGCCGGTGGCGCGGGTACGGCCCGCGCCGCGGACGATCCGGCCGAAGTCGTCCAGGAAGTACGGACCGGCGACCGGATGCTCGACGTGGCCGTCCGGTCGCCCCGGATCGACGGACTGACGCACACCAGATGGGTACGGCTGCTGCTCCCCGCCGGCTGGGACCGGAACGCGCAGCGCACGTGGCCCACGCTGTGGCTGCTGCACGGCGGTGGCGGGAACCACAAGGACTGGACCGGCAACACGCATGTCGAGGAGCTCGCCGCCGGGCGGGACGTCATCGTCGTCATGCCGGAGACCAGCGGCTGCAGCGGCTACAGCGACTGGTGGAACTACGGCAGGGGCGGCGCTCCCGCCTGGGAGACCTATCTGCTCGGCGAGCTCAGGCCGCTCCTGGAGCGTGCCTACCGCGCCGGTACGGACCGGGCGGCCGTCGCGGGTCTGTCCATGGGCGGCCAGGGCGCGCTGAAGTTCGCCGCCGCGCACCCGGGCATGTTCAAGGCGGCCGCCTCCTACAGCGGCGGCGTCAACATGCTGTACAAGTCGCCCGACGGCGGCTTCAACGGGCCCGACGCGGTCAAGCTCGGCGGCATCTCCTGCCTCGCCGACTGGAAGCGCGTGTGGGGGGAGCCCGGATATCCCTTCGACACCGGCGACCCCGCCGACGTGCGCCAGCGGAGCATCTGGGAACGGCACAGCCCCCTGCACCAGGCCGCCTCCCTCGCAGGGACGCCCCTCTACGTTTCCTACGGAAACGGCACCGACAGCGGGACGGGCTGGCAGTGGGGCGGACCACCGCCCTCCCCGGCCCGCTGCACCGACCCGGCGGCACACGGCGACGAGGCCGTCGAACGCGCGATCTTCGGCATGAACGGGCAGCTCCGGGCCCGCCTCGCCGAACTCCGCATCCCGGCCACGGTGTGCGCCTCCGAAGGCACCCACACGTGGCCGTACTGGGAGCGGGAGCTCGTCGCCTCCTTCCCGATGCTGATGCACGCCGTAGGCGCCTAGCCGCGCCGCTCCAGCCGCAGGGTGAGGACCTGGAACGGCCGCAGTGCCAGCGGGACGACGTCGCCGCCCGTCGCCGCCGTGGCCTGCGGCCGCTCCAGCAGGTCGCACACGGAGGCCGAGGCCAGGGGGAAACCCGTCTTCAGGAGGGCCCGGGCCCGGCCGCCCAGTGACTCGTACAGGCGGACGACGACGTCTCCGCTTCCGTCGTCCGCGAGCTTGACCGCGGAGACGACGACCGCCTCGTCGTCGACGTGCACCAGAGGCCGCACGCCCGAGCTTCCCGGCACCCGCCGCTCCGGCAGGTTGATGCGGTACCCCTCGCGGACGGCGTCGCCGATCGACGCGTTCGGCACCAGCGCGTACCGGAAGCGGTGCACCCCCTGGTCGGTGCGCGGGTCCGGGAAGCGCGGGGCCCGCAGGAGAGACAGCCGGACCGTCGTGGTCGTGCCCGTGTCCTCCGGGCGGACCGTCCGCGTCACGTCGTAGCCGTACGTCGCGTCGTTGACGACCGCCACGCCCCAGCCCGGCTCCTCCAGGTGCACGAAGCGGTGCGCGCACGCCTCGAACTTGGCGGCGTCCCAGCTGGTGTTGGTGTGCGTGGGCCGGTACAGGTGCCCGAACTGGGTCTCCGCCGCCGTACGGTCGGCGTGCAGGTCGAGCGGGAAGGCCGCCTTGAGGAACTTCTCCGTCTCGTGCCAGTCGACCTCCGTCTCGACGTCCAGGCGCCGTGCGCCCGCCGGGAGGGCGATCCGCTGCTCGACGCGCGAGGAGCCGAAAGTGCGCACCACGCGCACCGCCGTCCCGTCATCGGCGAGCTCCACCGACTCGGCGTCCGTCAGGTCGGTCACCGTGTTCCGGTAGAAGTGGTCCACGTCCCAGGCGTCCCACATGTTCGGGAAGTCCTGGTGCAGTTGCAGCAGATTGGCCGCCGCTCCCGGCGCGATCGTCTCCCGCTCCGCCTCGCGGTCGTACACGGACACCACGAGCCCGCGCCGGTCGACCTCGGCCCGCAGCCAGGTGTTCTCCAGGACGAAGCCGCCACCCTCGCGCTGCCGGACCGCCGGCGGTGCGGGTGCGAAGGAACCGCCGTGAACGGCGGCCTGCGCGGGAACACCGCCCCGCCCGTGCGGCGCCGCATTGAACACCACCGCCCCGCCGCCCGCCCCGTCGCCCGCCAGCGCCGCCAGTGCACCCGCGACGATCTCCTCCAGCTCCGCCGCCACCGCCGCGTACGTCGCCGCCGCCTCCCGGTGCACCCACGCGATCGACGTGCCCGGCAGGATGTCGTGGAACTGGTGCAGCAGCACCGTCTTCCAGATCCGGTCCAGCGCCTCGTGCGGATACGGGAAGCCCGTCCGCACGGCCGCCGTCGCCGCCCACAGCTCTGCCTCGTACAGCAGGTGCTCGCTGCGCCGGTTGCCCTGCTTGGTGCGGGCCTGGCTGGTCAGGGTCGCCCGGTGCAGCTCCAGATACAGCTCGCCCACCCACACCGGCGCGTCGCCGTACTCCGCGTGCGCCTTCTCGAAGAACGCCGAGGGCTTCTCGAAGACCACCCGCGCCGAGCCCTCCAGGTCCGCCAGCCGCTTCGCCCGCGCCAGCATCTCGCGCGTGGTGCCGCCGCCCCCGTCGCCCCACCCCGTCGGCGCGAGGGAGCGGGTGGCCCCGCCCTTCTCCTGGAAGTTGCGGACGGCGTGCGCGAGCTCCCGGCCCGAGAGCTGGGCGTTGTAGGTGTCGATCGGCGGGAAGTGAGTGAAGACGCGGGTGCCGTCCAGGCCCTCCCACCAGAACGTGTGGTGCGGGAACTTGTTCGCCTGGCTCCACGAGATCTTCTGCGTCAGGAACCACTTGGCCCCCGCCAGCCTCACCAGCTGCGGCAGTGCGGCGGAGTAGCCGAAGGAGTCCGGCAGCCACACCTCCTCCGTCTCGATCCCGAACTCCTCCAGGAAGAAGCGCTTGCCGTGCACGAACTGCCGGGCCAGCGCCTCCGACCCCGGCATGTTCGTGTCCGACTCCACCCACATGCCGCCCACCGGCACGAACCGGCCGTCCGCGACGGCCTTCTTCACGCGCGCGTACACCTCCGGCCGGTGCTCCTTGATCCACGCGAACTGCTGGGCCTGCGACATGGCGTAGACGAACTCCGGCTCGTCCTCCAGCAGCGCGGTCATGTTCGACGTCGTGCGGGCGACCTTGCGCACCGTCTCGCGGAGCGGCCACAGCCACGCCGAGTCGATGTGCGCGTGGCCCACCGCGCTGATCCGGTGCGCGGAGGCGTGCGCGGGGGCGGACAGGACGGCCGCGAGCCGCTCGCGCGCCGCGGCCGCCGTACCGCCGACGTCCTGCAGGTCGACCGCGTCCAGCGCGCGCTCGACCGCCCGCAGGATCTCCCAGCGGCGCGGCGACTCCACCGGCAGCTCGGTCATCAGACCCTCCAGCACCTCCAGGTCCTGGACCAGCTCCCACACCGTCCGGTCGAAGACCGCGAGGTCCATGCGCGCCAGCCGGTAGCGCGGCTCGCCGTCCGCCGTCTCCCGGTCGCCCAGTTCGGTCGGCACGAACGGGTGGTAGTCGAGGATGACGGGGTTGGACGACGCCTCGACGTGCAGCAGCACCTCCTCGCCGCCCACCGCCCGGTCGGCGATGCGGACCCACTGGTTGCGCGGGTTCAGGCCCTTCACGGGCGAGCCGTCCGGCCGGTGGACGAGCCCCTCGCACTGGAAGCCCGGCATGTTCTCGTCGAACCCCAGGTCGAGCAGCGCCTCGACCGTACGGCCCGCCCAGTGCCGCGGCACGCTGCCCGCGACGGTGAACCAGCTCGTGCCCCACGGCGGCCCCCACGCCGCGCCGGCCTCGATCGGCACGCCCCCGGCGGCGATCCCCTCGGCCACCGGGACGGGCTCGCCGGGCGCGTTCCAGACGGTGACGGACAGCGGCACCGACTCGGGGTACACGGCCGGCCGGATGCGCTCGTCCAGCACGCGCTTCAGCCGGGCTTCGGTGATGGTGCGGTCGTTGTGCATCAGGTCGGATTCCTTACCAGCGAAAGGTGACGGGAGCGGGGGCGGAGACGCTGTACAGCTCGTCCACGGCGCGCACCTCGATGCGGGTGGCCGCCTCGCCGTCCGTACGACGCAGCGCCGGGACGTAGTAGGCATGCCCGCAGGTGCCGCCGAGGAAGCGGAAGCGCCCGCCGGGCAGGGCCTGGCGCACCTCGTACTGGCGTACGGGGACGGTGCGGTGGCCGCTTCCGGCGGGGGCTCCCCAGGCCAGACGCAGCCCGGCCGTGCCGTCGGCGCCCACCCGCGCCGCGGTGATCGCGGCGTGCGCCGGCCGGGCGGGTGCCGCCGGGGCGGCGGCGCGCACCGCCAGCCCGCCCAGGCGCCAGCGCACCGCACCGCCGTCCGCGGCGGTGAGCCGGATGCCGAGCGAGCGGATCGTCCGCCCCTTGCGGCCGCGCAGCTTCGCCCCGGCACGGACGGTGACCGTGGTCCAGCCGCGGCCGCCCGCGCGGAACGCGCCGGCCGGCAGGAAGGCGTACGGCTCGTCGTCCACGGCGACCGCCAGCTCGACGCGGACCGCCGCCGAGCCGGGGTCCGTGCGCTGGGCCAGCTCGACGACCGTGGAGTCCGGGAACGGCAGCCGTGCCGCGTACAGCTCGACCGTCGCAGAGCCGGCGAGCCTGCCGTCGACGAGCAGGCTGCTGCCGCCCCGCCAGGCGTCGGCGAAGTCGAAGCCGACCTCCGGCCGCGGGCCCTCCGTGCGGACCGTCCAGCGCCGGCCGGGCAGCCGGTCCTGCAGCCCCAGGTGGTTCCACGCGGAGTCGCCCGTCCGCCGGCCCTTCTCGTACCAGCCCAGGCCGTGCCCGGTGTTGAAGGTCGTGGCGAACGGGAGCGCGGTGAGCGTGGACCGGTCCGCGACCGACGCGGCCGGTGGCCGCCACGGCCCCGCCTCCGGCGCGGACGGGTCGAGGCCCTGCCCGGACCAGAAGCGGTCGTCGCGCGCGTGGAAGGCGGCCGGGCCGCGCCCTCCGGCGGGCAGGCTCTTCCACGTCCACTCGGGACGGTAGAAGCCGTACGAGGTGACGTGCGGGCCCGCCGCCGGGACGACCGCGTCCCAGTCCACCGGCGTGTCCCAGCCGCGGGCCTCCACGTCGATCCCCGCCCACAGGTCGTACGGGCTGCGCCCCATCCGGCGCGCGAGGCCGGCGGAGGAGACGAGCCCGGAGCGGTCCCAGTTGAAGTTCAGGAACATCGAGCCGGCCGCCTGGAAGAAGGGGGCGTTGTGCTCGTTGAGCCGGTTCTGCCAGTCGATGCCGCCGGAGACGGCCATCGCGTCGTACCAGGTGACCCGCAGGCCCGCGCCGTGCCCCTGCAGGTACGCGATGAAGTCGCGCATGTCCGCGCCGAGCCGCGCATCGCCCCCGTCGGTCTCGGCGTTGACGAACCAGCCGTCGAAGCCGTACGCCCGGGCCACCCGGATCAGCCGGTCGGCCAGCGGGAAGCCGCCGTCCGGTCCGCGCCGCACCAGGTCCCGCGTCCACCGCAGCTGTCCTCCGTAGGCCGCGGGCGGCAGGAACACCGTGCCGAGGACGGGCACGCCGTTGCGGTGGGCGGCGTCCACGACCGGCGCGTTGGGCGCCAGGATCAGCCCCTCGCCCGAGGAGCCGCCCCAGAAGACCAGTTCGTCGAGGTAGGCCCAGTTGGTGAGGGCGTAGTAGTCGGCGGTCGGCGCGCCCTGCGAGGGGTTGCCCGAGGTGGTGGCGAAGGCGGCGAGCGCGCTGACGCGGGCCTGCCCGGCGCGGGCGGTGCCGTTGGGCGGCGGGGGAGCGAAACGGGCGGCGAGCGGCACGGACGCCCGGTTGAACGGCAGGTCGGGATCCTCCTCCGGCTCCCAGGCGGCCAGGCTCCGCCAGACCACCCCCGGCTCGGGCGAACCGGCCGGCAGGCTGTCGGGGAACCAGTAGGAGGCGTACGGCTGGAGGGCGGGGGGAGGGGCAGGGGCCGCCGTCGCTCGACCGCCGGACAGGGCGACGGCCGCGAGGCCGCCGGCGCCGGCGGCGAGGGCTCTCCTGCGCGTGACATTCATGGTGGCTCCTCCAGAATTCAAGCCCGTCCGGCGTTCGAGGACCGGGGTCCGGGGCGGAGCCCGGTTCATGTGGCGGCGGCGCAGCCTTAGGGCACCTGATCGACCGCGATCACTTCCGTGACGCCCCGCGCAGCCAGATGCGCAGCGTCACCGGCCCGTTGGGCCAGCACCACCGCCGGCCGCCCCCCGCCGGAGGCGACCCGCATCCACGCCTCGAAGAACGCGCCGCCCGGCGCGCACACCGCCCGCCCCGGCGCGTCCTCGACGTCCCCGGCGTCCAGGACCAGGGCGGTCCGTCGCGGCGCGGGCAGCAGGGGCGGCTCGGGCGACCCGGACGGCCCGCCGCTCCCGTGCTCCCGGGCGAGGCGGGCGAACGCCTCCCCGGCGGGCTTGACCTCGCGGTCGTTGGTGAGCAGCCCCAGCCCGTACTCCAGCTCGGGGAAGTCGGCCAGCGCCCGGTCGACGTCGTGGGAGCACCACCAGGTGATCCCCCACACGCCGGGGCAGTCCAGGACGTGACGGACGGTCGCCTCGGTGAAGGCGGCGGCGCGGCCGGGCGGAACGTGCGGGGCGGGCGCCCCCACCTCCTGCAGCCAGACGGGGCGCGCCGCGTCGTCCGCCCACGCCTTGGAGAGCTCGACGAGGTAGGCGGCGTGGCGCTCGGCGACGTCACCGGGGCCGTGCCGCTGCGCGGTGCCGTTGAACACCCAGGAGTGCACGGCGGTCATGGCGCCGAGCCGTGCCGAGTGCGCCGGGGTGAAGGGGTGCGCTCCGTCGTGGAAGGCGGCGTCGTACGAGGCGTGCAGGTGGGTCCTGCCCGGGGCCCCCTCCTCGCACGCGGCGAGCATGCGCCGCAGCCAGCCGCCGGCGTCACGGGGCCGGATCCGGTCGGGGTCGGGGTGGGGCGGTCCGGAGAACTGGTTGACCTCGTTGCCGACGGTCATGCCGAGGAAGTGGGGCCGGTCGGCGAGGGCGGCCGCCAGTTCGGTGAGGAGGCGTGCCTGGGCGTCGACCACGTCGGGGTCGGTGAAGAGGTTGCGGCGGTGCCAGGTCGTGGTCCAGGACGGGATGAAGTCGAAGCTGGACAGGTGCCCCTGCAGCCCGTCGACGTTGACGTCGAGCCCGCGCTCCCCGGCCGCGTCCACCAGCTGGACGAGCTGCTCGACGGCGCGCGGGCGGATCAGGGTGCGGTTGGGCTGGAAGAGGGGCCAGAGGGGGAAGACGCGGATGTGGTCGAGGCCGAGCGCGGCCACGGAGTCCAGGTCGGCGCGGACGTCGTCCAGGTCGAAGTCGAGCCAGTGGTGGAACCAGCCGCGGGCCGGGGTGTAGTTGACGCCGAAGCGCATGGGGCGCGGGTGTCCCTTCTGTGAGTGCCTTTCGGGCTCTGGATGCCCCTTCGGGCGGTGGGTGACCCTCCGGGCGGTGGCGGCAGCAGGGGTGGCGGGGCGGGAGATCAGCCCTTGACGGCGCCCTCCTCGACGCCGCGGAAGAAGTACCGCTGGAGGCAGACGAACATCACGACGAGCGGGGCGACGGCGATGACGGTGCCGGCGGCGACGAGCCGCGGGTCCTGCTGGAAGGTGCCGTGCAGGTAGTTCAGGCCGATGGTCAGGGTGAAGCGGTCGGGGTCGGACAGGACGATCAGCGGCCACAGGAAGTCGTCCCACGCCCCCATGAAGGAGAAGATCGCGACGACGGCGAGCGTCCCCTTCACCGAGGGCAGCGCGACGCGCACGAAGCGCTGCCAGACGTTCGCCCCGTCGATGACGGCCGCCTCCTCGGTCTCGTAGGGCAGGGCGGCGAAGGCGTTGCGCATCAGCAGCACGTTGAGCGCGCCGACCGCCCCGGGCAGGACGACGGCGACGAGCGTGTTGTTGAGCTCCAGGTCGCGCATCATCGTGAACTGGGCGATGACGACGGACTCCAGGGGCACCAGCACGGCCGCGACGAAGGCCAGCCCCGCCGCCCGGCGGCCGCGGAACCGCAGCCGGGCCAGGGCGTAGCCGGCCATGGAGGCGCCGGCGAGGTTGGTGAGGACGTTCGCGGCGGCGACCTTGAGGGAGTTGAGGGCGTAGTCCCACACGGGGACGATGTCCGCGACCTCGGCGTAGTTGTGGCCGGTCGGATGCGCCGGCAGGAAGCGCGGAGGGGAGGTGTAGATGTCCTCGGTGGTGCTCTTGAGGGAGGTCGAGAGCTGCCAGAGGAACGGGCCGACGGTGAGGGCCAGGACGGCGAGGAGCAGCACGTAGCGCACGGCCTTCTCCCAGGGCGTCGCGCGGTTCACGCCTGCCTGCCCTTCGGGTCCCGTCCGCCTCGCGCGTCCTGCGGGCCCTGTCCGTCCCTCCGGTCGGCGCGCAGGACGAGCAGCATCAGCACCAGGGCGACGGCGAAGACGATCAGGGAGATCGCGGAGGAGTAGCCGACGCGCCCGTTGAGCCCCGTTCCGGTGCGCTGGAGGAGCATGACGAGGGTGGTGTCCTGGCCGGCCGGACCGCCGGTGGGCCCGGCCAGCAGGTAGACCTCGGAGAAGACCTTGAAGGCGGCGACCGACGACAGGGCGCCGACCAGCACCATCGTGGAGCGCACGGCGGGCACGGTGACGGCCGTGAAGCGGCGCAGGGGGCCTGCGCCGTCGACGGCCGCCGCCTCGTGCAGCTCGCGCGGCACGTTCGCCAGCGCCGCCAGATAGATGATCATGTAGTAGCCGAGTCCCTTCCAGACCGTCAGCGCCATCGCGCTGAACAGCAGCAGCCACTCGTCGCCGAGGAAGGAGACCGACCCGGCCCCGAGGACCCGCAGGATGGCGTTGACCAGGCCGCGGTCGTCGAGCATCCATTCCCAGATCAGGGCCACCACGACGACGGAGGCCACGACCGGGGTGTAGAAGGCGGACCGGAAGAACGCGACGCCCGGGATCCGCTTCTGCACCAGGAGCGCGAGCAGCAGCGGCAGCAGCACGGTGAAGGGCACGACGAGGACGACGTAGAGCCCGCTGTTGCGCAGGGCCACCCAGAACTGCTCGTCCTCCAGCAGCTCCCGGAAGTTGCGCAGCCCCACCCAGCTGCCGGGGGTCAGCGTACGGGCGTCCGTGAACGCCTTGTGGAGCGTGGTGAGGAAGGGGTAGAGGTTGAAGGCGGCGACGGTCCCGAGGCCGGGCAGCAGGAAGAGCCAGGGGCTGGCCGCCCGGTGCGTACGCACCCGCTTCACGCCCGTCAGCCCTGCTTGAGCAGCTTGTTGCTCTGCGCGGCCGCGTCGTCCAGAGCCTGCCGGGGCGACTTCTTTCCCTGGAGCGCCTTGGCGACCTCGTTCTTGAGGACGGTCTTCATCTCCTCGCTGAGCACGACCGGTGTGTAATTCACCGCCCCCTTCAGCATCTTCGCGGAGGCCACCCGCACCCTGCCCTCGTCGGTGCCGTCGTCCTTCGTCCAGTACGGGTCGTCCAGAGATCCCTTGGTGCTGGGGAAGACGGCGACCTTGTGGGCGAAGGCCTCCTGGTTCTTCCTGTCGGTCACGAAGTGCGCGAACGCGACGGCCGCGGCCTTGTGCTTGCTGCGGCTGTTGATACCGAGGCCCATCACGTACATGTTGGGCTTTCCGGTGTTGTTGGGCGCGTCGGTGATGCCGAGGTTGCGGTAGAGGCCGGGGGCGCTCTTCTTGAAGTTCTCGAGGTCGTGGGCGCTGCCCGGATTCATGGCGACCTTCTGCTCCAGGAACTTCTGCCCCGTCTTGTCCGGCGTGTTGGTCAGCGCCTGCGGATCGAGGCCGCCGCGCTCGTAGAGGTTCTTGTACGCGGTGAGCAGTTCCACGCCCTTGGGTTCGTTGTACGTGAACCGGGTCGCGTCGTCGTTCATGAGCTTCACGCCGTAGCGGCCGAAGTCCTCGACGGCGGGGGTGCCCCCGAGCGTCGCCGTCTTCCCGCCCGAGCGCTCCGCGATGGTCCGCGCCGCCGCGAACAGCTCGTCGTAGGTCTTCGGGGGCTTTTCGGGGTCGAGGCCGGACTGCCGGAAGAGGGCCTTGTTGTAGAACAGCGGTCCGGTGTTGAGGTACCAGGGGAAGGAGTACGAGCCGTCCAGTCCCGGCAGCACATTTCCCTGCCAGGCCTCCGGGGTGTACTCGCCCTTGAACTTCGCGGCGGCCGCCTCCTTGTCGAGGTTCATCAGCAGACCGGCCTTGGCCAGCGGGTACGACAGATCGGGGGAGACGTTGACGACGTCCGGCAGGGTCCCGGCGGCGGCGTCCGCCCCGAGCTTGTCCGCGTAGTTGTCGGCCGGCTGGTCCAGCCATTTGACCCGGACGCCCGGGTGCGCCTTCTCGAATTCCGCCACCAGGCCGGTGAAGTAGTCCTTGAAATTGCTGCGCAGATTCCAGGTCTGAAAGGTGATGTCGCCCTCGGGCTTCCCGTCCGCGCCGCCGCCCTCCCCGGATCCGGAGCCGGATCCGCCCGAGCCGCAGGCGGTCAGCGTGAGGGCGGACACGAGCAGCGGAACGGTCGCGGCGAGGGCTCCACGGCGTATCGGCATGGCCGGCGAACTCCTTCGGTCGAGAGGAGGTGACGGTGCGGGGGGGCAGCAGCAAGGAAGTCGGCAGTGGCAGCGGTCCAAAAGGTGCACCCGGAACGGGAGTTAGTCAATACTGTCGTCAACGGCTAATGCGCTTTAGTGTGTTACCGCTCAGACGCTCAGACGCTCAGGAGCTTCCGGATGCCGGCCGAGGGGAGGGTGCGCCGTGCGCCGCACACCGGCCCGCCGCCCGACGATCAAGGACATCGCGCGCCGGGCGGGCGTCTCGGAGAGCGCGGTCTCCTTCGCGCTCAACGGCCGCCCGGGAGTCTCGGAAGCCACCCGCGCGCGCATCCGCCGGGTCGCCGAGCAGCTGGGCTGGCAGCCCAGCACCGCCGCCCGCGCCCTCTCGGGGGAGGGCGCGGCCACCGTGGGCCTCGTCCTGGCCAGGCCCGCCCGCACGCTCGGCGTCGAGTCCTTCTTCCTGCAGCTGGTCTCCGGCGTACAGGAGGTGCTGGCCGGCCGGGGGCTCGGGCTGCTCTTCCAGGTCGTGGAGGACCTCGACGCCGAGTGCGCGGTCTACCGCCGCTGGTGGGCCGAGCGTCGCGTGGACGGCCTGCTCGTCGTCGACCCGCGGGCCGACGACCCCCGCCCGGCCCTGCTCGACCGCCTCGGCCTGCCCGCCGTGGTCGTCGGCGCGCTCGACGGCCGGGGCGCGCCGCACGGCGCGATCTCCACCCTGTGGGCCGACGACACCGGAGCGATGGCCTCGATCATCGGTCACCTGTACGGCCTGGGTCACCGCCGCATCACCCACATCGCCGGCCTGCCGGAGCTCGCCCACACCCGGCGCCGCATGGCCTGCCTGCGCGCGGAGGCGGCCCGCCGCGGCCTGCCGGACGCGCGCTCGGTGACCACCGACTACTCCGACGCTCAGGGCGCCGAGGCCACCCGCAGGGAGCTGGCCGGTGGCCGCCCTCCCACCGCGATCGTCTACGACAACGACGTGATGGCCGTGGCGGGCCTGGCGGTGGCGGCCGGGCGCGGCGTGTCCGTACCCGCCGCCCTCTCGATCGTGGCCTGGGACGACTCGGTGCTCTGCCGCAGCGCCCACCCCGCGCTCACGGCCCTGGTCCGCGACACCGCCGCCTTCGGCCGCCGGGCCGCCCAGCAGCTCCTCGCCCTCCTCGACGGCGGCCCGCCGGTCAGCGTCCAGGACGCCCTTCCCAGGCTGTCCCCGCGCGCGAGCACCGGACCCGCATGCAAAGGCGCTCCTTGACCTGTTGTTTAATTGCGAGTGATTCGCAATAGCAATATGTCGACAGATCTTGAGCAGGGGTGTGGGGCATGACGGCCCGGTCCGTACGGGGAGTGGCCGCCACGGCCATGGCAGGCGTTCTCGCAGCAGGCGCGGCGGCCTGCTCGACACCGGGCGGCAGTGGCGCAGAGGGGCCCAAGGACTCCCTGGTCGTCGGCCTCGCCAACGAGCCCGAGACCCTCAGCCCCCTCCTCGGCTACGGCAAGGACGGCAACTCCAAGATCTTCGACGGTCTGCTCCGCCGCGACGCGGAGATGAAGCTCCGCCCCGCCCTCGCCGACGCCCTCCCGAAGGTCGGCGACGACGGGCGCACGTACACCTTCAAGCTCCGCCACGGCGTGAAGTTCAGCGACGGCAAGCCGTTCTCGGCCAAGGACGTGGTCTTCACCTACCGGACCATCCTCGACGAGAAGACCAACAACGCCGCCAAGGGCGAGCTCGACGCCGTCGAGAAGGTCACCGCCGAGTCCGACGACACGGTCGTCTTCGCGCTCAAGTACCCCTACGCGCCCTTCGCCGAGCGCACCGTCCTGCCCATCGTCCCCGAGCACGCGGCCAAGGGCCAGGACGTCAACACCGGCTCCTTCAACACCGCCCCCATAGGCACCGGCCCCTACGTCCTCACCGGCTGGAGCAAGGGCGAGAAGCTGACCTTCAAGGCCAACCCCGGCTACTGGGGCGGCGAGCCCGAGGTCAAGAAGCTCACCATGGCGATCATCAAGGACGACGACGTGCGCGCCACACGGCTGCGCTCCGGCGACCTCGACGGCGCCATCCTGCCGCCCAACCTGGCCAGGGGCTTCAAGGGCGACAAGAGCAAGGTGACCATCACCGCGAAGACCACCGACTTCCGCGGCGTCACCCTCCCCACCGCGAACAAGGTCACCGGCGACGTCGCCGTGCGCCGCGCCCTCGACCTCGCCGTCGACCGCAAGGCCATGGTCGACAAGCTCCTCGAAGGCGCCGGCCGGGCCGGCCACGGCCCCGTCCCCACCGACAGCGAGTGGTTCGCCAAGGGCACCGAGCGCCCGCACGACCTCGGCAAGGCCAAGCAGCTCCTGGACGACGCCGGCTGGAAGCCGGGCGACGGCGGCATCCGCGAGAAGGACGGGCAGCGCGCCTCCTTCACCCTCTGGTTCCCCGCCGGCGACAAGCTCCGCGAGGAGCACGCCCTCGCCTTCGCCTCCGACGCCAAGAAGGCCGGCATCGAGGCCAAGGTGCAGAGCGGCACCTGGGAGGTCATCGAGCCGCGGATGAAGGAGGACGCGGTCCTCGCCGGCGGCGGCAACCCCGCCGACCCCGACTTCGACCTCTACAACCTCCTGCACTCCTCCCTCGCCCTCGACGGCTTCAACAACATGGCCGCCTACAGCAACCCCGACGTCGACAAGGCGCTCGAGGAAGGCCGGCGCAGCGGCGACAAGGCCGCCCGCAAGGCCGCCTACGACAAGGTCCAGCGCGGCCTCGCCGACAACCCCGGCTACACCTTCCTCACCCACGTCGACCACCTCTACGTGATGACCGACCGCTGGAAGGACCTCTCCACCCAGGTCGAGCCGCACGACCACGGCCTCGGCGCCGGGCCCTGGTGGAACGTCGAGGACTGGCAGCCGAAGAAGTGACCCGCGCTGCCGCCGGGCTCCCGTGGGGGCCCATGGCGCGCATGGCCGGACGGCGGCTGCTGGCCGCCGTCCCCGTGCTCGCCGCCGTCACCTTCGGGGTCTTCGCGATCGCCGCGGCCTCGCCCTTCGACCCCGCCAGGGCCTACGCCGGCAGCGCCGGGCTCGGCGCCCGCCAGGACGTCCTCGACCAGCTGCGCGACAACCTCGGCGCCGACCGGCCCTTCACCGCCCGCTGGTGGGACTGGCTGACCTCCGCCCTCACCGGCGACCTCGGCACCTCCGCGGCGCTCCGCCAGCCCGTCTCCCAGGTCATCGGCGAACGCATCGGCTGGTCCGTGCTCCTGTGCGGCATCGCCTTCGCGCTGGCCGTGACCGCCGGCACCGTGCTCGGCGTCCTCGCGGCACGCCGCCGGGGCGGCCTGTTCGACCGGGCCGTGACCTCCCTGGCGTACGCGCTCGAAGCCGCCCCGCCGTTCTGGCTCGGCCTCCTCGCCGTCTGGCTCTTCTCCCTCAAGCTCGGCGCCCTGCCCGCCGGCGGACTCACCGACACCGGCAGCGACGTCGCCACGCCCGGCCAGGTCGCCTCCCACGTCGTCCTGCCCGCGGCGGTCCTCGCCGTCTCCCAGCTGCCCTGGTTCGTGCTCTACGTGCGCCAGGGCGTCGGCGACGCGCTGGACGAGGACCCCGTGCGCGGCGCCCGCGCCCGCGGCCTGCGCGAGCGGACCGTCCTCCTCGGCCACGCCCTGCGCTCCGGGCTGCTGCCCGTCCTCACCCTCGTCGGCTCCCGCGTCCCCGAGCTCATCACGGGCGCCCTGCTGGTGGAGACCGTCTTCAGCTGGCCCGGCATCGCCTCCGCGACCGTCGAGGCCGCCACCAAGGTCGACTTCCCGCTGCTCGCCGCCCTGACCGTCCTCGCGACGGCGGCCGTCCTGGTGGGGAACCTGCTGTCCGACCTGCTCTACGGGCTGGCCGACCCGAGGGTGGGCTTCGATGGCTGACCCCCGCACGCGTACGGCTGACCCCCGCACGCGTACGCGCGTCTCCGCCGCCGTGACGGCGGCCGTCGTCCTCACCGTGCTGGCCGTCCCGCTCGCCGTGCCCCTGGACCAGCAGGCCGTCGACCTCGCCGCCAAGCTGCAGCCGCCCTCCTGGGCCCACCTCTTCGGCACCGACGAGGTGGGCCGAGACCTGCTGCTGCGCAGCGTCTACGGGCTCCGCGTCTCGCTCCTCGTCGGCGTCGCCGCCGCCCTCGCCGCGACCGTCATCGGCACGGCGGTCGGCGCGGTCGCGGGCGCGCTGGGCGGCTGGACGGACCGCGTGCTGATGCGGCTCGTCGACCTCTTCTCGTCCGTGCCGCACCTGCTGCTCGGCATCTTCGTCGTCACGATGTTCCGCCCCGGCGTCTGGCCGGTGGTCGCCTCCGTCGTCGTCACGCACTGGCTGTCGACGGCGCGGATCGTCCGCGCCGAGGTGCTGTCCCTGCGCTCGCGCCCGTACATCGACGCGGCGGTGTCCGGCGGAGCCTCGCGGTGGCGCGTGGCCGTCCGCCACCTGCTGCCGGCCGTGCTGCCCCAGGCGGGGCTCGCGGCGGTGCTGATGATCCCGCACGCCATCTGGCACGAGTCCGCGCTGTCGTTCCTCGGCCTGGGCCTGCCCACGCACCAGGCGAGCCTCGGCAACATGGTCCAGAGCGCGCGCGGCTCCCTCCTCGCGGGCGACTGGTGGCCGACGCTCTTCCCCGGGCTGTTCATCATCGTCCCCACCCTGGCCGTGGCGGGCCTTGCGGCCGCATGGCGGGAACGGCTCAACCCGCGCCGCCGATCGGAGCTGAGCCTGTGAGTCCCGTGCTGTCCGTGGACGACCTCTCCGTACGGTTCCGGATGCGCGGCGGCCGCGGGGTCGCCGCCGTCACCGGCGCCTCGTTCGAGCTGTTCCCCGGCGAATGCCTCGCCCTCATCGGCGAGAGCGGCTGCGGCAAATCCGTCCTGGCCTCCGCCCTGCTCGGCCTGCTGCCCCGCAACGCCGAGGCCACCGGCCGGGCCCTCCTGGGCGACCTCGACCTCCTGGCCGCCGACGAGCGCACCCTCGCCCGCACCGTACGCGGCCGCCGTATCGGCCTCGTCCCGCAGAGCCCCTCCGCACACCTCACCCCCGTCCGCACGGTGCGCTCCCAGCTGGAGGAGACCGTCCGCGAGCTGACGGGCCTCCGCAAGGCCGGGCTGCGCGAAGCGGCCGAGGCCGCGGCCGAACGGGCGGCCTTCCCCGCCACGCACCTGGACCGGCACCCCCACCAGCTCTCCGGCGGCCTCGCCCAGCGCGCCGCCACCGCGCTCGCCCTCGTCGGCGACGCCCCGCTCCTGCTCGCCGACGAGCCGACGACCGGCCTCGACCGCGACCTCGTCGACCGCACGGTCGACGAACTGCGGCGGCACGCCGACACCGGCCGCGCCCTGCTGATGATCACCCACGACCTCGCGGCGGCCCGGCGCATCGCCGACCGCGTCGCCGTCATGTACGCGGGCCGCATCGTCGAGATCGCCGACGCCCCCGCCTTCTTCGGCGCACCCGGCCCCCGCCACCCCTACGCCCGCGCCCTGCTCGACGCCCTGCCCGAGCGGGCCTTCACCCCCATCCCGGGCATGCCCCCCGAACTCGGCGACCTGCCCGACGGCTGCGCCTTCGCCCCCCGCTGCGCACGGGCGACCGCACGGTGCGGGACGCTCCCGGAGCCCGTCGACGGCGTTGCCTGCCACCACCCGGAGGAGGCCACCGCGTGCTCGAACTGAGCCGTATCACCGCAGGCTACGACCGGCGCGCGCCCGTCGTCCGCGAGGTCTCGCTGACGCTCGGCGCCGGCCGGTCCGTCGGCCTGCTCGGCCCCAGCGGCTGCGGCAAGTCCACCCTCGCCCGGGTGGCCGCCCTGCTGCACCGGCCGGACTCCGGGACCGTCGTCATCGACGGCGCCCCCGTCCGCGGCTGGCGCCACCGCGCCCCGCGCGAGCAGCGCACGGCCTTCGGCGTGGTCTTCCAGCAGCCGCGCCTCGCCGCGGACCCGCGCATGCGGCTCGCCGACCTGATCGCGGAGCCGCTGCGGGCGACGGGCCGCCGGGACGAGGCCGCGGCGGCGGTCGCCGGCCTGGCCGAACGCGTCGGGCTCTCCCGGGAACTGCTCGGCCGGCGCCCGCACGAGGTCAGCGACGGCCAGCTGCAGCGCGCCTGCCTGGCCCGGGCCCTCGTCCTGCGCCCGCGCTGGCTGATCTGCGACGAGATGACGGCCATGCTGGACGCGTCGACGGCGGCGGCACTCGTGGCGGCGGTCGAGAGCTACCGCGCCGAGAGCGGGGCGGGCCTGCTGGCGGTGGGACACGACAGCGTGCTGCTGAACCGGTGGTGCGACGAGACGGTGCGGTGGGGCGAGCTGTTGAAGGAGAGCCCGTCCGGCGTCTGAGGACCGGGGTTCCGGCGGCGCCGGAGACAAGCCCTCCGCGCCGTCCGCGGCGGCGGGGGCGGAGCCCCGTGCGGACTAGCGTCGGCTGTCCACGAGCTCACGCTCAGCCACAGTGGGCTCCACCCGCTCCGGCTCCGGCGCCTTCGACGCCCTCCGCACGGTGGCGACGGCGACACCCGCGAGCACCAGCAGCCCACCTACGACCGCATTGAGCGACGGCAGGTTCCCCAGGAACGCCGCGTCGAGGCCGAGCGCAGCGACCGGCACCGCGTACAGCACCAGCGAAGCCGTCGACGCCGTCGTGGCCCGCAGGGTCCGCGACCAGGTCCAGAAGGCCATCGCGGTGCAGCCCAGGCCCAGCCAGAGCACCGCCAGCGTGCGGTGGCCGTCGGCCGCCGCGATCTGCCCCACCGCTTCGGGGGCGAGCGGCAGCAGCGGCACCATGCCGAACAGGCTGCCGTAGAAGACGCATTCAGCGCCCGAGTACCGCTTGAGCAGCGGCTTCTGCAGGGCGAAGGACGTGGCCTGGGTCGCGGCCGCGGCGAGCACCATGAGCGCGCCCATGAGCGAACCGCTCCCGCCGCCCGAAGTGACGGCGACGGTGAGCGCGCCGGTGAGCGCCACCGCGAGACCGGCCAGGCCCCGCCTGCCGGGCCGGTCGCCCAGGAAGGCCATGCCGAGCACGGTGGTGAAGACCGGGGACGCGGCGATCAGCATGGCCGCGGTGCCCGCGTCCACGCTCTGCTCGCCGGCGCACAGCAGCACCTGGTAGGCCGTCATGCCGGTCAGGCCGAAGGCTGCCATGCGCAGCACGTCGCCGCGGTGCAGCCGGCCGATGCGTCCGAGGAACAGGCACGGCAGGAGGACGGCGATGGTGATGGCCATGCGCAGGAGCGCGACGGAGGCCGGGGAGTAGTCCGGCAGCGCCACCTGGATGGCGGTGAACGCGGAGCCCCACAGCAGCGCGGTCGCCGCCATCGGTGTCCACGGGGTTCGGGTGCGCTGTGCGGAGGTCATATTCGCAAGCTAACAACGGCGGATCTATAAGGCAAATAAAGGATTCTATCGCTTTCTCAAAGCGATCCTTTTAGTGGCCTCTTTGTCATTCGTATCCCGCTGTCAACGCCTCCGCACCAACGGGAACGGCAGAGTCTCCCGGATCGACAGCCCCGTCAGGAACATCACCAGCCGGTCCACCCCGATCCCGAGCCCTCCCGTCGGCGGCATCGCGTACTCCAGCGCCCGCAGGAAGTCCTCGTCCAGCTCCATCGCCTCCGGGTCGCCGCCCGCCGCCAGCAGCGACTGCGCGGTCAGCCGGCGCCGCTGCTCGATGGGGTCGATCAGCTCCGAGTACGCCGTGCCCAGCTCCGTGCCGAAGGCCACCAGGTCCCAGCGCTCGGCGACCCGCGGATCGTCGCGGTGCGGGCGGGTGAGCGGCGAGACGTCGGTGGGGAAGTCCTTGTAGAAGACGGGCAGCTCCGTGCGCTCCTCGACCAGCCGCTCGTACATCTCCAGCACGATGTCCCCGCGCCCGTCCTCCGGCCGGTGCGGCACCCCGGCCGCGTCGCAGTGCCGCCGCAGCGTTCCCACCGGGGTGTCCGCGTCGACCTCCTCGCCGAGTACCTCGGAGACCGCGCCGTAGACGGTCTTCACCGGCCACGGCCCCGAGATGTCGTGCTCGACCGGCCTGCCCCCGGCGTCCGCCCGCAGCGCCACCGCCGACCCGTGGGCGGCGACGGCCGCGGCCTGGATCAGCTCGCGCGTCAGGTCGAGCATCACGTCGTAGTCCGCGAACGCCTGGTACGCCTCCAGCATCGTGAATTCGGGATTGTGCTTGTACGACACGCCCTCGTTCCGGAACGTGCGGCCCATTTCGAATACCTTCTCCATGCCGCCCACGCACAGCCGCTTGAGGTAGAGCTCCGGCGCGATCCGCAGGTACAGGTCGAGGTCGTAGGCGTTGATGTGCGTGGTGAACGGCCGGGCGTTGGCGCCGCCGTGGATCTGCTGGAGCATGGGCGTCTCCACCTCCAGGAAGCCGCGGTCGAGCAGCCCCTGGCGCAACGCCTGCACGGCCGCGCTGCGCGCCCGCACCGTCTGCCGCGCCTCCGTCGAGACGGCCAGGTCCACGTAGCGCATGCGCACCCGTGCCTCGGGGTCGCTCAGGCCGTGCCGCTTGTCGGGCAGGGGGCGCAGGCACTTCGCGGTCATCCGGGCGCTGCTGACGAAGACGGTGAGCTCACCGCGGTCGGTGGTGCCGATCTCGCCCTCCGCCTCGATGTGGTCGCCGAGGTCGACGTGCGTGGCGAAGCGCCGCAGCCCCTCCCGGCCGCAGTCCTCCCGGGTGAAGGTCAGCTGCAGGTCTCCGGACCAGTCGCGGAGGACGGCGAACGCGACGCCGCCGTGGTTGCGGACCAGCAGCACGCGGCCGGTCACCTTCGCCCGCTCGCCCGTGCGGGATGACGGCTTGAGCCCCGCGTGGGCGGCGCGGATCGCGGCGAGGGTGTGCGTACGGTGCGCGTCGACCGGATACGGCTCCACGCCCGCCGCCCGCAGCAGCTCCAGCTTCCGCCGCCGCACCCGCACCTGCTCCGGCAGCCCCGCGAGCCCGTCCCGCCCCGCCTGCTCGGCCCCGGCCTCCAGGCCGAGCTCGGAGAGCGGCGGCAGCCCCGCGGTGGACGCCGGGCTGGTGATGCCCCTGGCCCGCCCGCGGTTCCACAGCTGGCCCAGGCTGGGCACCGCGACGAAACCCTCGGCGATGCCGGCGGCGAGCCCGATCCGCGCCAGGGCGCCCGCGTCCGCGTAGCAGAGGAACCGAGGGTGCCACTCCGGGTTGTACTTCACGTTCGAGCGGTACAGGGCCTCCAGCTGCCACCACTTGGAGAAGAACAGCAGCAGCTTGCGCCACAGCCGCAGCACCGGCCCCGCACCGATCCGCGCACCCTCCTCGAACGCGGAGCGGAACACCGCGAAGTTCAGCGAGATGCGCTTGACGCCGAACCGCCCGGCCTGCGCGCACAGCTGGGTGACCATGAACTCCATGACGCCGTTGGGTGCGGCCCGGTCACGGCGCATCACATCCAGCGAGACCCCGTCCCGCCCCCACGGCACGAACGACAGCAGGGCGATCATCGTCCCCTCGCTGTCGAACGCCTCCACCAGCAGGCAGTCGCCGTCGGCCGGGTCGCCGAGCCGTCCCAGCGCCATCGAGAAGCCGCGCTCGGTCTCGGTGTCCCGCCAGGCGTCCGCCCGGTGGATGACCTCTTGCATCTCGTCGTCGGTGAGCGCCGAGTGCCGCCGGATGCGGACGGTGGCACCCGTGCGCTCCACGCGGTGGACGGCCTGCCGCGTCACCCGCATCTCGCGCCCGTCCAGGTCGAACGAGGCGACCTGCAGGATCGCTTCGTCGCCGAGCTGCAGCGCGCCCAGGCCCGAGCGGGCGTACGCCTTCGCGCCCACCTCGCTGGCTCCCATCACGGCCGGCTGCCAGCCGTAGCGGCCCGCCACCTCCAGCCACGCGTCGATCGCCGGCGTCCACGCCTCCGGATCGCCCAGCGGGTCCCCGGAGGCAAGGCAGACGCCCGCCTCCACCCGGTAGGTCACCGCCGCCTTGCCGCTGGGGGAGAAGACCACGGCCTTGTCCCGGCGGGTCGCGAAGTACCCCAGCGAATCCCGGCCGCCGTAGCGGGCCAGCAGGGCACGGATCCGGGGTTCCTCGTCGTCGTGGAGCGCCGCCTCCAGGCGCTGCGAGCGGAAGAGCGACATGGCGGCGTTGAGCAGCGCCAGCGCGCCGAGCAGCCCGAGCAGGAAATACAGCCAGTGCGGCGGGTGGCCGGTGAAGTGCCGGCCGCTCACCAGCCCGCCGCACACCTTGTTGGCGACGAACAGCAGCCGGTTGCCGCCCCCGGGCTCCAGCGACCCGGGGAACAGCGACACCAGGCCCCAGCCCACCAGGATGGCCACCGTGAGCCCCGCCGCCAGCACGAGCGAGGCCCGCAGGAACGCGCCCCGCCGTGACGCCGCGTAGAACTCCCCGCGGGCCAGGATCAGCAGCGCCATCGCGGCCACGCACAGCACCAGCGAGGGGATCGTGTCCCAGTAACCCACCACCAGCAGGAGGACGTCCGCGACCAGCAGCAGGGTCAGATAGGCGAGGACGAACCAGAGGGTGACCCGCTTGCGGGCCGCCATCGCCGTCGCGAGGAGCAACAGGAAGACGGCGTAGGCCAGGTTCGGGGCGGTGGGGACGGTCAGCGTGTCCAGCGCCTCCGTCAGCGGCAGCGCCGCCCGCCGCAGCGGCATGATCAGGGAAGTGATCGCACAGAACAGGCCGAGGGCACCGAAGAAGATCGCAAATCCGTTCGGCACCCGGTGCAGCAGCCGCCGCCACGCGGACTCGCGCTCCCCGCTCTCCCGGCCCTGCGGAACCGGTGCGGGCCGCTCCGCGGAAGGCCTGCTGTCGGCGGCTGTGCGGCTCATTCCGCCAGCCTAGGCACCCGGCGGACGGCCTGCCTGCCGAGAGCACCGACCCGGACGGCGACGCTCGTACCTGAATGGAGTACACCTGCTGCCCCGGGCCGGGGCGCTGTGTGGGCCAGACTGACGGACAACCGCTCCGCCGAGGAGGTTCGCCATGGCCATTTCGATCTCCGTGGTCCTGTTGTTGCTCGTCCTGGTGGTCGTGTTCATGCGCAGCGGCTCGCTGCGCATGTCGAACGCCCTGGTCTGCGTCCTGCTCGGCTTTCTCCTCGCGAGTACGAGCATCGCGCCGACGATCTCCGACGGCCTGGCCACCACGACACGCATCGTGAGCGGCGTACGGCCCTGATGACGCCCGGGCCGGGCCCCGCTGTCAGGGGGACCCGGCCCGGGGTGCCGCCGTGCTGTGCTCCGGCGCCCGATGCTCCGGACGTCAGATGCTCTTGAGGCCGGATGTTCCTGAGGCCTGCTGCTCCTAGCGCCCGATCTCGACGTCCTCCAGGACGCCCAGGGCGTCCGGCACCAGGATCGCCGCCGAGAAGTAGGCGCTCACCAGGTACGAGGAGATCGCCTGCTCGTTGATGCCCATGAACCGGACGTTGAGGCTCGGCTGGAACTCGTCCGGGATGCCGGTCTGGTGCAGGCCCACCACGCCCTGGTTGTCCTCGCCGGTCCGCATGGCGAGGATCGAGCTCGTCCCCGACTCGCTCACCGGGATCTTGTTGCAGGGCAGCAGCGGCACTCCGCGCCACGAGCGCACCGAGGAGCCCAGGACGTCGATGGACTGCGGGTACAGACCCCGGCTGGTGCACTCGCGGCCGAACGCGGCGATGGTGCGCGGGTGGGCGAGGAGGAACTGGGTCTTGCGGCGGCGCGCCAGCAGCTCGTCGAGGTCGTCGGGGGTGGGCGGGCCGCTGCGGGTGTGGATGCGCTGGCTGATGTCCGCGTTGTGCAGCAGGCCGAACTCGCGGTTGTTGACGATCTCGTGCTCCTGGCGCTCGCGCAGCGCCTCGACCGTCAGCCGCAGCTGCTGCTCGAGCTGGCTCATCGGGTCGTTGTAGAGGTCGGCGACGCGGGTGTGGACCCGGAGCACGGTCTGGGCGACGCTCAGCTCGTACTCGCGGGGGGAGAGCTCGTAGTCGACGAAGGTGCCGGTGATGGCGGGCTCGCCGATGTGGCCCGAGGTGATGGCGATGTCGGCCTCACCGCGCTTGTTCTGCGCCCGCGCCGGGCGGGAGGCGTACGCCGCGACGTGCTCGCGCAGCGCCTCCGACCGCTCGGCCAGCGCCTGGAAGGCCTGCAGGGGAAGGGCCAGGACCGTGCAGCGCGTGACGGCGCGGACGGTGAACCCCCAGGTGCCGTCCGGCTCCAGGGGGACCTGCTCGCCGAAGTAGTCGCCGTCGGCCAGCACGCCGAGCACGGTCTCGTCGCCGTACTTGCCGGTGCCCGTCTTGTTGAGCTTGCCGTGGGCGACGAGGAAGATGTGGTCGGCCGGGGCGCCGGCTTCGACGAGGGTGTCACCCGCCGCGTACTCGCGCTGGACGAAGCCGTCCGCCAGCGCCTCCAGCGTGTCGTTGTCGCCGAAGTCCCGCAGCAGCGGGAGCTCTCCGAGCTCCGGCGGGATGACCCGGACCTCCGAACCGGTGGAGATGAACTCGACCCGGCCGTCCCCCACGGTGTACGTGAGCCGCCTGTTCACCCGGTAGGTGCCGGCGGACACCTGTACCCAGGGCAGCACGCGCAGGAGCCAGCGGGAGGAGATCCCCTGCATCTGCGGTACGGACTTGGTCGTCGTGGCGAGCTGGCGTGCCGCTGTGGTGCCGAGGCTGAGCTGTGCCTCCGTGGCCGATGCGACCTGGCCGGACTCCACTGACGTGGTCATAGCTGGTGATCACCCATCTGTATGCGGTACGGGGCGCGGATTCGCGGTGCGGTGCGTGGTGCGGGGCGGTCCCCGGCGGACTCGGCCGGGGACCGGTGGCCGGGGTCAGTGGCCGATTTCGACGTTCTCCAGAATTCCGAGGGCGTCCGGCACCAGCACGGCGGTGGAGTAGTAGGCGCTCACCAGGTAGGAGATGATGGCCTGTTCGCTGATGCCCATGAAACGCACCGAGAGGCTCGGCTTATATTCATCGGGAATTCCCGTCCGGTGCAGTCCGACGACACCTCGGGATTCCTCTCCGGTGCGCATGAGGAGCACGGAACTGGTGCCGTTCTCGGAAATCGGGATCTTGTTGCACGGGAAGATGGGAATTCCGCGCCAGGCGGGCACGGAGTGGCCGCCGACGGCGGCGGGGTCCGGATAGACCCCCCGGCGGTTGAACTCCCGGGCGATGGCCGCGATCGTGCGCGGGTGGGCCAGCAGGAAGGTCGGGTCCTTCCAGACCGTGGCGAGCAGCTCGTCGAGGTCGTCCGGGGTGGGCGGGCCGCTGCGGGTGTGGATGCGCTGCTTGAGGTCCGCGTTGTGCAGCAGGCCGAACCGGCGGTTGTTGATCATCTCGTGCTCCTGGCGCTCGCGCAGGGCCTCGATGGTCAGCCGCAGCTGCTGCTCGACCTGGTTCATGGGCTCGTTGTAGAGGTCGGCGACGCGGGTGTGGACGCGCAGCACCGTCTGGGCGACGCTCAGCTCGTACTCACGGGGGGAGAGCTCGTAGTCGGCGAAGACGCCGGGCAGCGCCGGCTCGCCCGAGTGACCGGAGGCCACGTCGATCGCGGACTCGCCGTGCTCGTTCTGCGGGCGGGCGGTGGTGGTGCGGAACGCCTCCACATGGGACCGCAGTCCGGCCGCCCCCTCCATGACCTCGTGGAACGCCTGGCGCGGCATGGTCAGCACGGTGCAGGCGGTGACGGCCTTGACGGTGAAGCCCCAGTTGCTCTCCGACGCCGCGGCCAGGGCCCGGTCGCCGAAGTAGCCGCCGTCGGCCAGGACGCCGAGGACGGCCGGATCGCCGTACTCGCCCTCACGGACCTTGTTGAGCTTGCCGTGGGCGATCAGGACCACCTGGTCCGCCGGCTGCCCGGCCTCCACGACGACGTCGCCCGGCCGGAACTCCCGCTGGGTGAAGCGGCCCGCGAGCGCTTCGAGCACCTCCGGGTCGTCGAAGCCGCGCAGCAGCGGGAGCTCGCCCAGCTCCGCCGGGATGACCCGGACCTCGGCGCCGGTCGAGACGAACTCCACCCGGCCGTCGCCGAGGGTGTGCGTCAGGCGCCGGTTGACCCGGTACGTACCGCCCGGGACGTGCACCCAGGACAGCATCCGCAGGAGCCACCGCGAGGTGATTCCCTGCATCTGCGGAACGGACTTTGTCGTGGTCGCCAGATTCCGTGCGGCCTCGGTGCCCAGGCTCAGCCGGCCGGGACCGTTATTGCCGTCGGTGCCGGTCTCCACTGACGTCGTCATATGCGAATGCCCACCCATCCGTTATGGAAACAGGCCGCTGCGGGCCTGCTGAAGAATTCCCCTGGCCGCCCCCGAAGCTAGCAGTGGGATATCGGTGGGCGCAGTCACTCAAAAGGGTGGATTGATCGATGATGTTACGTTCGGAGGAAAACGCCGATGCCGTTTGCCACCGGCCGCTCGGCCCCGCCCGACGGATGATTGCGGACCACCGTCCGGTCGCTGTCCGGATCGCGGGTGACCAGCGTGCTCGAGCCGCCGCCGTCCAGGTTGACGGCGTCGTCCGCGCCCAGGTCGCGCATCAGGTCGGCGAGCTCGGCGACCGTGAGCCCCGTCCGGTAGTCGGCGGCGCCGTCCAGCGCCAGCAGGTAGAACAGCCGCCCCTCGTCGCCCAGGCCCGCGGCGGTCCGCACGGCGGAGGTCTCGCCGTCGAGCCCGGAGAGCGGCCGGCCGTCGCGCAGTACGGGGAAGCCGCCGATGGCGAAGCGCAGCGCGCCCGGGTGCGTCGCCTGCAGCCGGTCCTGGACGCGCACGGCGTCACCGACCTTGAGTCTGCGCAGCTCCCGGGCCCCCGCGTCCCGCCCGACGAGCACGAGCGTGCCGGAGGCGATCGCGCCGCGGCCGGGCTTGTGCGCCGCGGCCGTCACCTTGCCGTGCCGGACGGTCAGTTCGTGGGTTTCGTCCGTGCAGGGTGCGCCTCTGCTGGCGTCCGTGCCGCAGGTGGCGCGGAGCCGTGATGCCGTGCCCCAGGAGGGGGTGTACGCGCCGATGCCGCCGACCGGCAGGGCGTACTGGTTGAGGCCGCGCAGCGGCAGCGTCCTGCCGTTGGCCGTCACGGCGCCCTCCAGGGTGAGCCGGTCCAGCCGGCCCCTGTAGTCGGTGCCGAGGCCGATGACGTCCCGGGTGTTCACGCCGGGGGGCATCGCCGGTCCGAAGCGCTGCCCGTTCGGCACGGCCGCGCCGAGGCGGCGGCCGTTCGCGATGGAGGGCCCGACCGGTGCACCCGTCGCCTCGACCCCCGGGTGCTGGGTTTCCGTGATATTGAAGAAGTCGCCGTTGACCCCGGCCACCGCGTCCCGGGCGGCCGCCATGCGGGAGACCGTCGACCGCGCGGCGACGGCGCCCGGATGGAGCAGGTCGAGCGAGACGCCCGGCCGGCTCAGATCGACCCTCAGCACATGCCCGTACGCCGGGCCGTGGGAGGCCGACAGGGAGAACTCCCGGTACTCCACGCCCGGCGCGACCGGGGCCAGGGACCGGTACTGCAGTACGGGCCGGTCGCCCGCATCCGCCAAAGCGGTGCCTCCGCCGCCGATCAGCGAGGCCCATGCCACCAGAACCGTCAGTACCGAGCGCATGCGTCTTCTGCGTCTCTTCACAGTCACCCCAGAGGTCCCGTCAACTCTGGCACGGCACAGAACAGTTCACCATGCCCCGAAAGAACGACAGGCAACGCGCCGCCGTCGACGCGGGCAACTCTCGGCACATCCCTGCCCAGAGGCCCGTCCGGCCCGGATACTCACAGGTGCCGGCAGGCGCGGACGGACCGCGGCTGCACACTGGCACACACCGACCTGGGAGTTCCTGGAGAACTGGGAGAGCTGCCATGAGCCTTCGCACGCGCCGCGCAGCCGTCGTCAGCCTCGGAGCCGCCCTCGGCGCCGCGCTCACGGGGTCCTTCGCCACCCCGGTCCTCGCCGGGCCGGCGGCCGCGGGGGGCGAGGCGTCCGGCGGGCCGGGCAGGCCGCCCCTGCGCCGGGCGCACGCGCACAACGACTACGAGCACACCCGCCCCCTCACCGATGCGCTCTCCCGCGGGTTCGGCAGCGTCGAGGCGGACATCTGGCTCGTCGACGGGCGGCTGCTCGTCGCCCACGACGTCTCGGGCCTCGACCCGGCCCGCACCCTCGAAGCCCTCTACCTCGACCCGCTGGAGCGCCGGGTCAGAGCCGGTCACGGCCGCGTCTACCAGGGCCACGACCTCTCGTTGCAGCTGCTCGTCGACATCAAGACCGACGGCGCGGCGACCTACCGGGAGCTCTCGCGGCGCCTGCGCCGCTACGGCACGCTGTTCACCTCCTGCGCCGACGGCCGGATCCGCCGCGGTGCCGTCACGGCGGTCGTCTCGGGCGACCGCGGCGCGCGGGGGCCGATGGCGGAGGAGCGGCTGCGGCACGCCTTCTACGACGGCCGGCTCGCCGACCTCGGCGGCGGTTCGCCCGCGTCGTTCATCCCGCTGGTGAGCGACAACTGGAGCGCCGGCTTCGGCTGGCAGGGCGTCGGCCCGATGCCGGCTGCGGAGAGGGCCCGGCTCCGGCGGATCGTGTCCGCCGCGCACGCCGAGGGCCGGCGCGTGAGGTTCTGGGCAACGCCCGACCGGCCCGGCCCGGCGCGGGAGGCCGTGTGGCGGGAGCTGCTCTCCGCCGGCGTGGACCTGCTCAACACCGACGATCTGGCCGGCCTGGAGGCGTTCCTGCGTGCGGAGGACTGAACGCCGCACGGAATGTCCGGGTCCGGGGTGGAACGTGTAGCGGTTCCGTCACCGCCCGCCGGTGTGCGCACGTCCGGCGGGACGCTGGCCGCATGGCCACTCCACCTGGACCGCCGTACGGGCCGCCCGCGGGTCCGCCCCCGGGCGGCTTCGGGCCCGCCCAGCCGCCGTGGGGCACACCGCCGCCTCCGCCTCCTCGCCGGGGCGGCGGCGGGCGGCGTGCCGCCCTCCTCGTCGTCGCGCTGGTGGCGGCGGCCGGGTTCGCCGTGGGGGCGGTCCTGGTCGTCGGCGGCAAGGGCGGGGAGCCGGGAAAGCCGGGTGACGGCGACGAGCCCGGCGGCCCGGGTGCGGTGACGTCGTCGCCTTCGCTCACTCTCCCGAGCGGGTTCCCGTCGCAATGGCCGACCGCCCTTCCGTCCGGTCTGCCCAGCGGTCTGCCCACGTCCTTGCCCACGAGCCTGCCGAGCGGCCTCCCTTCGGGGCTGCTCCCGTTCGCCGGCGACGGCGGCCGGGGCTGACGGCCGGCTCACGGCCACGGGGCGTACGGGGCGTCAGCCGGCCGGCGGCTGCTCCGGAACGGCCTGGATGTCCAATTCGATCCTGATGGTCGCGCCGATCATGGCGATGCCGCGCCGGAGCATGGAGCGCCAGTCCAGGGTGAAGTCCTCGCGGTGCAGCTCGGTGGAGGCCGAGCAGGCCGTGCGGGTCTCGCCCATGATGCCGGTGCCGATCCCCAGGTAGCGGGTGTCGAGGGCGATGTTCCGGCTGACGCCGTGCAGGTTGAGCACGCCCTGCACGGTCCAGTGCGAGCCGCCGCGGTGCACGAAGCGCTCGCTGGTGAACTGCATGTACGGGTAGTTGACGACGTCCAGGAACTCCGGCGAGCGCAGGTGCTCGTCGCGCTGCGCGACCCCCGTGTCGATGCTGGCCGTGTCGATCACGACGTCGATGCGGGAGTGCCGGACGTCCTCCGCGATCCAGAGGGTGCCCTCGAAGCGGTTGAAGCGGCCGTGCACCTCGGCGAGGCCGATGTGCCGGGCGATGAAGCGCACCGCCGTGTGGTCCGGGTCGATGCGCCACGCGCCCGGCGCGGGCATGGGCGGTGCCGGGGCGAGCTCCATCGCAAGGGTCCCGAGCGAGGTGCGGGTCTCCTCGGCGCAGGTGACGGTGCGCAGGACGGGGCGGAAGCCGTCGGCCGTCACGGAGACGCTGTACTCGCCGGGGGCGACGGTCGTCGCGAAGCGGCCGTGCGGGTCGGTCTGACCGTGCACCACTTCACGGCCGCCCGCGTCCCGCACGGAGACCTCGGCTCTGTGCAAGGGCGACTGCATCGGCTCCACGACGATGCAGTCGAGGGCCCCCGCTCCGAGCGGAATCGGCGCGGCCTCCGGGCGGGAGGTGCGCGTGAACCGGCGGAGCAGGGCGAAAGCCATCCCAAAGGGCCTTTCGGTGACGAGAAGGTGATTGAACTGTAGATCACCATAATCTGTCGCTGATAGGCAAAATCCTCGGGGTTGCCTATGAAAGCTCCCTTTTTACCCTTCCTTGCCTTTGAATCACCGGTCGTCGGTGAGGAGTGCGGCGAGCGCGGCCGCCGGGTCGTGGTCACAGGGCCCCGCGGGCAGCCAGCGGCCGCCCTCCTTGCGGTAGGGCCACCACCGGCCGTCCCTTCCGTAGCGCAGCTGCGCGGAGGTGCCGACCGCGGTCCACCGGTTGCGCACGGCCCGCAATTGCGGAGCCTGCTCCTCTTCCCAGGCACCGGCCAGCCGGGCGCGGGCGCGGGCGAGCCCCTCGCCCTCCGGAGTCCACTCCTCCTCCAGTACGGCGAGGGAGGCCGGCCCGCCGTACTCCCAGGCGCGTACCGCCCGCGCGAGCTCGGCCCGCTCCCGCCCGCAGCCCGCCGCGAGCCGGGCGGTGACGCGGTCGTCCGCGCCGGCCGCCGCCAGGCGCACGGCGTCCTCCCACAGCGTGAGCTCCCCGGCGACGGGGGTGGCCTCGTGACCGGTGGCCAGCGCCTCGGCCAGCAGCTGCCGGGCCCGGGCCGCGGCGTCCGCGACCAGGAACTCCAGCGCCGCGGGATCCACCCCGGGCGCGGGCGCCACGTCGCCGCTGAGCACCGGAGGGCGCACCGGTCCCGCCACGGCGGGAGGCGGATCCGGCAGCGGGGCCACGAAGGACGCCGTCGCGAACGCCTCGGCCGCAGGCACCCCGGAGGGCGCTTCGGTGTCCTGTCCCGGTCCGCCGCCGGATCCGCGCGCGGCGTTGCGCGCCTGCAGCTCCTCCAGCAGCTCGCGTTCCCCGCGGCCGCGCATCAGCAGCAGGACGAACGGGTCCTGGTCGAGCAGCAGCGCCATCTGGTGGCACAGCGCCGCCGTGTGCGCGCAGTGGTCCCAGGCCCCGCACGTGCACTCCGGCTCCAGGTCCCCGATGCCCGGCAGCAGTTCCACCCCCGCCGCGAGCGCGTCCTCGGCCAGGTGCGGCGGTATGTCGCGGTCGAGCAGTGCGGCGATGTGTCCCGCCTGACCCGCCACCAGCTCCAGGAGGCGCTCCCAGTCGGCCGTGCCGAACTCCTGCACCACCACGTCGGCGCGGTACGGAGTGCCGTCGCGGTCCCGTACGACGGCCGTGATGCGCCCGGGCCGCACCGAGACCGCGCCCACCGCGCCCGCGCGCGCGTGCCTGCGCCCGGCCTTCACCTGCTGGCCGTCCAGCGCCGTGTCCTCCAGCGCCTTGAGCCAGGCCCGGCCCCACCAGGTCCGTGCGGAGCTCCGCACGCGCTCGGGCGGCAGCGCCTCGAAGGTGCGCTCCGCCCTCTCGGTGGCATCCTGTCCGCTCAACGTCCGTTCCCCCTCAGTGCGACGAGATCCGCCAGCTCGGCGTCGGTCAGTTCGGTGACGGCCGCCTCGGCGGTGCCGAGGACGGCGTCCGCCAGGGCCTGCTTGCGGGTGAGCATCTCGGCGATGCGATCCTCGACCGTGCCCTCGGTGACGAACCGGTGCACCTGCACCGGCTGCGTCTGGCCGATCCGGTACGCGCGGTCGGTCGCCTGCGCCTCGACGGCCGGGTTCCACCACCGGTCGAAGTGCACGACGTGCTCGGCCCGGGTGAGGTTCAGGCCCGTACCGGCTGCCTTGAGCGACAGCAGGAAGACGGGCACCTCGCCGTCCTGGAAGCGGCGCACCATCTCCTCGCGGCGCGGGACGGGCGTGCCGCCGTGCAGGAGCTGCGTGGGGACGCCCCGTGCGCCCAGGTGCTGCTCCAGGAGGCGGGCGGTCGCCACGTACTGGGTGAACACCAGCACGCTCGCGCCCTCGGCGAGGATCGTGTCCAGCAGCTCGTCCAGGAGCTCGACCTTGCCCGAGCGGCCGGCGATCGCCGGGGACTTCTCCTTGAGGAACTGCGCCGGGTGGTTGCAGATCTGCTTCAGGCCGGTCAGGAGCTTGACGATCAGGCCGCGCCGTTCGAAGCCGTCCGCGCCCTCGATCTCGGCGAGGACCTCCCGCACCACGGCCTCGTACAGGCCCGCCTGTTCCTTGGTGAGCGTGACCGCGCGGTCCGTCTCGGTCTTCGGCGGCAGCTCCGGCGCGATGCCGGGGTCGGACTTGCGGCGGCGCAGCAGGAACGGGCGGACCAGCGTCGCGAGGCGCTCGGCCGCGGCGGGGTCCGCGCCGCCCTCGACGGCCTGGGCGTAGCGCCTGCGGAACCGGCTCAGCGGGCCGAGCAGCCCGGGCGTCGTCCAGTCGAGGATCGCCCACAGCTCGGAGAGGTTGTTCTCCACCGGCGTGCCGGACAGCGCCACGCGCGCCTTCGCGCCGATGGTGCGCAGCTGCTTCGCGGTGTCGGAGTACGGGTTCTTGACGTGCTGCGCCTCGTCGGCGACGACCAGGCCCCAGGCGGTGCCGGCCAGCCGCCGTGCGTCCAGGCGCATGGTGCCGTACGTCGTCAGCACGAACTCCCCGTCGGACAGCCCCTCCAGGGACCGTGCCGGGCCGTGGAAGCGGCGTACGGGGGTGCCGGGTGCGAACCGTTCGACCTCCCGCTGCCAGTTGCCCATCAGGGACGCCGGGCAGACCACCAGCGTGGGGCCGGCCCCCTCGGGCAGCGTCTGCCGGTGCAGGTGCAGCGAGATGAGGGTGATGGTCTTGCCCAGGCCCATGTCGTCGGCCAGGCAGCCGCCGAGCCCGAGGGAGGTCATCCGGTGCAGCCAGTCCAGGCCGCGCAGCTGGTAGTCGCGCAGCGTGGCGGCGAGCCCGGCGGGCTGGGGGACGGGCTCCTGGGACCGCTCGGGGTCGGCGATGCGGTCGCGGAGCGCGGCGAGCCAGCCGGTGGCCCGGACGTCGGTCTGCGGGCCGTCCTCGTCTCCCTCCTCCACGGGTGCACGGCCGGTCAGGGCCGCGCCCAGTGCTTCGACCGGCGTGAGCTTGCGGTCCTGCCGCTCGCGGGCGCGGCGCACCGCCTCGGGGTCGACGAGCACCCACTGGTCGCGCAGCCGTACGGCGGGGCGGCCCGCTTCCGCGAGCCGGTCCAGCTCGGCCTGCGTCAGCTCCAGGCCGCCGACGGCGAAGCGCCAGCCGAAGGTCAGCAGCGCGTCGGCCGAGAGCAGGGACGGCATGCCGGACCGCTCGTGGCTCGGCTCCGTGCCGTCGTCCTCCGGGGGTCCTACGAAGGCCCGTGCGGTGAAGTCGCGGACGAGCTCCTTGGGCCAGTGCACCTCGACCCCGGTGGCGTCCAGCGCCGCGGAGGCCGCTCCCAGCAGCTCGCCGACCTCCTCGTCGGCGAGGTCGACGGCGTCGGGGACCGCGGCGGAGAGCAGCGGGGTGAGCGGCGGCCAGGCACGGGCGGCCCTGCGCAGCGCGAGGAGCGCCTTCATCCGGGCGTCCCGGCCGAGCGCGGCGGCCGTGGGCGACTCTCCGGACCACACCTCGGCGGCGTCCGCGACGAGCGTGGGGTCGGAGAGGCTGTGCAGCTGGAGCACGGCCCGGAAGCGGGGGGCCGCGTCCTCTCCGGCGAGGGACCCCAGCACCTCGACGCGCAGCGAGAGCCGTACGCCCGCATCGTGGCCCGCGGCGACGCCGGCGGCCCACGCGCGCTGCTCGGGCATGCGGCGCGGCTCGGGCGTGGCGAAGGCGGGGCCGCCGGCCGCGAGGGCCGCGGCGGGGGAGCGGGGCAGCCCGTCGGCGACGGCGTCCAGGAAGGAGCGCACGAGCAGTTCGGGCTCGGGCAGCAGCAGGGGGCCGGGGCCCGGGAGCGGCACGGCGTGCGCCGCAGGCGGCATCGCGGCGGCCAGCTCGCGCACCCGGCGCAGGTCGTCGGCGGTGAGCGGGCCGACCCGCCACGCGTCGTGATCGGTCTCCGACAGGCCGGGCAGCAGGCGCCCGCGTGCAGCCATCTGCAGGGCGAGCACGGCGGCGGCGCCCCAGAAGGCGGCCGCCTCGTCGGCCCGTGCGGCCCGGGCGCGGGTGAGGACGGGCAGGGCGTCGCGTACGGGCAGCACGGCGGCCCGTACGGTCGTGGTGGTGACGTCGGTGCCGTCCGGGACGGCGATCGTGAGGTCCTCGACGGCGCCGGGGGAGGCGGGCGGTTCGTCGTCCGGGAGCCAGAAGGCCACCCGTCCGGTGCGTGCGGGGTCTCCGGGGAGGAAGACCACCGAGCACCGGGCGAGCCGGGAGATCTCGGAGGGTGTTGCGGCAGAAGGCGGTGTCACAGCGCTGCGCATTCCTCAAATTTGACTAGTCGGGGTCCGAGCGGCCGAGGGTACAGGACGCACGCTCCGGGCGAAGGCCTCCGCGGGGTGAGCCGCGCCACACGCCGGAGGCGAGGTGCACTCAACCCCCCTGTGCGCTGCGGGGGCTTGCCCCCGCAGGAGCCGGGTGGTGACTCCATGGCCGCGGCCCGCTCCGGTCCGTACGTTCGGTGAGGTCAGCCCAGCCTGCCGACCGTCCGGAGACCCCATGCCCCAGGCCACCACGCTGCTCGCGGAACCCGCTGCAGGCAGTGACTTCGCCCCGCTCCTCCGCCAGGTCCGGGGGCAGGGCCTCCTCGAACGCCGGAGAGGCTGGTACGCGCGCAGCATCGCCGTGAACCTCCTCGGGCTCGCCGCCACGGCCGCCGGGATCGTGCTCTGCGGCGACTCCTGGTGGACCCTCCTGCTGGCCGGGCCCGCCGCCCTGTTCTGGGCCCGCACCGCCTTCGTCGGGCACGACAGCGGACACGCCCAGATAACCGGAACCCGGCGCACCGGGCGGCTGATCGGCCTCGTCCACGCGGACCTGCTGCTGGGCATGAGCTACGCGTGGTGGAACGACAAGCACAACCGCCACCACGCCAACCCCAACCACGTCGACAAGGACCCCGACGTCGGCGTCGGAGCACTCGTCTGGACCCAGCGGCAGGCCGCACAGCGACAGGGCTTCACGCGGTGGCTCACCCGGAATCAGGCCCGCCTCTTCTTCCCGATGCTCCTGCTCGAAGGCATCAACCTGAAGATCTCGAGCGTGCGCGACCTCAAACGGCAGAGCCCGGCCGAACGGCGGACGGAAGCCGCACTCCTGGCCCTCCACACGGCCGGCTACGCCACCCTCCTGCTGTCCGCGATGTCCCCGGGCAAGGCCCTCGCCTTCGCCCTCGTCCACCACGCCCTCTTCGGCCTCCACCTCGGCATGGTCTTCGCCCCCAACCACAAGGGCATGGAGATGCCGGATCCGGCCGACGGCGCACGCCGGGGCCACCTCCGCCGCCAGGTCCTCACCTCGCGCAACGTGCGCGGCGGCCCCGTCACCGACTGGCTCATGGGCGGGCTGAACTACCAGATCGAGCACCACCTCTTCCCCAGCATGCCGCGCCCCCACCTGCGCCTCGCCCGGCCGCTGGTCCGCGCGCACTGCCGCGCGTCCGGGCTGCCGTACACCGAGACTGGAATCGTCGACTCGTACCGCGAGGCGCTGCACCACATGCACGCGGTGGGCGCCCCGCTGCGGACCGGGTGAGGAACCAGGCGCCGCCGCCGGGCGTTCTCACGGACAGAGCGGCAGCCGTCGCGAAGGAGGCAGGGACATGAGCAACAGGACCAAGGTCGCCGTCGGAGGCGTGGCGGTCGGAGTCATCCTGCTGTGGCTGCTGCCCTTCTGGGCCGCACTGCTGGTGATGGTCGGGGTGCCGGTCGGCGCGTATCTCCTGCTGGACTCCTCGCAGCGCAAGAGGCTGCGCCGGGTGTCGCGCAAGGAGCTGGGGCGCTGACGGTTCCCCGGTAGGGGTCAGCCGGTGAAGGCCGGCGCCAGCGCCGCGGGCATCGTGACCCGCGGGCTGCCGGATCCGTCCGCCGGGACGGACCACAGATCCGATCCGTAGTCGCCGGGCAGCGCATAGACGAGGGTGTGCCCGTCCCGCCACACCACCTGATCGTCGATGTTGCGCCGCTCGGCCGTCGCGGTCTCGCGCAAGGTCCCCAGATCCAGGACGTACAGCCGCCAGGGCGCGTCGTCGGGCGCGCCCCCGACGCGCTTCTTGTAGGCGATGCGCGTCCCGTCCGGCGAGAGGGACGGGCACTCGACGTTGGAGTGCAGCGAGCGCAGCGTCCGGTCGGTGCGGTCACCGCGCACCAGGTGCGTGCGCCCGCCCGTGGCGAGGGTCGCGTAGAAGTGCGTGTCGTCGGCGAAGGTGACGCCCCAGACGTTGATGTCCGCCGCCTTGTGGAGCCGGCCGTCCAGGAAGAACCGGTAGTCCTCCAGGTTGCGGTCCAGCGTCCGGCTGCCCAGGTCCAGTACGGAGGTGCGGGTGGAGAAGTCCGTCCCCGCGTACGAGTCCCCGCTGACGAAGACGGTCCAGGCGACGGAGCGGCCGCTGGGGGAGACCCGGGCCCTCGTCGGCACGCCCGCCAGGTCGTAGCGGCGCAGCTCGCGCAGCCGGGCGTCCAGGACGACGGCCCGGTAGCCGTCCCGGAGCCCGCCGTGCACCGCCTGCAGGCAGATCCCCGTCCCGCCGGCCGAGTGGAAGCGCAGGCAGCGCACCCCGGACGAGGTGCGGGGCCCCGCCGGGTCGGCGGCGGGCACCGAGGCGATCTCGTCGCGGTGCGGCCCCCAGGCCATGTTCCGGAAGACGCTCCGGCCCGGCGCGTCCAGGACGACCTCGCCGCGGCTGACCCGCGGGCCGCCGGGCCGCGCCCGGTCCTTCTCGGCGGCCCGCCCGGCGGCGTGCAGCGTGGCGGCCAGCGCGACCCCGCCCAGGACCAGCACGGCCGCGACGAGGATCAGGAGACGGTTCTTGAGGTTCATCAGGGCGGTCCTCGTGGTTCAGCGGACGGGCGCCGGAGGGCCGTCCGCGGGCAGGGGTTCCGCCGGGCGCAGCAGCAGTGCGCTGACGGCGGCGGAGACGGCGAGACCGGCTGCTGCCGCCGCCAGCGCCGTGCGGTCGCCCCACGCCGTCCAGGCCGCACCGAAGGCGAGCGAGCAGACGAAGCGGGCGGCCGCCTGCCCGGTCTGGACGACGGCGAGCCCGCTGCCGCGGACGGCCTCCGGAACGGCATCGGCCGTGGCGGCGGCCAGCACGCCGTCCGTGGCCGCGTAGAAGCCGCCGTGCAGGGCGAGCGCAGGCCACAGCAGGACGGGCGAGTCGCCGAGCGGGACGAGGAGCACGGCGTACGCCCCCAGGAGCGCGAGGTGGCCGCAGAGGAACAGCCGCCGGCGGCCGAAGCGGTCGGCGACGGCCCCCAGGGGGACGGCCAGCAGGAGGAAGGTGGTGGCCGTCCCCAGCGGCAGGAGCGGGAACCAGGCCTCGGACAGGTCCAGTCGCCGCTGCAGCGTGAGGTACAGGAACGAGTCGCTGACGGTGGTCAGCCCCAGCAGCGCCGCACAGACGGTCAGCCTGCGGACCTCCGGGCGGCGCGAGACGGCCCGCAGGGGCGCCTTGCCCGCCGGTGTGCGGTGCCCGCGGGAGGCCGCGCGGCCGGGCACGAAGAGCAGGAGGACGAGTACGCCGAGGACGGCCACGCAGCCGCTCACGGTGAACACGGCGTCGTATCCGCCGGCCGCCGCTCGCAGGATGAGGAAGGCGGTCAGGGGACCGAGCAGCGCGCCCGCGGTGTCCATCGCACGGTGCACGCCGAAGGCCCGGCCCCGGCCGTCCGGTGCGCAGGCCAGCGAGATCATGGCGTCGCGGGGTGCGGTGCGCAGGCCCTTGCCCGTGCGGTCGGCAGCGAGCACGGCGCCGATCAGGGGCACGCTGTGCACGACGAGCAGCAGCGGCTTGCACAGGGCGGAGAGGCCGTAGCCGGCGGCGGCCACGGCTTTGTGGCCGCCCGGACCGCGGTCGGCGAACCTGCCGCCGACCAGCCGTACGAGCGCGCTGACGCCGTTGTGGATGCCGTCCAGGAAGCCGAAGCCCAGCGGCGACAGCCCGAGTTCGGCCACCAGGTAGAGCGGCAGGACTGCGGTGACCATCTCCGAGGAGACGTCCGTGACGAGGCTGACGGTGCCCAGGGCGAGCACGGTCGCGGGGACGGCGGCCCGCCGGCCGGGGGAGGGGGCCCGGCCGGCGGTGTCGGGGACGCCCGGGGCGGTGCGGCTGTCCGCGAGGTACACGGTCAGCTGTTCCAGATGCCGGTGATGTCCTTGGCTCCCGCTGCGTGCCCGGCGTGCGCCGTGCCGTACATGTCCTCGATGGTGCGCAGGACGTCGTAGTGGTTGTAGGTGGTGCCGGAGGTGGAACCCGCCTTGACGGGCTGTCCGTAGAAGACGGTCGGGATGCGGTTGCCGCTGAGCCTGTTGTCCTCGTCGAAGGTGATGAGGAGCAGGCTGTTGTGGGTCCTGGCCCAGTCCGCATAACCTTTGAGGTTGTTCTTCAGCCAGGTGTCGCCGGTGCCCACGGAGCAGTCGTGCATGTCACTGCAGAGGTTCGGCACGACGAAGGACACGGTCGGCAGCTTGCCGTAGTCGCCGGGGAAGGCGCTCATGGTGTGCGCGGTGCTGGTGGGCACGTTACTGAAACCGAACCACGGGTTGTGCTTCTGCGCGTACTTGCCGCTCTTGCAGGTGGTGGATCCCTCGGCAGGCAGGGACTCGTTGTAGCTGGCCCAGGTCCTGCCCACGGCGACCAGTTCGGAGGCGAGGTTGGGCTCGTCGCTGAAGCCCGGGGTGACACAGCTGTCGTCGGTGACGCCCTGGGTGTCCCCGGAGAACAGCGCGTAGTAGTTGGGCTGGCTGGGGTGCGTCTCGGCGTACGACGCGGTCAGACTGGCCCCTCCCGCGGCGAGGGAGTTGATGTAGGGAGCGCTGGAGCTGCCCATGACCTGGCCGTAGGCGTGGTTCTCGAAGACGACGACCACGACGTGGTCCGGGGTGGGCACGGCCGCCGCGGCGGAGGAGTGCGGGCCCCACAGGCCGAGGGAGACGGCGGCGAGGCCGAAGGCCGTGGCCAGGGCGCCGAGGTGACGGCGGCGGGGGTGGCGCAGGGCGGGGGCGCGGGTGGGTGCGGCGGGCACGGTGTCCTCCGTACAGGCGGGCGGGCAGGCGGGTGCCTGCGGGGAAGGCGCTGGGCGGGGCGGCAGCCGGAGGGGCGTGAGGGAAATGTAGGGCGGCGCGCATGACATGTACACGCCTTCAAGGTGACGGCTTCGGGAACAACGCCCTGCGGAATGCGGCAGCCCGGCATGCGTGAGGGACGCGTTACGGGGGCTGTCCTGCGTGCGTACGGAGGGCTGTTCTGCGTACGCAGGGAGGGGCGTACGGCGTGTGCACGGAGTCGTCCTGCGTGCCGTGCGTTCCCCGCCGTGTGCGATGTGCGGGCGCGCCTCAGGCGGCGGGCAGGCCCAGCAGTTTGCGTGCCATGTGCTGCGGTGTCTCGTCGTGTTCACGGGCGAGCGCGATGACCGCCCGGCATGCGAGCTCGTTCACTCCGAAGCAGAGCGCTTCGGGGGAGACCCAGCGGGCCGCCTCGGCGCTTCTGTCGTGGTCGTCCTCGGCGCACGCCGCCACATAGACGGCGGCCGCCTCGAAGAGATTGCGCTGCCGCGCGGCGGGCGGCGGGGGCTCCGGCAACTGCCAGGCCTCCTCGATGCGCTTGCGGAGCTTGTCGAACACCGATCGTCACCTGCCTCCGCGAGCGGTCCGGGCCGTGGTCGTTCAAGTGTGCCCGCCACCCGTAGAGTTGAACCTCCGACGAACGAAGGGGCGACCGCCGAGTGAAGCGCTACGACCGGCTCGAGGAGATCCGGCGAATGGATCCCGAGCGGGACTTCTTCAAGATCTACCGGATGATGGCGACCCTGGAGTTCCCCTGGGACATCACCCGCGCGTTGGAACTCGCCCTCTACAGGACCTACGCAGTGCCCAGTATCGGCCGCCTCCTGGCCGGGACGGGCGAGTTCCCCGACCGCACGCAGAAGCGGTACGACGACACGGCCCTCCTGCTCGACGCCGTAGTGGAGCACGGATTCGACAGCGAGAGCGGCCGGTCGGCGATCCGCCGAATCAACCAGATGCACCGCAGCTATGACATCAGCAACGACGACATGCGCTACGTCCTGTGCACCTTCGTCGTCATCCCGGGGAGGTGGGTCGACGCGTACGGCTGGCGCCGGTTCTCCGGACACGAGCGGCACGCCATAGCGGCGTACTACCGCACCCTCGGCAAGCACATGGGCATCCAGGACATCCCGGGGTCCTATGCGGAGTTCGAGCGCCACCTGGACGAGTACGAGGCCGAGCACTTCGGCTGGGACGAGGGCGGGCGGCGCGTGTCCGACGCCACGCTCGACCTGATGGCCTCCTGGTACCCGCGTCCGCTCGCCCCGCTCGTGCGCGGCGCGAGCCGGGCCCTGCTGGACGACTCCCTGCTGCGGGCCTTCCGCTACGAGCAGCCGCACCCCGCCACCCGCGCCCTTGTCCGGGGCGCCCTGCGGACCCGTGCCAAGGCCGTACGCCTCCTCCCGCCGCGCCGCGTCCCTCACTTCGTGCGCCAGAACCCCGAGATCAAGGGCTATCCCAACGGATACGCCGTTGCGGAGCTGGGCACGTTCCCGGGCGTCCGGCGAGGTGCGCGCCCCGGCTCCTGCCCGGTGCCGCACGGACGGGCCCCCTCAGATGCGGCGGAGTGAGCCGATCGTCTCGCGCAGCCAGGTCAGCTCCGCACGGCTGGTGGCGCGGGCGATGGTGAGCACGCCCCGCCGGAAGGGGTCCTCGATCTCCTCGGCGTGCAGCGGCCGGTCACCGGCGTAGAAGAAGCTCGCCGGCTGCTGGAGGAAGGCGAGCCGCCGTTCCAGGACGGCGGCCTGCCCCGCCGGTTCGCCCAGGTGGCGCAGGAACGCGAGCACCGTGAACCAGCGGTTCTCGTCCGTGATGTCGTTGTCGGCCGGCTCCGCGAGGCGGTGCCGCAGCTCCGCGCGGCCGTGCGCCGTCAGGGAGAGGACGTGCCGCGGGGCGGCTCCGGAGCCCGGCCGGGTCTCCCGGGCGAGCAGCCCCGCCGACTCCAGCCGCTTGATCGCCGGATACAGCGAGCCCTCTGCCACGGGCTTGACGTGCCCGGTGAGCGCGGCGATGCGCTTGCGCAGCTCGTAGCCGTGCAGCGAGGCGTCGTAGAGGAATCCGAGGATGGCGAGTTCAAGCATGGCGGTATTCAACCCGACGGCCGGTGTACATCGCTATGGCGGTACATCGAGATCGATGTATGGTGATGATCCAGTACGGAATCGCTGGAGGGGAGAACGGCATGCGACAGGCGGAGTTCGGATCCACGGGGGCCTGTGTGCGATGGACCGAGGCCTCCGGAGGCGGCCCCGCGCGGGTCTACCTCCACGGTCTGGGATCGGCCTCGGCCGTCTACCACGCGCACATCGCCGCCGCCGCAGCGCTGTCCGACCGGCGCTCGCTCTTTGTCGACCTGCCGGGACACGGCATCAGCGACCGCCCCCTGGACTTCGGCTACACGCTCGAGGAGCACGCCGACGCGGTGGCGGCGGCCCTGTACTCGGCCGGGGTCAAGGGGGCCGAGGTCGTGGGCCACAGCATGGGCGGAAGCGTCGCCATCGTGCTCGCCGCGCGACGGCCCGAACTGGTCTCGCGGCTGGTCCTCGCCGAGGCCAACCTCGACCCCGACCCGCCCCGGACGGCCGGCAGCAGCGGCATCGCCTCCTACACGGAGGAAGGTTTCGTCCACGGCGGGGGATTCACGGACACCCTGCAGCGGGTCGGTCCGCTGTGGCGCGCGACGATGCGGCTCGCCGACCCCACCGCCCTGCACCGCAGCGCGATCGGCCTGGTGCGCGGGACCCGGCCGACGATGCGCCGCCTGCTGCAGGAGATGACCATTCCGCGGACATACCTGATGGGGGAGCTCAGCGGTGAGCTGCCGGGGCGCGAGGAGCTGGAGGCCTCGGGAGTGGCCGTGGAGACCGTGCCCGGCGCCGGGCACAACATGATGTTCGACAACCCCGCCGCCTTCGTCGAAGCGGTCGCCGCACCGTCCCTCCTGCCCTCCTGACCCTCCCTCCTGCTTTTCCGTCCCTCCGGACCCTGCCGACCCCTGTCGCCCCTGCTGCCTTGGTGACTCCTCAGCCGCGGGCCGCCGCGTGCGGCTCCGGCCCATCCGTCCGGGTCGCCAGCACCAGGAAACGGGTGTCTTCATCCGTGTACGAGTCCAGGTGCCAGCCGCCGCGCGCCAGCAGGGGGCGCAGGTTGGGCTCGGCGCGCTCGTCGTCGGGCGTCACCTGACGGCCGTGGCGGGCGGCGAGCGCGGCACGCCCGACGGGGTGGAAGAGCGCGAGCCGCCCGCCGGGCCGTACGACGCGGGCCAGCTCCTGCAGGCCCGCCACCAGGTCCGCCAGGTGCGAGATGAGACCCGCGGCGAAGACGGCGTCGACCGAACCGTCGCGCAGCGGCAGCGTGGTGACGTCGGCCAGGAGCAGTTGCCCGTCGTGATGCCGGCCCGCCCGCACGGCGGCGTCCAGCATCGCGGGCGTGAGGTCCGCGCCGAGCACGACGCCCCGCGGGCCGACCGCGGCGCGCAGGGCCGGAAGCGCCCGCCCGGTACCGCACCCCGCGTCCAGGACCGCATCGCCGCGGCGCAGCCCGAGATCGGCGACGGCGGCGTCGTAGGCGGGTCCGTCACCGGGGAAGCGGGCGTCCCAGTCGCCCGCCCGCTCGGTGAAGAACTCCTGCACGTGGGCGGGATCCCGCCACTGTTCCTTGGTCGTTTGCTGTGCCATGTCCCCATCATGTGCCAACTTGCGCACGGACACGTGCCGACGGGCCGGGACGGGTTGCCGACGGCACGCGGGTGAGCAAGGCTGGCACGGCAGTTACGGGGAACAGCCGAACGGGGAGGCGGGACATGGCAGTCGGCAAGGGGCTCGACTGGATGCTGGACGACCTGACCGAGCGCATCGAGCACATACGGCACGCACTGGTGCTCTCCAACGACGGGCTGGTGACGGGGGCCAGTGCGAGCCTGCAGCAGGAGGACGCCGAGCACCTGGCCGCGGTCGCGTCGGGGCTGCACAGCCTCGCGAAGGGCACGGGACGTCAGTTCGGGGCGGGCCGGGTGCGGCAGACGATGGTCGAGTTCGACGAAGGCGTGCTGTTCGTGACGGCCGCGGGCGACGGCAGCTGTCTGTGCGTCCTCGGGGGAGCGGAGGCCGACATCGGCCAGATCGGCTACGAGATGACGCTGCTGGTCAACCGTGTCGGCGAGCACCTGGGCGTCGAGGCCAGGCAGTAGGCGGGGCGGGGGAGCGAGGTAGCAGGCGAGGCGCGTCGGCGAGGCGCGTCGACGAGGGTTATCCACAGGGCGGGCGGGCTGTCGTACTCCGCCGCTATCGTCGTCACTGTCAGTAATCGACAGTGATCGGGCGATGACGGGGGAGGGTTCCATGGCGGTGCAGGAATGCCGGGAGCGGAGCGCGACGGCCACGGTGGCCTGTGGGAGGGCGGCGCGGGAGCTTGGCCTGAAGTCCCGCGAATTCGAACTGGCCGTGCAGCTGGGCCATGTGCGGACGGTGTCAGCTCCCGGCGGGAGGCCGCGGGTCACGCGGGAAGAGATCGAACGACACCGTTCCGGCGAGGGCTTCCCCGAGTCGCTGCGCAACCGCCTGTGGGCGGTGGGCACGGCCGAGGCCGCCCAGCTGATGGGGGTGAGCCCCGCTCGCTTCGCACGCCTTGCCAAAGCGGGCTGCTTCGCCCCCGTGAGGTTCTACGTCAATCGCTACCGGGCGGTGGTCTGGCACTATCTGGCCGCCGACCTCGTGGAGTTCGCCGACGCCAACCCCGAGCTCCTCACGGGGCGCACGCCTCCCGGGCTCCGCCTGGAGCTGGAGGGGCGTGACGACCAGCGGGCCCGGAGCTGGCGCACCCGGCGGCTCGGCCAGCTGACCGGGCGGACGGCGGACCCCTGGGAGCAGGCGGCGGCCGTCGCAGCCGTGCTCGCCCCCGACCAGCTGGCGGATGCCGTGCCCGACCCGTACGAGCGGGCGTACGTCAGTGCGCTGCGCCCGGACCTCGCCGGGATCCGCTCGGACTCGGCGGCGGCGCGGGAGGTCATCGAGAGGGTGACGCTCGCCGTCGACGCCGACGAGATCGGGCGCCACCGGGAACGGCTCGCCCTGGCCCTGGCCGCAGCCCGGGAGGCCCGGACGGCTCCGAGGCCCGATGGGCATGAGCCCGCGGGTCCCGCGCGGGAGCCGGACGGGGGTGTGCGGGAGGAGGGCCGGTCGGACCACCTCGCGGCGGGACCGGGACCGGGGCCGGAGCAGGAGCGGGAGCCGAAGGGGACGGCGGGGGACCAGGAGGCCGGGCGGGACCGGGAGGAGGCTCCGGCCGGTTTGCGGGCGTGGCTGCGCCGGCTGCGGCGCATCGCATGACGCCCGGCCGGACCGGGCCCCGGGCGCTCAGCCCACCTTGCGGAACAGACCCTCCTGCATCACCGACACCAGCAGCCGGCCCTCGCGGTCGAAGATCTGACCGCGGGCCAGGCCCCGGGCGCCCGTCGCGATGGGTGACTCCTGCTGGTAGAGGAACCACTCGTCCGCCTGGAAGGGCCGGTGGAACCACATCGCGTGGTCCAGCGAGGCCATGTCGAAGCCGCGCGGCCCCCACAGCGGTTCCACCGGGATGCGTACGGCGTCGAGCAGCGTCATGTCGCTCGCGTACGTGAGGGCGCAGGTGTGCACGAGCGGGTCGTCGCCCAGCGGCCCCAGCGCGCGCATCCACACCGCGCTGCGCGGCTCCGTGTCCGCCAGCTCCTGCGGGGTCCAGCGGAGCCGGTCCACGTAGCGGATGTCGAAGGCCAGCCGGCGCTCCATGTGGCGCAGCGCGCTGGGCAGCTCGCCGAGGCGCTCGCGGATCTCGTCGGCGAGCCGTGGCAGTTCCTCGGGCGCCGGCACGTCCGGCGCGGGCACCTGGTGCTCGAAGCCCGGCTCGGGTTCGTGGAAGGAGGCGGTGAGATTGAAGATCGTACGGCCCTGCTGGACGGCCACCACGCGCCGCGTGGTGAAGGAGCGGCCGTCGCGCACCCGCTCCACCAGGTACACGATCGGCACTCCCGGCCGCCCGGGGCGCAGGAAGTACGCGTGCAGCGAATGGACCGGGCGGTCACCGTCGGTGGTCCGCCCGGCCGCGACCAGCGCCTGCCCGGCGACCTGCCCGCCGAACACGCGCTGCAGCGACTCGTCGGGACTGCGGCCCCGGAAGATGTTCAGGTCGATCTGCTCCAGGTCGAGCAGACCCACCAGACGGTCGGTCGGTGTGGTCATCGGGCCTCCTTCGCCGCCGGGGCCCGACGCGTGGGCCGTGCCTCGGAGGCTACAGCTGACCGACCTCCACGACGCGGACCACCGCGCGGCCCTCCTCGTCGGAGGCGGTGAGGTCCACCTCGGCGGTGATGCCCCAGTCGTGGTCGCCGTTGGGGTCCGCGAAGGTCTGGCGCACCCGCCACAGGCCGTCCTGCGGCTTCTCCTCGATCCGCAGCAGCTTCGGGCCGCGCGCGTCGGGCCCGGTCCCCAGGTCGTCGTACTCGTCCCAGTACGCGTCCATGGCCTCGGCCCAGCGGTCCTCGTCCCAGCCGGACTCGGCGTCCATCTCGCCGAGCTCGCCCACCTTGTCGAGGGCGGCCAGCTCGACCCTCCGGAAGAGGGCGTTGCGCACCAGCACGCGGAAGGCGCGGGCGTTCGCCGTGACGGGCTTGACCTGGTCGGCGCGGTCCTGCGCCTGCTCGGCCGTCTCCTCCTCGGGGTTGGCCAGCTGCTCCCACTCGTCCAGCAGGCTGGAGTCGACCTGGCGCACCATCTCGCCCAGCCAGGCGATCAGGTCCTCGAAGTCCTCGGACTTCAGGTCGTCGGGGACGGTGTGGTCCAGCGCCTTGTACGCACCGGCGAGGTAGCGCAGGACGATGCCCTCGGTCCGCGCCAGGTCGTAGTGGGAGGTGAACTCCGTGAAGGTCATGGCGCGCTCGTACATGTCGCGGATGACCGACTTCGGGGACAGCGGGTGGTCGCCGACCCAGGGGTGGCTCTTGCGGTAGAGGTTGTAGGCGTGGGTCAGCAGCTCTTCCAGCGGCTTGGGGTAGGTGACGTCCATGAGCCGCTCCATGCGGTCCTCGTACTCGACGCCGTCCGCCTTCATCACGGCGACCGCCTCGCCGCGCGCCTTGTTCTGCTGCGCCGCGAGGATCTGCCGCGGGTCGTCCAGCGTCGACTCCACGACCGAGACCATGTCCAGGGCGTAGGACGGCGACTCCGGGTCCAGGAGCTCGAAGGAGGCGAGTGCGAACGTCGACAGCGGCTGGTTGAGCGCGAAGTCGGACTGCAGGTCGACGGTCAGGCGCACGATACGGCCCTCGGCGTCGGGCTCGTCGAGCCGCTCGACCACGCCGCCGTCCAGGAGGGAGCGGTAGATCGCGATGGCGCGGCGGATGTGCCGCAGCTGGTTCCTGCGCGGCTCGTGGTTGTCCTCCAGCAGGCGGCGCATCGCCTCGAAGGCGTTGCCCGGGCGGGCGATGACCGCCAGCAGCATCGCGTGGGTGACGCGGAAGCGGGAGGTGAGCTGCTCCGGCTCGGAGGCGATGAGCTTCTCGAAGGTGTTCTCGTTCCAGCTGACGAAGCCCTCGGGCGCCTTCTTGCGGACGACCTTGCGCCGCTTCTTGGGGTCGTCACCGGCCTTGGCCAGGGCCTTCTCGTTCTCGACGACGTGGTCGGGGGCCTGGGCGACGACGAACCCTGCCGTGTCGAATCCGGCACGCCCGGCCCGGCCCGCGATCTGGTGGAACTCCCGGGCCCGCAGCGTCCGCACCCGCTGGCCGTCGTACTTGGTCAGGGCGGTGAACAGCACCGTGCGGATCGGCACGTTGACGCCGACGCCGAGGGTGTCCGTGCCGCAGATGACTTTCAGCAGCCCCGCCTGCGCGAGCCGCTCCACCAGCCGGCGGTACTTGGGCAGCATGCCCGCGTGGTGCACGCCGATGCCGTGCCGGACGTAGCGCGAGAGGTTCCGGCCGAACTTGGTGGTGAAGCGGAAGTTGCCGATGAGCTTGGCGATCTCGTCCTTCTCCTCGCGCGAGCACATGTTGATGCTCATCAGCGCCTGTGCCCGCTCCACGGCCGCGGCCTGGGTGAAGTGCACGATGTAGACCGGGGACTGCTGCGTCTGCAGCAGCTCGGTGAGGGTGTCGGTGAGCGGCGTCGCGCGGTACTCGTAGGACAGCGGCACGGGCCGGGTCGCCGAGCGGACGACGGCCGTCGGACGTCCCGTGCGCCGGGTCAGGTCCTCCTCGAACCGGGACATATCGCCCAGGGTCGCCGACATCAGGATGAACTGGGCCTGGGGCAGCTCCAGCAGCGGGATCTGCCACGCCCAGCCCCGGTCCTGCTCCGCATAGAAGTGGAACTCGTCCATCACGACCTGGCCGATGTCGGCGTCCTTGCCGTCCCGCAGCGCGATGGAGGCGAGCACCTCGGCGGTGCAGCAGATGACGGGCGCGTCGGCGTTGACCGAGGCGTCGCCCGTGAGCATGCCGACGTTCTCCGTGCCGAAGATCTTGCACAGGTCGAAGAACTTCTCCGACACCAGCGCCTTGATGGGCGCGGTGTAGAAGGTCACCTGGTCGTTGGCGAGCGCGGTGAAGTGCGCTCCGGCCGCGACCAGGCTCTTGCCGGAACCCGTGGGCGTGGAAAGGATCACGTTCGCCCCGGAGACCACCTCGATCAGCGCCTCCTCCTGCGCGGGGTACAGCGAGATGCCCCGCTCCTCGGCCCAGGTCGAGAAGGCTTCGAAAAGGGCATCGGGGTCGGCATGGCTCGGCATCTGATCGATAAGGGTCACCCCTCCATACTGCCTGGCCCCGGACCGGATCAGGGAACCGGCCGGTCCAATGGTGATCATCCGGACGCTACGCTGAGTCGCCGACCCGGCGTCAGGAAAGCCGGGGCCGGCCGGCACGAGGAGGGGAATCGACCATGATGGGACCGGCGCACTCGCTCTCGGGAGCGGCCGCCTGGCTGGGAGTGGGGGCGGCGGTGGCCGCAGCCGGCCACCCGATGCCCTGGCCGGTGCTCGTCGTCGGCACCCTGATCTGCGCCGGAGCGGCTCTCGCCCCCGACCTCGACCACAAGTCGGCGACGATATCGCGGGCCTTCGGCCCGATATCGCGCGTGCTGTGCGGCATCATCGACAAGCTCTCGCACTCGGTCTACAAGGCCACCCGCGGGCACGGCGATCCGCGCCGCAACGGCGGACACCGCACCCTCACCCACACCTGGCTCTGGGCCGTCCTGATCGGTGGCGGGGCCTCGGCGCTGGCTGTGACCGGCGGCCGCTGGGCCGTGCTCGGCATCCTCTTCGTCCACCTGGTGCTCGCCGTCGAAGGACTCCTGTGGCGCGCCGCCCGCACCTCCAGCGACGTCCTCGTCTGGCTCCTCGGCGCCACCAGCGCCTGGATACTGGCCGGCGTCCTGAACGAGCCGGGCAACGGTGCCGACTGGCTCTTCTCCGACCCGGGCCAGGAGTACCTGTGGCTGGGCCTGCCGATCGTCCTCGGCGCCCTGGTGCACGACATCGGCGACGCGCTCACCGTCTCCGGCTGCCCGATCCTGTGGCCCATACCCGTCGGCCGCAAGCGCTGGTATCCCGTCGGGCCGCCGAAGGCCATGCGCTTCCGGGCGGGCAGCTGGGTGGAGCTCAAGGTCCTCATGCCCGCGTTCCTGTTCCTCGGCGGCCTGGGCGGGCTGGGCGCCCTGGAGTTCATCTGACCCCGGGGCGCCCGGCCCCACGCCCCGCCCGCTTCGGCTAGCGGTGCCAGGAGCGCCACAGCGCCGCGTACGTACCCCCCGCCGCGACCAGCTCGTCGTGGCTGCCCAGCTCGGAGATCCGGCCGTCCTCCGCCACCGCGATCACATCCGCGTCGTGGGCGGTGTGCAGCCGGTGCGCGATGGCCACCACGGTGCGTCCCTCCAGCACCGTCGCCAGCGAGCGCTCCAGGTGCCGGGCCGCGCGCGGGTCCAGCAGGGAGGTCGCCTCGTCCAGCACCAGCGTGTGCGGATCCGCCAGGACGAGCCGGGCCAGCGCGATCTGCTGGGCCTGGGCCGGGGTGAGCGCGAGCCCGCCCGAACCCACCTCCGTGTCCAGCCCGGCATCGAGCGCACGCGCCCAGCCGTCGGCGTCCACCGCCGTCAGGGCCGACCACAGCTCGCCGTCCTCGGCCGCCGTCCGCGCCAGCAGCAGGTTGTCGCGCAGGGACCCGACGAAGACGTGGTGCTCCTGATTGACCAGGGCCACATGGCGGCGCACCCGCTCCGCAGGCATCCGCGCGAGCTCCGCGCCGCCGAGCGTCACCGCGCCCGAGCGCGGTGCGTAGATCCCGGCCAGCAGCCGGCCCAGTGTCGACTTTCCCGCGCCGGACGGGCCGACCAGCGCCACCCGGCTCCCCGGCCGGACCGCGAGGGAGACGCCGTGCAGGACGTCGTTGCCCTCCAGGTAGCCGAACCGCACCTCGTCCGCCCGCACCTCCCGGCCCTCGGGCTCCGCGCCGTCGTCCGCGCCGTCCCCGCCGATCTCGCGGACCCCCACCAGCCGGGCGAGTGACACCTGTGCGATCTGGAGCTCGTCGTACCAGCGCAGGATCAGGCCGACCGGCTCGACGAGCATCTGCGCGAACAGCGCGCCGGTCGTCAGCTGCCCGACGGTGACCCAGCCCTGGAGCACGAAGACACCACCGATGATCAGCACGGAGCCGAAGACCAGCGAGTGGGTCACGTTGATCACGGGGAAGAGGACCGAGCGCAGCCACAGGGTGTACCGCTCCCACTGGGTCCAGGAGGCGATCCGGTGGTCGGAGAGCGCCACGCGACGCTCGCCCAGCCGGTGCGCCTCGACGGTCCGCCCCGCGTCGACGGTCTCGGTGAGCGACGCCGCGACCGCCGCGTACCCCGCGGCCTCCGAACGGTAGGCGCCCGGCGCCCGGCGGAAGTACCAGCGGCAGCCGATGACGAGCACGGGCACCGCGACCAGCACGCACAGTGCGAGCGGCGGCGCGGTGACCGTCAGCGCTCCCAGCAGCAGCGCCGCCCACACGAAGCCGATCGCCAGCTGGGGCACGGCCTCGCGCATGGCATTGGCCAGCCGGTCGATGTCGGTGGTGATCCGCGACAGCAGGTCGCCGGTGCCGGCCCGCTCCAGGACGCCCGGCGGCAGCCCCACCGACCGCACGAGGAAGTCCTCGCGCAGATCCGCCAGGATCTCCTCGCCGAGCACCGACCCGCGCAGCCGCACCATGTGCACGAACACCGTCTGCACGGCGAGCGCGACGGCGAACAGTGAGAGCGTGCGCCCCAGATGAACCTCCCGCGCACCCGCCGCCAGGTCCTCCACCATGCCGCCCAGCAGATAGGGACCCACCATGGAGGCGGTCACGGCGACGGCGTTCACCGCCACCAGTACGACGAACGCCCTGCGGTGCCTGCGGAGCAGCGTGCTCACGTAGGCCCGGACGGTCGCGGGCGCGGCGACCGGGAGGGTGGTCGCCGATTCCGGCGCCGCGGGGTCGTGCGCCGGTGGTGCCACGCCGATCATGCCGACTCCTCGATCTGTTCGCTCTCGCCGAGCTCGGTGAGCTCCGCGTCCAGTTCCCCCGCGGGCCGCGCGACGGGGTCCGTCTCCCGCGTGACCACCGCGCGGTACGCGGGGTCGTCCCGCAGGAGTCCGCGGTGCGTTCCCACCGCCACCGCGCGGCCCTCCTGGACGAACACCACGCGGTCCGCCCGGTCGAGCAGCAGCGGGCTGGAGGAGAACACCACCGTCGTACGGCCCTGCCGCAGCGCCCGCAGGCCGTCGGCGATCCGGGCCTCGGTGTGCGAGTCGACCGCCGACGTCGGCTCGTCGAGCACCAGCACCTGCGGGTCGGTGACCAGCGACCGGGCCAGCGCCAGCCGCTGCCGCTGTCCACCCGACAGCGAGCGCCCCCGCTCGGTGATGCGGGTCCGCATGGGGTCCTTGGAAGCGTCCGGGGAGGCCTGTGCGAGAGCGGTCAGCACGTCACCGCACTGTGCCGCCGCCAGCGCGGCCTCGGCCGGGACGGCTCCGGAGGCCGGCACGTCCAGCAACTCGGCGAGCGTCCCCGACAGCAGCACCGGGTCCTTGTCCTGGACGAGCACCGCGGTGCGGGCCGTCTCCAGCGGCAGCCCGTCCAGCGCGATGCCGCCGAGCAGCGCCGAGGGCACCCCCTCGGCCCCCGCCGCGGCGTGCCCGCCCAGCCGGTCGGCCAGCCGGCCGGCCGCGTCCGGGTCGCCGCACACCACCGCGGTCAGCCGGCCTGCCGGTGCCGACAACCCGCTCTCCGGGTCGTACAGGTCACCTGCCGGCACCTCCGCGGGACCCTCGCCTGCTCCGGTCCGTGCGATACGCCCCAGCGACAGCACGCGGGCCGCGCGCTCCGCTGACGGCCGGGAGAAGGAATAGGCCATGGCGATCTCTTCGAACACCCTGAGCGGGAAGAGGAGGAAGGTGACCAGGCCGTAGACGGTGACCAGTTCCCCGACGCCCACCCGGCCGTCCTGGACCAGCCCGACCCCGTAGCCGACCACCGCGATCAGCAGCAGTCCGGGCAGCAGCACCTGGACCGCCGCGATCAGCGCCCACATCCGGGCACTGCGCACGGCAGCACGGCGCACCTCCTGGGAGGCGCGCCGGTAGCGGTCCAGGAACAGCTCCTCGCCGCCGATGCCGCGCAGCACGCGCAGTCCGGCCACGGTGTCCGAGGCCAGCTCCGTGGCGTACCCCGCCTTGTCACGCTGCTCGTCGGCCCGTCTCGTCGCGGGCGGCAGCAGGGGCAGCACGGCCAGGACCAGGGCGGGCACCGCCAGCGCGACGACCGTGCCGAGGGCCGGCTGGTAGACCACCAGGGCCACGCACACGAACAGCGTCGTGAACAGTGCGGAGCCGAAGCGCGACAGCGCCTCCACGAACCAGCCGATTTTCTCGACGTCACCCGTCGACACCGCGACGACCTCGCCGGCCGCGACCTGACGGGTCAGCGTGGCACCCAACTCGGCCGTCTTGCGGGCCAGAAGCTGCTGCACGCGCGCCGCGGCCGTGATCCAGTTGGTGACGGCCGTGCGGTGCAGCATCGTGTCGCCCAGCGCCACGAGACCGCCCAGCAGCACCATCAGCCCGCCCGCCAGGGCGAGCCGGGCGCCGGAGCGGTCGACCACGGCCTGGACGGCGATGCCGAGGGCCACCGGCAGCGCGGCCACGGCGGCCATGTGCACCACGCCCCACGCCATGGCCTTCGCCTGGCCGGCCAGCTGATGCCGCCCGAGCCAGAGCAGTAATCGCGGTCCCGACCTGGTGTCGGGCCGGCCGGGATCGGTATACGGAAGGTCGCGGATCTGCATGTCATCCCAGGGGTGCGGGCGAGCCGGCAGGAGCTGTGAAAGGTTCGCGCCACTGGAGTGCAGCATTCAACCGGTTTTCGCACTCCGGCGACGGATCAGGCCAAAGGGGCTCTGGCGCACTGGAGTACGAACCGCTTCACTCCTGCCCCATGAGACGACTGTTGCTCGCGCTGTGCGCCGCGACCGCCGGTCTGGTGCTGGGCATGGGCCCCGCCCTGGCCGCGGGCCCGCCGACCGAGTTCGGCACCGACTGGCACGACCCGATCACCGCCGGCCCGCCGGTGGCCACGCCCGGCACCAAGGCCTGCACGGTCACCGTCGCCGACACCGAGTTCCGCGACTACACGCCCTACAAGAGCACCTACCTGCCGCCCAAGGGCTGCGGCGACCGCTGGAACAAGGTCGTCCTGCGGCTCGACGGGGCCGTCGCCGGACGGCAGTACGACCGCCTGGGCTATCTGCAGGTCGGCGGCGTGGAGATCCTGCGCACCTCCACCCCGGAGCCCTCGCCCGAGGGCATCACCTGGCACGTCGAGAAGGACGTCACCCGCTACGCGGCCACCTTCCGGGACAAGCAGCCCGTCGAGATGCTCATCGGCAACCTGGTGAACGAAACCTACACGGGCGTCATCAAGGTCAAGGCGACGCTGACCTTCTACGCCGCCGAGGGGCGGGCCGGGGCGGCACATACGCCGGACAAGGTGCTCACTCTGGACGGCGCGCACACCACAGGTACGTCCTATGAGGGGCTGTTGACCACTCCGCGCAACAGCGAGCGGATCGTGGCCGAGGTGTACGCGACCGGCTCGGGCGGTGGCTGCGAGGAGTTCTGGTACCTGACCGTGCCGGACGCGGCGCCGTACTCGTGCAAGGCCAAGGACGGCCCGTACCGCGAGGTCCAGGTCTCCGTGGACGGCAAACTCGCCGGGATCGCCGCGCCCTTCCCCACCGTATGGACGGGCGGCTGGTCCAACCCCTTCCTGTGGTACGTCATTCCGGGCCCGCGGGCCTTCGACGTCCGGCCGGTGGAGTACGACCTGACGCCCTTCGCGGGGCAGCTGAACGACGGGAAGGCGCACCGGGTCACCATCTCGGTGGCCGGCGTGCCGGAGGGGCAGAGCGGCTGGAGCACGCCGACCAACATCCTGGTCTGGCAGGACGCCGGGGCGACCCGGGTCACCGGGGCCCTCACCGGGCACGAGGCGGGTGCACCCGCGAACACGGTCGCCTACGAACCGGGCAAGGAGCACCGGCTGAAGGCCGACGGCGGGCACTCCCTGACGGTCTCCGGCTACGTCGACACCTCGCACGGAAGGGTGACCACCACCGTCGCCCGCAAGGTCGCCGCGGCGTCCACCCACAGCTGGACCGACGGCGAGTCGAAGGACGCCCTTCAGGCCCGCTGGACCGACGACGAGAACGTCAAGGTGGCCGGCCACGGACCCGCCACGACGACCCGCGCCCACCGGGTCTACAGCATGGACGGCGAGATCAGCATCGGCGCGGGCGACCGGCTGCGGACCGTGATGAGGATGGGGGACCGCTCCGACAGCGTCACCCTGCGCGCCGGCAAGCGGCTCGGGTGGTCGCTGATGGACGACACCTACACCGGCGACGCGGCGTACAACCAGAACGTCCCGAGGGACCAGCGGCACGCCACCGGCGTCTCGCGTGAGCGCTACCGCCTCCTCGGTCCGGGGACCTGCTACGACCGGACCCTGGCCACGGCTCAGGGAGAGCTGACGGAGGACAGGCGCTCCTGCTGACCCTCCTGGCGGCAGCGTGCCGGGCCGCGCCTTCAGCAGGCGGGGCCCGGGCCCGCCATCAGTTCGTCCAGCAGGCTGCCGAGCCGGCTGCGCTGCTCCGCCGAGAGGGGCGCGAGGACGTCCTCCACGGCCGCCCGCCGGGCCTCCCTGAGCTTCCTCAGGATCCTGCGGCCCTCGTCGGTCAGCTCGATGCGGATGACCCGCCGGTTGGACGGATCCGGCACCCGGCGCACCGAGCCGCCGGCCTCCAGGGCGTCGACGAGGGTGGTCACTGCCCGCGGCACGACCTCCAGGCGCTGCGCGAGATCCGCCATCCGCGGCGGGTGGTCGTAGTGCGCGACGGTACGCAGCAGCCGTGACTGGGCAGGGGTGATCCCGACCGGGTCCAGATAGCGCTTCTGGGCCCGGTGGAGCCTGCGGGTGAGGCGCAGCAACTGCTCGGCGAGCTGTCCGGACGTGTCGGGGGCGGTCATGATCAGAGGTTACCAGGACCAAATTCATTGTGAGCTTAGGTAACAGTGAGCTAGGCTCGGTGATCGGCCAATGCGCCTCTGAAAACAGCCACCTCTGAAAACCAGGAGCCCATGCGTCACGACGAAGAGAACTGGACCCCACCGCCCGCCGATCCGGAGCAGCCCGCCCAGGTGCGGCGCATCCTCCGGCTGTTCCGCCCCTACCGAGGCAGGCTCGCCCTCGTCGGCCTGCTCGTCGCCGCCTCCTCGCTCGTCTCCGTCGCCTCGCCCTTCCTGCTGCGCGAGATCCTCGACACCGCGATCCCCCAAGGGCGCACGGGGCTGCTGAGCCTCCTCGCGCTCGGGATGATCGCCGCCGCCGTCGTGAACAGCGTCTTCGGCGTCGTGCAGACCCTGCTCTCCACGACGGTCGGCCAGCGCGTCATGCACGACCTGCGCGCCGCCGTCTACGACCGGCTCCAGCGGATGCCGCTCGCCTTCTTCACCCGCACCCGCACCGGCGAGGTGCAGTCCCGCATCGCCAACGACATCGGCGGCATGCAGGCCACCGTCACCTCCACGGCCACGTCGCTCGTCTCCAACCTCACCAGCGTCGTCGCCACCGTGGTCGCGATGCTCGCCCTCGACTGGCGGCTGACCGTCGTCTCGCTGCTCCTGCTGCCGGTGTTCGTGATGATCAGCCGCCGGGTCGGCCGCGAGCGCAAGAAGATCACCTCGCAGCGGCAGAAGCAGATGGCGGTCATGGCCGCCATGGTCACCGAGTCGCTCTCCGTCAGCGGCATCCTCCTCGGCCGCACGATGGGCCGGGCCGACTCCCTGACCCGGTCCTTCGCCAAGGAGTCCGAGCGGCTCGTCGGCCTCGAAGTACGGGCGAGCATGGCCGGGCGCTGGCGGATGTCCACCATCGGCATCGTCATGGCGGCGATGCCCGCCGTCATCTACTGGGCCGCGGGCATCGCCCTGCAGACGGGCGGTCCGGGCATCTCCATCGGCACCCTGGTGGCCTTCGTCTCCCTCCAGCAGGGCATGTTCCGGCCCGCCGTCAGCCTGCTGTCCACGGGCGTGCAGATGCAGACCTCCCTCGCGCTCTTCCAGCGGATCTTCGAATACCTCGACCTCCCGGTGGACATCGCCGAGCCGAAGAAGCCGGTGCGGCTGGAGAAGGTGCGGGGCGAAGTGCGCTTCGAAAAGGTCGCCTTCTCCTACGACGCCCCGGGCTCGCGCGAGCCCTCGGCCCCCACTCTCAGCGGGATCGACCTGACCGTGCCGGCCGGCGGCAGCCTCGCCGTCGTCGGACCGACCGGCTCCGGCAAGAGCACGCTCAGCTATCTCGTGCCCCGCCTCTACGACGTCACCGGCGGCCGCGTCCTGCTCGACGGGGTGGACGTCCGCGACCTCGACTTCGACACCCTGGCCCGGGCGGTCGGCGTGGTCTCCCAGGAGACCTATCTGTTCCACGCCTCCGTCGCGGACAACCTCCGGTTCGCCAAGCCCGACGCGACGGACGAGGAGATCAGATCGGCGGCCCGCGCCGCACAGATCCACGACCACATCGCCGCCCTCCCCGACGGGTACGACACCCTCGTCGGCGAGCGGGGCTACCGCTTCTCCGGCGGTGAGAAGCAGCGCCTGGCCATCGCCCGTACGATCCTGCGCGATCCGCCGGTGCTGATCCTCGACGAGGCGACCAGCGCCCTGGACACCCGCACCGAGCACGCCGTCCAGGAGGCCATCGACGCGCTCTCCGCCGGGCGGACGACCATCACCATCGCCCACCGCCTCTCGACCGTCCACGACGCCGACCGGATCGTCGTCCTCGACCGCGGGCGCGTCACCGAGCAGGGCACCCATGAGGAACTCCTCGCGGAGGACGGGCACTACGCCGCGCTCGTGAGCAGGGACGCGGGCCGTGCGACGGCCGGTGCCGTGACCGGGTAGGCCGCGCCGGACCGAGGGTCCTCGTACAGGTGTGCGGGAGTATTGCCCGGGGGATCCAAGGGATCATGAAGCGATCCGAGCCCCTGTCCGCCGGCGGCGATACCGATACCGATACCGATACCGGCACCGGCACCGGCGACCTCCGAGCTGCGAACGTCCCCGCGCCGCCGTCCCGTTCCTCGCTGCGCCAGCTCGCCGCGGCATCCGTGGGCAACGCGGCGGAGTGGTACGACTGGTACGCCTATTCGTTCCTGGCGGTCTACTTCGCCGACCAGTTCTTCCCCAAGGGCTCCGGCAACTCCCTCGTGCCGCTGCTCTCGACCTTCGCCGTCTTCGCGGTCGGCTTCTTCATGCGCCCGGTCGGCGGCCTGCTCATGGGCGCGGTCGCCGACCGGCGCGGCCGGCGGGCCGCCCTCACGGTCACCATCCTGCTCATGGGCGCCGGCAGCCTGCTGCTCGCGCTCACCCCGACCTACGCCGCCACCGGCGTCCTCGCCCCCGTGGTCCTCGTGGTCGCCCGGCTGATCCAGGGGCTTTCGGTCGGAGGGGAGTTCGCGGCATCCACGACGTTCCTCGTGGAGTCCGCGGGCCCGGGCCGCAGGGGATTGTTCTCCAGCTTCCAGTACGTGTCCACGACCATCGGCCAGCTCCTCGCCTCGGGCATCGCGGCGCTCCTCGCCCGCCTCCTCACCGAGGGACAGATGGGCGACTGGGGCTGGCGCGTGCCGTTCCTCATCGGCGCGGTCATCAGCCTGGCCGGATTCTGGATCCGGCAGGGCGCCGAGGAGACGCACGAGGTACCGGGGAAGGAGGCCGCGCGCCCGGCGCTCTTCGAAGCCGTGCGACGGCACCCCCGGCGAGTCCCTGCTGATCTGCGGCATCACCGCCGGCGGCACCCTCGCCTACTACACCTGGACCACCTACCTGCCGACCTACGCCCAGATGAACGCCGGATTCGACAAGGGCGACGCGCTGGCCGTCGGCACGATCTCGCTGGCCTTCTTCGCGGCGCTCCAGCCTCTCGGCGGGCTGCTGTCCGACCGCATCGGCCGCAAACCGCTGCTGATCGGCTTCGCGGTGGGGTTCGCCGTCCTGGCCGTCCCCCTGCTGCACGCGGTCGGCAGCTCCTTCGTCTCCCTGCTGCTCGTGCAGTGCGCCGGCATGGTGCTGCTCACCGGATACACCTCGATCGCGGCGGCCGTGAACGCCGAGGTGTTCCCCGCACGCGTACGGGCTGCGGGGATCGGCTTCCCCTACTCGCTGACCGTGGCGCTGTTCGGCGGCACGGCCCCCTACCTCGGCACCTGGTTCAAGGACTCGGGTCACCCGGGCGCGTTCCCCTGGTACGTGGCGGGGCTCTGCCTGGTGTCCGCGTGCGTCTACGTGATCCTGCCGGAGACGGCGAAGCGCCCGCTCGACCGCTCCGTTCAGCCTGCCTGCCGCTGATCCGCCCCGGGTCCGGAGGAGTCCGCAGCAGAGGATGCCTGCTCGGCGAACTCCGCACGGACGGCGTCCGTGTGTTCGCCCAGCGCCGGTACCGCTCGCATGGCCGCCTCCCGCCCTCTCACCTCCACCGGCGGGAGCAGCCCGCGGAGCGGACCGGCTGGGGAGCCGAACTCGCGCCACCGGTCGCGCGCCGCGAGCTGCGGATGGTCCGCGAACTCGGCGACCGTCCGCAGCCGGGCGTTCGCGATGCCCGCTCCGTCGAGCAGGGCCACCACACCGTCCGCGGTGTGGGAAGCGAAGTGCTCCTCGATGACGGCGGTGAGCTCCTCGTCGTGAGCCCGGCGCAGGGGATTGTCCGCGAAACGGGGATCGCGGATCAGCGCGGGCTGCCGCAGCACGCGTTCGCACAGGGCCACCCACTCCCGGTCGTTCTGCACGCTCAGGAACACCTGCCCGCCGTCGCCGCAGCGGTAATGGCCGTAGGGGGAGATGGACGGGTGCCGTGCGCCGCTGCGGGCCAGCGGTGCGCCGCCGTAGGCCTCCGCGAAATACGGCTGCCCCATCCACTCCGCGAGCGCATCGAAGAGCGAGACGGAAAGCGCCGTGCCCTCGCCGGTGCGTTCGCGCTCGTAGAGAGCGGTGAGGATGCCCGTGTAGGCGTACATGCCGCCTGCTATGTCGGCCACGGAGATGCCGGGGCGGGCGGGGGCGGCGGCGTCGCCGGTGAGCGAGACCAGGCCGGCCTCGCACTGCACGAGCAGGTCGTACGCCTTCTTGTCGCGGTACGGGCCCTCCGTGCCGTACCCGGAGACGTCGCAGGTGATCAGGCGGGGATGCCGGGCGCGCAGCACCTCGCAGCCGAGGCCCAGCCGCCCGGCCGCGCCGGGGCCCAGGTTCTGGATGAAGACGTCGGCGCGGGCGAGGAGGCGGTCGAGCAGTGCGCGGTCGGCCTCGGTCCTCAGATCGAGGACGACGCTCTCCTTCCCGCGGTTGACCCACACGAAATAGGCGGAGAGCCCTTTCGTCCTGCGGTCGTAGTCGCGGGCGAAGTCCCCGCGCCCCGGCCGCTCGATCTTGATGACGCGTGCGCCGAGGTCGGCGAGCTGCCGGGTGGCGAAGGGCGCGGCCACGGCCTGTTCGAGGGCGACGACCGTGACGTCGTGCAGAGGCGGCTTCAACTCGGCTCCTTCCGCCGGGCAGTTCATATGACCGGGGTTGTGGACAGTCCGGCGCACCGGGCCTCGGTCCCGGCATAGTGTCGCGGCCATGAACAGCAGCTCACAGCTCGCGTGGATCGCCCGCCACCAGGATCACCTCCAGGGTGCGCGGCCCGTGGACGCCCTCGACCCGCTCCAGCTCGATGTCGCTCGTCGCCGACGGTCCCGAGATCCAGGTCAGGGGCCGTGCCGGGGCCAGCCGCCGGAGGGCCTGCGGCACGGAGGAGACCACTTGGTCGTCGGTCCGCACCACGCAGAGGTGATGGTCCGGTACGAGGGTGATGCGCCGGCTCCCCTGATCCGGGCCCGCATCGAGCACGACGGTCCCGGTCTCGGCGATCGCCAGCGCACAGCCGGTCACCACGCTGTCGATGGAATCCAGTTCACGGGCCGTCAGGGCTGGGGAGTCGCGGACGAGCTCGACCGGGGCCGTGGCAAGCCAGCCGTCCGGAAGGGCGGGCGGTACGACCACCCGGCGCGCGCCCCGTTCGGCGAGCAGGCGGGCGAGGAGCGCGGGCAGGCCGGGCGCTTCCGTGCGGTGGACGCGTGCGCGGTAGTCCGCCAGATTCTCCGCCAGAAGGCCGACGGTTGCGGAATGCGTGTGCTCGCCGTGCTGCGTGGCGTAGTCACGCGGGACCGGGTGTTCCCCCGGCTGCTCCGACGGGGGCACGTCGGCAAGCGCCTGCCGCACCCGGCCGAGGATCCGTTCCCTGCTCGACCCGCTGCTCGGCCCGCTGCTCATGACGGCTCTCCTTTCCGGCCGGAGCCGCCGCGGGTGCGGGCCCACCAGTCGCGGAAGGACTCGGGCGGCACCTCCGGCAGGTCTCGCGCGTCCGACCAGGCGCGGCCCGGCCCCGGCAGCCGCCCGGGGTGCAGCCCACGGGTCCGGGCCAGCAGCCGCTGGCCCCGACGCAGGACACGGGGGTGGTCGAAGGCCCAGCCTGCGGCACGCATCACGGTGCGCTCGGTGGCGTGCCGCTTCGCGGGCTTGATGACGGTGCGCGTGCCACGGAGCGTCACGGTGCCCCCTTCCACGACCCTCTCCCGCAGATGGACGAGGACTTCGGGGATGTCGATGGCCACCGGGCACGCCTCGAAACAGGCACCGCACAGTGAGGATGCGTACGGGAGCGACTCCTCCAGGGGTGAGGCGAGGCCGCGGAGCTGGGGCGTGAGGACGGCACCGATGGGTCCCGGATACGGCGATCCGTACGCATGGCCACCGGCCCGCTCGTACACGGGGCAGACGTTCAGGCAGGCCGAGCAGCGGATGCAGCGCAGGGCCTGGCGGCCGGTCGTGTCCGCGAGGGTGTCGGTGCGGCCGTTGTCGAGCAGCACCAGGTGGAAGGCGCGGGGGCCGTCGCCGTCGGTGGTGCCCGTCCACATCGAGGTGTACGGGTTCATCCGCTCCGCCGTCGACGAGCGCGGCAGCAGCTGGAGGAAGATCTCCAGGTCGCGCCAGGTGGGCACGACCTTCTCGATCCCGACCACCGAGATCAGGGTCTCCGGGAGGGTGAGGCACATCCGGCCGTTGCCCTCGGACTCGACCACGACCAGCGTTCCGGTCTCCGCCACTGCGAAGTTGGCCCCGGAGACGGCCACCTTGGCCCGCAGGAACTTCTCCCGCAGGTGCAGCCGCGCGGCCTCGGCAAGATCGGCGGGCCGGTCGGTCAGCCCCTCGGGAGCCGGGAGCCCCCATTCGGCCATCCGCCGGCGGAAGATGTCGCGGATCTCGGCGCGGTTGCGGTGGATGGCGGGCACCAGGATGTGCGAGGGAAGGTCGTCGCCCAGCTGCACGATCAGTTCGGCGAGGTCGGTCTCGTACGCCCGGATACCGGCCGCCGCGAGGGCGCCGTTGAGACCGGTCTCCTGCGTGGCCATCGACTTGACCTTGACCACCTCGCGTTCGCCGGTGGCCAGGACCAGACCGGTGACGATGCGATTGGCCTCGGCGGCGTCGGCCGCCCAGTGGACCGTGCCGCCGGCCCGGGTCACCGACTCCTCCAGCTGGACGAGGTAGTGGTCGAGGTGGCGCAGCGTCCGGTCCTTGACCGCGGCGCCGGCGGCCCGCAGCTGCACCCAGTCGTCCAGCTCCGCCACGGCCCGGTCGCGTTTGGCGCGAATGGTGTGGGTGGCGCGCCGGAGGTTGGCGCGCAGGCGGTGGTCACGGGTCGAGGCGTCGGCGGCGCGCGGGAAGGAGGGCATCCCCAGGTAGGTGCCGGTCACCGGGCGGCTCCCCGGCCGGCCCCGTCGCCCGCAGGGGTGCCGTCGGCGCCGTCCTCCTTGCTGCCGGCCAGGATCTCGGCGATGTGCACGGGGGTGACCGGTGAACCCTCGCGGGCGAGGATCCCGCCGATGTGCATGAGGCAGGAGTTGTCGACCGTGCACAGGGCGCGTGCTCCGGTCGAGGTGACGGCGCGCGCTTTGTCGGTGCCCATCGCGGCGGAGACGGCCGGGTTCTTCACGGCGAAGGTGCCGCCGAAGCCGCAGCACTCCTCCGCTCCCGGCAGCTCGCGCAGGTCCAGGCCCTCCACGCGTTCCAGGAGGCGCTGCGGCCGGTCACCGAGGCCGAGGACCCGCAGCCCGTGACAGGTGGGGTGGTAGGTGACGGTGTGCGGGTAGTAGGCGCCGACGTCGGTCACCCCGAGGACATCGACCAGGAACTCCGTCAGTTCGTACGTCCTGGCCGCCGCCTCCGCCACCGCTGCCGGGACCGCCCCGGGGCGCCCCTCGGCGGTCGCCTTCGCGGCGATCCGGGGGTAGTTGTCGCGGACCATGGCTGCGCAGGAGCCGGAGGGGGTGACGATGTAGTCGTGGTCGCGGAAGGCGGCCGCGTAGCGGCGCAGCAGCGGTTCGGTGCGGTGCCGGTAGCCGGTGTTGAAGAGGGGCTGGCCGCAGCAGCTCTGTTCGGCGGGGAAGTCGACCTGCACGCCGAGCCGTTCGAGGAGGGTGACGACCGCCCGGCCGGTCCGCGGGTAGAGCGTGTCGTTGACGCACGTCACGAACAGCCCCACGCGCATGGGTCCCTCCTCGCGTCGTGATCATCCGGGGAGCCTCATACTGCCGCAGGGACCCGCGGCTGTGAAGAACCGAGCAGGGCGCGGATCTCCCGTACGGCCGCGCGGCCCGCACGGTTCGCGCCGATGGTGCTGGCGGAGGGCCCGTAGCCGACGAGGTGCACCCGGGGGTCCCGCGCTGCGCGTGTGCCTTCCATGCGGATGCCGCCGCCGGGCTCGCGCAGCTTCAGGGGGGCGAGGTGGTCGACGGCGGCCCGGAAGCCGGTGGCCCAGAGGATGACGTCGGCGTCGACGGCGCTGCCGTCCTCCCACTCCACGCCGGTGGGGGTGACGCGGTCGAACATGGGCCGCGGGGCCAGGACGCCGGCGGCGCGCGCCCGCTCCATGGCCTCCGTCATGGGCAGCCCGGTCACGGAGACGACGCTCTGCGGGGGCAGGCCCTGCCGGACCCGCTCCTCGACGCGGGCCACCGCGGCGCGCCCCCACTCCTGGTCGAACGGGCCCTCGCGGAAGACCGGGGGCCGGCGCGTCACCCAGGTCGTCCCGGCCGCCACCTCGGAGACCTCCAGCAGGTGCTGCACCGCGGAGGTGCCGCCGCCGACCACGACGACGCGCTGCCCGGCGAACTCCTGCGGTCCGGGGTAGTGCGCCGTGTGCAGCTGGCGGCCGCGGAAGGTCTCCTGGCCGGGGTAGCGGGGCCAGAAGGGGCGGTCCCAGGTGCCGGTCGCGTTGATCAGGGCCCGGGCCGACCACAAGCCCTCGGAGCTCTCGACCGTCAGCCGTCCGTCCTGCCCCTCCCGTACCGCGCGGACGTCGACCGGGCGGTGTACGCGCAGGTCGAAGGCGCGCTCGTAGTCGGCGAAATAGCCGCCGATCACCGCGGACGAGGGCCGTGAGCCGTCGGCCCCCGTCAGCTCCATGCCGGGCAGGGCGTGCATCCCGTGCACCTTGCCGTAGGTGAGCGACGGCCAGCGGAACTGCCAGGCGCCGCCCGGGCGCGGGGAGTGGTCCAGGACGACGAAGTCCCGGTCCGGCTCGTACCCCGCACGGCGCAGGTGGTAGGCGGCGGCCAGGCCCGCCTGCCCGGCGCCTACCACCACGACCTCGGTCTCACGCACCACAAGATTGTTCATGATTCTACTAACGTGAGGGGTGGGTCGTATCTTCCCGGCCTTCTCCTCCCGGTCTTCCCCGGGGCCCGTACGAAAATGGAGCCATGGCAGACATCCATGGCACCTTCCGCACGCACGTCCTCGACATCGCCACCGGCTCCTCGGAGACGGTGTACGACCTCACCCACGAGTGTGAGGCCTTCCTGCGCGAGGCGGCCGCCGGCCGCGACGGACTGCTCAACGTCTTCGTCCCGCACGCGACGGCCGGCGTGGCCGTACTGGAGACCGGCTCCGGCAGCGACGAGGACCTGCTGTCCGCCCTCCACGACCTGCTGCCGGCGGACGACCGCTGGCGCCACCGCCACGGCAGCCGCGGCCACGGGCGGGACCACGTGCTGCCCGCCCTCGTGCCCCCGCACGCGACGCTGCCGGTCATCGGCGGGCGGCTGGAGCTGGGCACCTGGCAGTCGGTGTGCCTCGTCGACACCAACAGGGACAACCCCGACCGCCAGGTGCGGCTGACGTTCCTCGGCTGAGCATCCGGCCCCGCCCGGCCGGGAGGCCTGCCGGGACAGGGGCACCGGCTCCGCCGGGCCGTCAGTCCTGCAGTCGTCAGTTCTGCAGCCGTCAGTCCTGCTGTGCCGACTCGGGCAGCTGCCGCAGCTTCACGCTGGTCTTGGTCCGGTAGGCCCAGTCCAGCATCTTCACGGCGTCCGGGTAGCGGTTGGCGCCGTCGTTGAGGATGACACCCACCACCGTGCGGCCGTTGCGCTCGGCGGCGAAGACCAGACAGGCGCCGGCCGCCGTGCCGGTGCCGGTCTTGATGCCGATCGCGCCCTTGTACGAGCCGAGCAGCTTGTTGGTGTTGTCCCAGTAGTACGTGCGGTTGACGTTCGCCGCCTTCTGGCGGGTCGCCGTCGTCCGGACGACCGTCTTGAACGTGCTGTTGCCCAGGGCGTGCCGGGCCAGCTGCGCCGAGTCGCGCGGGGTCGTGTAGTTGGCCCCGGCCCTCGATATGCCGTCGAACGAGTCGTACTTGGTGTTCTTCATCCCGAGGTCGGCGGCCTTCTTGTTCATCTTGGAGATGAACGACTTCGTCCGCGCGGCCTCGGTACTGCCGCTGCCGAAGGTGTCGGCGAGCGCGTAGGCGGCGTCACAGCCCGACGGCAGCATGAGGCCGTACAGCAGCTGACGTACGGTCATCTTGTCGCCCGTGCGCAGATCGGCGGTGCTGGCGCCGTTCCGCGCGACGTAGTCGCGGTACGACTGCTTGATGGTGACCTTCTTGTCGAGGTCCACGCCCTTGGTGTCCAGGACGGTCACCGCGGTCATGACCTTGGTGGTGCTGGCCATCTGCCGCTTGGTGTCGGCGTCCTTCCCCCACAGCTGGCGGTTGCGGTTGCCGTCGAGCAGGAACGCGCCCTTTGCGCTGACCGACGGGCCGCTCGCGGCCTCCGCGCCCGTCGCCGGGAGGACGACGGCGACCGCCGCGGCCGATGCGACCGCGGCCGCGCCCCAGCGGCGGACCGGTCTTCCGGATCGCTCCATGTATGCCTCTGTTTCTCGCGTGTCGAGATGAGCGAGTCGTCTCGCTTGTACTGCTGAGCGAGCCGATAATCGCACCGGTTTCCCGACGGGGAGAACCTGGGGGCGTGTCAGTTGTCCTGCCGCGGCGGGCGGTCCGGTTCACGCACCCCGCTGCGCGGCGCGCCCCACCGCGTCCACCAGAGGCAGGACCCGGTACGGCACCCGCTCGCGCAGCACCATCTCCGTGCGCGTGCGCACGACCCCCGGCGTCTGCACCAGCACCTGGATCACGTCCTCCAGGTGCCCCGCGTCCCGGGCGACCACCCGGGCCATCAGGTCGCCGCCGCCGGTGATCGAGAACGCCTCGATGATCTCCGGGACGTCCGCGAGCGCCTCCGCGACCGTGTCGAGGTGTCCCTGGGTGACCTCGATGTGCACGAACGCCAGCACGGGGTGGCCCAGCGCCGCGGCGGACAGGCGCGGACCCGTGCCCGTGATCACGCCCTCGCGCTCCAACCGGTCCAGCCGGGCCTGCAGCGTGCCGCGGGCGACGCCCAGCACGCGCGCGTACTCGCGCACGCTCGTGCGGGGCTGCTCCAGGAGCAGCCGGAGGATCTTCGCGTCCAGTGCGTCGACGGCCATGGGCCGGCGCCCTCCTCGTGGTCGGCCTCTCCGGCCGGTCACTGTACCAATGGCCCTGTAGCAGGACCTGTCATTGAGCCATTGGAGGAGCGCCGGCCGCCCGGAGCAGGTGCCGGCTCGATCCCGTCCCGGTGACCCGGCCCGCTTCGAGGACGTGGACGGTCTCGGTGCAGGCTGCGACGAGGTGGAGCTCGTGGCTGACCACGACGAGCGTCAGCCTGCGCTCGCTCCTGAGCCGGGTGAGGAGGTCCATGACGGCGGCCGCGGTGCGGGGGTCGAGGGCGGAGGTGACCTCGTCGCACAGCAGCACGTCCGGGTCGGGGGCCAGGGCGCGGGCGATGGAGACGCGCTGGCGCTGCCCGCCGGAGAGCTCGTGGGGGTAGCGGCCGGCGAAGTCGGCCGGCAGACCGACGTCGTGGAGGAGCTCGGCCACCCTGCCGGCGATCTCCGGCTTCGGTGCGGCCCGGTGGAGGCGGAGGGGGCGGGCGAGCGTGGCGCCCACGGTGCGGGCCGGGTTGAGGGCCCCGAGCGGGTTCTGGGGGATCAGCTGGATGCGGCGCTGCTGCGCGCGGCTGCGGCGGCGCGCCCCGGCGGGCAAGGGCCGCCCGTCGAAGGAGAGGACGCCGGCGTCCGGTTGCTGCAGCCCGGCGAGCACGCGCAGCAAGGTGGTCTTGCCGGAACCGGAGGGGCCGATGATGCCGGTGGAGCTGCCCGGGGCCGCCGAGAAGCCGGCCCCGTCCAGGGCCCGGTGCGTCCGTCCGTGCTGGGTGAACGCCACGGTGACGTCCTGGGCGGCCAGCAGGGAGCCGGTCGCGTCGCCCCGGGGAGGCGACGCGCTGACGGGAGCGGCCGCCGGCGACTCCGCGGGAGCCCCCGGCAACGACCCTGCGGACGACTCCGCCGACGTCTCCGCCAACGACTCCGTCAACGCCTCCCCAGGCGTGCCGCCCGATGCGCTTGTCGACGTCCTGAGGGCCGCATCCGCCGCCGAACCCTTCCCCGGCCCGCCCGGTCGCGCCGCCCGGCGCGCCGCCGCCGTGCCGAGGTCGACGACGTCGTCGGCGCAACGGTCGACGAGTCCGGGGTCGTGGCAGGCGAGGACGACCGCGATGTGCCGGGTGGCGGCGAGCCGGATCAGGAGGTCCGAGATCTCGTCGCGCAAGGCGGTGTCGAGCCCTGCAGTGGGCTCGTCCAGCAGGAGGACGTCGGGGCGGCGGGCGAGGGCGCGGGCCAGGGCCACCCTGCGCTGCTGTCCGCCGGAGAGGGCTCCCGGGCGGCGGTCGGGCAGTCCGTCGCCGACCGGCAGGCGGCACTCGGCGAGCAGGTCCCGTACGGCCCGGGGTGAGGGGTCCGCGGCGGTCTCGGCCACGAGCCGGCGGACCCGCATGCGGGGGTCGAGGGCGGAGCCGGGGTCCTGGCCGACGTAGGCGACGTGGTGGCGCCGCAGGTGCCTGAGCCGTTCCGCGGAGAGGGCGAGGACGTCGTGGCCGAGGACCTCGACCGTTCCCGACGAGACGCGGGCGCCGTCGGACAGGTCGCCGATGACTGCGCGCAGCAGGGTGGACTTTCCGGAGCCGGAGGGGCCGGTGAGGGCGGTGATGCGGCCGCGCCGGAGGCCGAGACTGGTCTTGGCCAGCAGGGCGGGGCCGCCGGGTATGCATATCTCCAGGTCGGTGACGCTCACCGCGGTCGGGCCGTCGGTCATGGCCGGGGAGCCTTCCTCTGCGGGACGGGCGAAGGGTCGGACGAAGGGTCGGGCGCGGGGTCGGGCGAAGGGTCGGGCGCGGGGTCCGGCGAAAGGTCGGACGAGGGGGCGAGTGAGGGCTCGGGGCGGGTGGATTCGGCGGCGGATCCGGCGGCGGTTCGGAGCTCCGGCGCCGACGCGGGACGCGGCACGGATCCCCGAAGCGGCCCTGCGCAAGTACGCGGCCCTGCACAAGCACGCGGTCCTGCGGAAGTACGCGGCTCCACGGGAACGAGCCGTTCTGCACGTGTCACCGCACCCCCGCCCCCGCCCGCCGCGCCGCAGGCGTGAGCGCGTCGGCGGCGAGGTTGACGCTCACGGCCAGGAGGCCGATGGCGATGCTGGGGGCGACGACGGCCCAGGGGTTGAGGAGGGCGCCGGGGGCGTTCTCACGGATCATCAGCGCCCAGTCGGCGGCCGGCGGCTGGGGCCCGAGCTGGAGGAAGCCGGCCATGGAGATGACGTAGACGGCGGCGACGAAGCGCAGGCCGAACAGGGCGAGAACGGTGGACCGCAGGTTGGGCAGGATCTCGCGCAGCGCGAGGTGCCACAGCCGCTCGCCGCTCGCGGTGGCCGCCTCGACGAAGCCCGCCGCGGCGACGGGCGCGGCCGCGCTCGCCACCACGCGCACCGCGTACGGCACGCCGAGCACGGTGGCGGCGGCCATGACGGCGAGGCGCCCGCCGCCGGGCCAGGCCAGGGCGATCAGCATCATGCCCAGCACGGGCGGCAGCAGGATGGCGACGTCGGCGCTGCGCTCGACGAGCCGTCCCAGCGCCGGGGTGAGGACGGCGAAGCAGCCCAGCACGGCGGCCAGGGCGGTGACGAGCAGGGCGACGGCGAGCGCGCTGCCGATGAGGGCGCTGCCGCCGTGCAGCATGCGGCTCAGCACGTCCCGGCCGAGCTGGTCGCCGCCCAGGAGCGCGTCCCGGCCGGGCGGGGCGTAGGGCGCGGTGACGGGGGAGGCCTCCGTCCGCGGGGCGTACAGGGGTCCGGTCAGGGCGAGCAGCGTGAGCAGGAGCCCGGGTGCCACGGCGAGCAGGACGCGGACCGGGGGGCGCCGGGAGCGGTACGGGGCGAGGGCGGCGGAGCTCATGGGCGGGCTCCCAGGGTGCGGGCTCGGACGAGGTCGGCGCAGAGCAGGACGAGGCTGATGACGGCTCCGGTGCAGGCCACGACCCCGGCGATGACCGGGGTGTCGCGGTCGGCGACGGCGCCGGACAGGACGGTGCCGAGGCCGGGGTAGTTGAAGAGGGTCTCGACGACGACCGCTCCGCCCAGCAGCATGCCGGTGGAGGTGGCGGCGCCGGTGGCGATGGCGGGCCAGGCGCCGGGCAGCGCGTGGCGGAGCAGCACGCGGCGCGGGGAGAGGCCGTCCAGCCGGGCGGCGGCCACGTGGGGTGCCCCCGCCTGGTCGGCCAGTGCACCGCGGACGATCCGGGCGTTCCAGCCGGCCTGCGGGACGGTGAGGGCCAGGACCGGCATGACGAGCATGGTCCAGGAGGCGGGCGAGCCGTCGGGGGCGGTGAGCGTGACGGCGGGCAGCCAGCCGGTCCACAGGGACAGGACGAGCAACAGGCCGACGGAGACGACGAATTCGGGCAGGGCCAGGGCGATGCCCGAGGTGAAGCCGATGATCCGGTCGACCGTGCCGCCGGGGTGCAACGCCGCCCGGCAGCCCAGGGCGAGCGCCGCGGCGAAGGTGAGGGCGAAGGCGGTGGCGCCGAGCAGGAGCGTGTTGGGGAAGGGGGCGGCGAGCAGACCGGTGACGCGTTCGCCCCGTGCGGAGGTGCCCAGGTCGCCGGTGGGCAGCGCGGTCATCCAGTCCCCGAACCGCTCCCACACCGGCCGGTCCAGGCCCAGCAGGTGCCGCCGGGCCGCGGTGTCGGCGGCGCTCTCGCCGCGTTCGGACGTGGCCGAGGCCGCGTCGCCGGGCAGCAGCTCGATCGCGGCGAACACGACGGCGAGCAGCACGCCCAGCATCAGGGCCCGTTTGGCGAGCACCACGCCGGTGCGGGCGGCCGCCGTCGCGGCGCGGCGCAGGGCCGGGGCCGCCGGCGGTGCGGCGGCCCCGGCCCCTTCTGACGCTGCCTGGCTCAACGCGTCAGCCAGACGTTCTCGAGCTGCACCCGCCCGTAGCCGGGCAGCTTGGGCAGGTTGCGCACCTTGGGCCCGGCCAGGTCGATGCCGTCGGCCATGCCCCAGAGCAGGTAGCCGGACTTGTCGTGCTCGATCTGCTGGAGCTCGCGCAGGGCGGTGGCGCGGGCCTTCTTGTCGGCGGTGCCGATGACCTTGCGGTACACGGCGTCGAACTGCGGGTCCGACCAGCCGGCCTCGCTCTGCCCGGCGCCGGTGACCATGGTCTTGGAGGCGAAGAACACCACGGAGTCGTTGGTGCCCCAGTAGTTGGTGTAGAGCTGCCCCTTGAGCCAGGTCTTCTCGTAGAAGGCGCCCGACTCCTGCTTGACGACCTTGATCTTGATGCCGGCCTCGCGGGCCTGGTCGGCGAACAGCGTCGCGGACTCGGCGAGCCCGGGGACGTCCTCGGTGGTGACCAGCTCGTAGGTCTTGGAGAGGTCGAACTTCGCTTCTGCAAGCAGCTTCTTGGCCTTGGCGAGGTCACGGCTGCGCTGGGGGATGTCCTTGGCGTAGGCGGGGTCGCCGGTGCCCAGGATGTCGTTGGCGACGGTTCCGTAGCCCGAGAGGACCTGTTTGACCATGGCCTCGCGGTCGACGACGAGCTTCATGGCCTCGCGGACCCTGACGTCGGCGAAGGGGCCGTCGGCGGCGCGCATGACGACGGGCATCGCCATGTCGTTGGGGCGGCGCACGAGCTGGATGTCCTTGCGCGAGGCGGCGCTGCGGGCCGCGACCGCGCCGACGTTGGACGCGACGTCGATCTGGCCGCCCAGCAGGGCATTGGCCATGGCCTGGGGGCTCTCGAACATGGTCACCTCGATGGCGTCGAGGTGGACCGGCCCGCCGTGCCACTTGTCGTTGCGCAGCAGGCGGGCGTTGCCGCTGCGGAACCAGTCGAGCTTGAACGGGCCCGTGCCCGGGGCCCCGGCGATCTCCTTGTCGGGGGTGTCCTTCTTCAGGACGAACGTCGACAGGCGGGTGAGCAGGGGGAGTTCGGCGTTGGGCTGGTCGGAGACGAGGACGACGGTGTCCTTGCCGCCGGCGGTGATGTTCTCCGCCTTGATGCCCGGCAACCGGGCTGCTCCGGCGGGGGTGTTGCGCAGTCTGCGCAGCGACCACACGACGTCGTCGGCGGTGACGGGGGAGCCGTCGTGGAAGGCGGCGCCCTTGGCGATGGTGAAGCGCCAGGTCTTCAGGTCGCCCGAAGGCGTCCAGCCGGAGGCGAGGCGGCCGACCGTGTTGTCCTTGAGGCCCGGTGCGGTGAGGGTGTCGTAGACGAGCGCGATGATCAGGTAGTCGCTTTCGTTGCCCTGGGTTCCGTGCGGGTCGCGGGTGGTGGCGGAGGCGCGGCCGAGCGCGCCTATGCGGAGCGTGCCGCCCTTCCGGGGGGTGCCGGCGGAGTCCGCCGGCGAGGAGGCCGCGTCGTTCTCGCCGCCCCCGCAGGCGGTGAGCAGCGCGGCCGCGCCGATGCTCCCGCCGGCCCACAGCGCCTGGCGCCTTGTCCAGTTCACGTCGTCCCCGTTCCGCTGCAGTTACTGGTACTTAGGTTTGCCTACCCTGATATTCGCCATGATCGCAATGTTGCGTGGACGGTGAAGCGAAAGCTGAAGCAATGTCAACCTCCGCTTCCAGTACGCGAGTTGGGTGGAATCGGGAGGAGTGGGGCTACTTTAAAGTAAGGTTTGCCTAACCTAAGTTCGGTGGTACGTTTCTCGGCGTCCGGTCAAGCCAACAGCCGGATTTCCGCCACAAGTTGCCGCCCCCCACAGGCAGCCGTCCGCGCACCGCCATGCCCTGCGGCCGCTTCCCGGGCATGCCCGGAAACCTCTCCTCCGCCCCTGCACACGGAACGGATGACCTTGCCATGAGCACGGGAGCCCCACCCGTACGCCGGCTCGACGCCGCCTCGTCCGCCGAACTCCACCGCACCGCCGGAGAGATCCTCGCCGCCTTCGGCACGTCCGCCACGTCCCCCGAACTGCTGCGAAGGATCGCCGTGTCGGCGGCGGACCTCGCCGGGACGATCCGCGAGCACCTGCGCCCCGTCGACACCGACGACGGCCTGTTCGTGCTGCGCGGCCTGACCGTCGACGACACCCGCATCGGCCCCACGCCCGCGAGCTGGGCCGAGGCCGGGGACAGCGCGGCCGGCCACGACATCGTGATGCTGCTGCTCGCCGCCGCCATGGGCAACCCCATCGCCTGGAAGGGCCAGCAGGGCGGGCGGTTCGTGCACAACATCGTTCCCGCAGTCGGCCACGAGCAGGCCCAGACCGGCGCCAGCAGCGACATCCTCCTCAGCCCGCACACCGAGGACGCCTTCCACCCCGGCCGCGCCCACCTGCTGATGCTCGGCTGCATGCGCAACCACGACAACATCGCCACCACCGCGGCGAGCATTCGCAAGGTGCGGCTGGAGGACGCCGACATCGCCACGCTCTCCCGCCCCGAACTGCCCATCCTCCCCGACGACGCCTACTTCGAAGCGCAGGGCTTCGCGGGGGAGCCGCCGGACGTGCCCACCCTGTGGCGCTCCGAGGACGGCCTCACCCTCCGCTTCGACCCCGCCTACACCCCCCTGGAGAAGGCCACCCCCGCCTACCGCGCCGCGTACGAGCGGCTGGAGGCCGAACTCGCCCGCGTCTCGGTCGCGGTGAGCCTGAGCCCCGGCGAGGTCCTCGTCGTCGACAACGATCTCGTCGTGCACGGCCGCGTCCCCTTCAAGGCCCGCTACGACGGCACCGACCGCTGGCTCAAGCGCGCCTCGGTACGCGTCCCCGGGCGCGGCACCCGGCCCCCGGCCGAGGACGCCGAGCACGGCTACGGCCAGGCCGTCACCAAGGCGTACGCCGCCTGATCACCGTTCAACAGAGAGCAGTGGAAAACCCGGACCGGAAGACGCCCAGCCCCGCAGACGAGGAGCGAGACATGACCCGTACCGCCGCCGACCCCTGCATATCCGGCACACCCGCCGACGACACCACCCTGCGCGTGCTGTCCACCGGCGACCTCGCAGGCATCGACATCACCCTCGCCGACGTCGTCGGCACGGTCGAGGGCGCCTACCGCACCCTGGCCGCGGGCCTCTCGGACAACCCGCGCAAGCTCACCGTCAAGCCCGCCGACGGGCACTCGGTCGCGTACGCCATGCTCGGCCGCGACGGCTCCCGCGACGTCGTCGCCGTCAAGACCTCGTACAAGCACGGCCTGGACAAGGGGCGCCAGGAGCAGCACTACTACACCACCCTCACCCTCTACGACGACGTCACCGGCCTGCCCGTCGCGATGATGGACTGCAGCCGCATCGGCTCCCTGCGCACCCCGGCCGTCTCCGCCCTGCTGGCCCGCGAGTGCGCCGCCCCCGGGGCGCGCAGCGCGCTGGTCATCGGCACCGGCACCCAGGGCCGGCTGGCCCTGCCGTTCCTGCTGACGACGCTGCCCGGCCTGGACCGGCTGATGCTCTTCGGCACCCACCCCGAGGGAATCGAGGCGGTACGGGCGCAGCTGCACGCCCACTTCCCCGACCGCGACGTCGAGGTCGTCGCCGACGTCCGGGCCGCGGCGGGCGACGCCGACGTCGTCGTCGCCACGGCCGGTGCGCACACCCCCGCCGCCGTCGAGGCCGAGGACCTGGCGCCGGGAACGCTGGCGATCCTGGTCGGCCACGGCCTGGACCCCTCCACGCTGCACCGTGCCGACCGCATCGTGGCCACCAGCGAGGCCCAGATGAACGTCACCGGCACCGACATGGCGGACGCCGAAGGCAAACTCCCCGCCGTCGACACCGAGTTCCCCCCGGTCCTGGCGGGCGCGGCGGCGGGCCGCACCGCACCGACCGAGCGGATCTTCGCCTACAACAGCGGTCTGGTCGTCACCGACATCGCCCTCGGCCACCGCTTCGCCCAGCTCGCCCTCGCACAGGGCCTGGGAACGCAGGTGCCGCTGTGGCGGTGAACGGCACGCCTCCGCCCCCTCCGAGCCTGCCCGCGCACCCCGACCCCGCGACGGACGCGGTCCTCGGCAGCGGCCTCCTCCACGAGCTGGCCCACGCCTTCGGCAGCCCCTTCCACTTCCTGCTCCCGCACCGCTTCGACGCCAACCTCGCCGCGTTCCGCGCGGCGCTGGCCGACGCCGGGGTGGACGGGCGCGTGTACTACGCGAAGAAGGCCAACAAGGCCGCCGCATGGGTCGAACGCTGCGCCGCCGCGGGCGCCGGAGTGGACGTCGCGAGCCCCGGCGAGCTCCGCGAGGCCCTGGGCCACGGCGTCCGCGGCGAGAACATCGTGGTGACCGGGCCGGCCAAGAGCGAGGAACTGCTGCGCGTGGCCGCCCTCCAGGGCGCCCTGACCGCGGTCGACTCCCTCGATGAACTCGACCGCCTCACCGCGGCGCCCCGGGCGGGCGGGGCCCCTCCGCCCCGGCTGCTGCTCCGCGTCCTGCCCCCGGCACAGCCCGGCAGCCGCTTCGGCCTGGACGGGGCGGAGCTCGAGGAGGCCCTCACGCACTGCGCACGGGCCGGTGACGCCGTCCGGATGGAAGGCTTCGGCTTCCACCTCTCCGGCTACGCCGTCCAGCCGCGCGCCGACCTCGCCGGCCACCTCGTCGACCTCTGCCTCAAGGCACGGGTCATGGGGCTCCGGGCCGACCGGATCAGCATCGGCGGCGGCTTCGCCGTTGACTACTCGGCGGCCGACGACTGGCACTCCTTCCTCGCGGCGCAGCAGCCCGGGCACTACCACGCGCACAGGAGGTTCACCCCCGCCGACTTCTACCCGTACCACTCGCCGGTCGCCGGGGCCGACGCCCTCCGCGCCGTACTGGCCGCCGTCCCGGCGGGCGGCCGGGACAGCCTCGGCAGCAGGCTCCGGGAGACCGGCACCCTCCTGCTGATGGAGCCCGGCCGCGCGCTGCTGGACCGGGCCGGCTGCTCCGTCTTCCGCATCCAGGGCGTCAAGGACCGCGACGGTTACGCGATCCTCACCGTCGACGGCACGAGCCTGAGCCTGTCCGAGCAGTGGTTCAACAGCGAATTCCTCCCCGACCCCGTGCTGGTCCCCACGGCCGGCCGGGCCGGGAGGACTCGGAGGACCGGGGGGACCGGGGGGACCGGGGTACACCCCGCGTGTGCGGGCGGTGCCACCTGCCTGGAGTCGGACCTGCTCACCTGGCGCAAGATCCCCTTCCCCGTCCGCCCCTCGGTCGGCGACCTGCTGGTCTACCCCAACACGGCGGGCTACCAGATGGATTCGAACGAGTCCCCCTTCCACGACCTGCCGCTGCCCCCCAAAGTCGTGGTCGACACCACCGACGACGGCACCGACGACGGCACCGACGGCACCACCGACGGCACCACGGGCGGCGGCCGGCCGCGCTGGCGCCTGGACCGCCGACCCGCCTGCTGACGCCCTTCCCGCGTCCTGACGCCCTTCCCGCCTCCTGACCCCACCCCGTCTCCTGACCCCCTCCCCACCTGCCACAGGAGTCCCTCCCATGAACGAGGCACTGATGCGCCCCGCCGTGGTCTCCCGCATCTCCGACCTCATCGGACGCACCCCGCTGTTCGAGCTGTGCCGCACCGACAACGGCAGCCGGCTGCTCCTCAAGCTGGAGATGTACAACCCCACCGGCACCGCCAAGATCCGCATGGCCCGTCAGATGGTCCTCGACGCCGAGGCCCGCGGCGAGCTGCGCCCCGGCGGCCGCATCATCGAGTCCACCTCCGGCAACACCGGGCTCGGCCTCGCCGTCGTCGCCGCCGAGCGCGGCTACGCCTTCACCGCCGTCGTCGACCACCACGCCTGTTCCGACAAGCTGCGCGCCATGAAGGCGCTCGGCACCGAACTCGTCTACGTGGCCGACGACGGCACCGAGGAGCTGGCCACCGCCGCGCGCGAGGAACTCGCCGAGGAGATGGCCCGCGGCCGGGACAACACCGTCTTCACCGAACAGCACAACAACCCCAGCAACGGCGTCGGCTACCACCCCGTCGCCCACGAGCTCCACCAGGCCCTCGGCGGCCGCATAGACGTCCTCATCGGCGCCGTCGGCACCGGCGGCTCCCTGTGCGGCACCGCGAGCGAGCTGCGCAGGCTCGTTCCCGGCGTGCGGACCGTCGGCGTCGAGCCCAAGGGGTCGATCGCCTTCGGCGGCCCCGCCCACGACTACTACCAGTCCGGCACCGGCACCCCCGAAGGCGCCGAGATCGGCGCGCTGGTCGACTTCGACCTGATCGACGAGGGCGTCAAGGTCGGCGACGTCGAGGCCTTCGCGACGGCCCGCGCCGTCGCCCGCACCGGCCTCCTCATCGGCGGCTCCGCGGGCGGCGTCGTCCACGAGGCGCTGTCGCGCCTGCCGTCCCTGCCGCCGGGCACCACTATCGTCGCCCTCGTCAACGACGGCGGGGAGAAGTACATGGACACCGTGTTCGACGACGCGTGGATGAACGCCAGGAACCTCACCGATCCCGCCCTGGAGCGCGAGATCGACGAGGCCCTCACCAAACTCCGCAAGGGCTGATGCCCGCCATGGACCCGACCATCCTCCTCCGCGACGGCCGGGCGCTGGCCGGCCTCGCCGTCCCCCTCGTCCTCACCCAGCTCGCCCAGGTGGCCCTGACCACCACCGACACGGTGATGATGGGCCTGCTGAGCACCCGCGACCTGGCGGCCGGCGGCCTGGCCCTCGTCATCTTCAACCAGCTCCGCACCATGGGCGTCGGCCTGGTCACCTCCGTGGGCAACCGGATCGCGGCCGCCGCCGCCCGCGCCGAGACCGCGGACGGCGACCCCGCGCAGAGCGACGCGGAGGTCCGCAGGATCGTCCGCGCGAGCATGGCGGTGGCCACCCTCGCCGGGCTGGCCGGGGCAGTCCTCATGCTCCTCGTCGGGCAGGCCCTCACCCTGCTCGGCCAGGAGGCCGCCGTCGCCGACCGCGTACGGACGCTGCTGCCCGCCCTCGCCCCCGGCCTGCTGCCGTGCCTGTGGTTCCAGGCGGTCCGCCAGTTCACCGTCGGCATGCGCCGCCCCCAGGCCCTGCTGCAGATCACCCTCGCCTCCGTCGCCGTCAACGCCGGCCTCGACTGGGCGCTGATCCACGGCACCTGGGGCCTGCCGAAGCTGGGCCTGACCGGCATCGGCGTCGCCACCTCCGCCGTCTACCTGCTCTCCTTCCTCGCCCTGTACGCCTCCGCGAGGAGGGACCCGGCCCTCGCCCCGCTGCTCAGCCTCAACGTGTTCGCGGCCGACCGCACCACCGTGCGCGAGCTGGTGCGCCTGGGCGTCCCCATCGCCGCCACCTACGGATCCGAGGCCGGGTTCTTCTCGGTCACCGCCCTGATGGCCGGGTCCTTCGGCAGCGCCGCCCTGGCCGCCCACACAGCCGTCAACCAGCTCGTCTACATCGTCTTCCAGGTCGCCGTGGGGCTCTCCCACGCGGCCTCCATCAACGTCAGCCGCGAACTCGCCCTCGGCCGCGTCCACGCCGCACTGCGCATCAAGAACACCGCGCTGGCCTGTGCCGCCGCCGTCATGGCAGCCGTCGGCGCCGTCTACGTCACCCTGCCCGGCCTGGTCCTGCGCCCGTTCCTGGACGGCGGGGCCGCGGGCGACGACAGGGCCGTGACGATCGCGACGCAGCTGCTGCTCGTCGTCGCCGTGCTCCAGTTCTTCGACTGCGCGCAGAACATCGGCGTCGGCCTCCTGCGCGGGCTCGACGACACCAGGAGCGGCTTCCGGATCACCCTCGTCGGCTACTGGGCCGTCGGCCTCCCCGCCGCCTGGCTCTTCGGCTACGCGGCCGGCCTCGACACCCTCGGCATCTGGCTCGGCCTCCTCGCCGGTCTGGCCACCACCGCGGTCCTCCTCCTGCGCCGCTACGGCAGCGGCCTCCGCGCCCGCGTACGGGAGCAGGAGGCCGCTGCCACTGCGTGTCCGGGGCCGCCGGCCGGGCGCCCGCTGCGGAGGCCGTCAGGCGCCGACCAGGGGTGAGGGCCGGGTGCTGCGCAGCGGCGCCGCCAGTTCGGCCAGGGCCCTCTCCAGGTCGTGCAGGTGGGCGAGGGCCGGCTCGGCCGGCAGGTGCTCGGGCGCTGCCGCCGAGGCGGCCGCCGCGTCGCGCGCCTTCCCCGGTGTGGTGAGCGCCTCCACCGCGGTCTCCACGCGCCAGCAGGCGGCGGCGAGCCGGTCGTCGTGGGAGGCCTCCGGGTCGGCGGCCACGGACGCCAGCCCCCGCACTTCGCGGGCGCAGTCGTCGAGGAGCGCGACCACGCGGCGGGCCTTCTCCTTGCGGGCGCGGAAGGGGTTCAGCGGGTGGACGAGCGGAGCGAGGGAGAGCCGGACCCGGCCGAGCAGCAGCTCCAGCTCGGTCACCCGCGGCGCGGGGTCGGCCGTCTCCGAGCCGGCCAGGCGCGCGGCGGCCTCGGCGGCGCAGGCGTGCACGCAGCGCAGGGCGCGCTGGATCCAGGCGTCGGTGGTGGCGTGCGTGGTCACCGGCAGCACGAGGAGCACGGCGAGCGCCGCACCGGCGGCTCCCACGCCGGTCTGGGCCAGCCGCAGCGTGAGCAGGTCCGCGTCCAGGACCCCGAGGAGCCCGTAGAGCAGCCCGGCCATCACCGTCACGGCGAACATCATCCACGTGTACGAGACGGCGGCGGTGTAGAAGATGCCGAAGACGCACACCGCGACGAGGGCCGCTGTGGCCGCGGGCGCCCCGTGCAGGGGGAGGGCGACGACCATTCCGGTGGCGATGCCCATCACCGTGCCCAGGACCCGCCGGAAGCCCCGGACGAGCGTCTCGCCGCGCGACGCGGTGTTGACGAAGATCCACCAGGCGGTGCCGACGGCCCAGTACCAGCGCTCGTCGGAGACCATCTGGCCCACGGCGAGCGCCAGGCCGCAGGCGAAGGCGGTCTGGAAGGCCTGCCGGGTCGTGACGCGCGCCAGCCCGCGCCCGGCGAGGGGCGCCGGGCCCGCGGGCGGCGGGGTGCGCCGCTCGATGCACCAGAACCCGAAGCGGACGGAGCCCGCGGCCGCCAGGGACATGATCATGGCCGTGTACAGGTGCGGCAGCTGTGCGGGGACGGCGTGCAGGAACTGCGTCGCGAAGAACATCATGAAGCCGAAGATCCCGAGCGCGTTGCCCCGCGGGCCCCAGCGGCGGGCGTAGACCCCGCAGAAGACGACGGCGAGGAAGGCCGCGTCGCGCACCAGCGGCAGCCCGTGCAGCCCGGCCGCCAGAGCGAGCACGGGGAAGCCCACGACCGGCAGCAGCGCGGTCGTGTTCACCTGGCGCCGCACGGTCGGGTCGGCGACGGTGAACAGCGCGAGCAGCGCCGTGAGCCCACCGGTGATGGAGGCGGTCAGCGGCAGGCCGGACAGCTGGACCACGGTGACCGCGAAGGTCACGCCCAGGACGGCGCGGACGGCGATCCGCAGCCTGCCCAGGCCCGGATCCGGTGCCATGAACGCCCTCTTCAGCAATGCTCCCGCCCCTTCGACGTCCTGGCCGAGCAGCCGGCAGGAAAGCCGGCGCGAATGCGACATGAAAAAGGCGCCGCGGAGATCCGCAGCGCCATCGACACCCACATCAGACCATTACATCGACTGCTGGCTCAACAGAGGCCGATTTCTCTGGGCCATTGGCCCAGTGGCGGCCTCCCGGGCCGCTCCGGGGGAGGGCCAATGGCACGCACGGCCCTCCCTCCTGCCCTTTCCTACCGTTCGACGTGGCCTCCGCGGCCGGCGAGCGCACCGGTGATCCCCATCGGCACGGCCAGGACCACCAGCGCGATCAGCCCGGCGGTCCACGCCCCGGTCAGGTCGCGGGCGGCGCCGAAGGCGGTCGGGCCCACGGCCGCCAGCAGATAGCCCACGCACTGCGACATCGCCGACAGCAGGCCCGCGTCGTGCGTGCTGCGGACGCACATCGACATGTAGGCGATGCCCAGGGAGAGCACGGCCCCCAGACCGAGCCCCAGCAAGACGGCCCACAGCACCGCCGCCCCGACCGGCGCGGCGATCAGGCCGGCGAAGGCGGCCATGCACAGCACGGTGCCGCCCACCGCCAGGTAGCTCTGCCGCCGGGACCGCTGCGCCCACACCGGCACCAGGAGCGAGGTGACCATGGCGGAGCCCATGCAGACCGCCAGCAGCACCCCGGCGCCGCCCTCGGTGTAGCCGTGGTCGATGTAGAACGACGGCAGCCAGGTGGTCGCGGTGTAGTACAGCAAGGACTGGAACGCGTAGAACAGGGCGACCGCCCAGGCCAGCCTGCTGCGCCAGATCGAGCCGCCCGCCTGCGCCGCCACCCGCGGCTGCTCCCGTCCCCGGCGCAGCCGCGGCGCCCACACCACCAGCGCCGCGAGCGCCAGCACGCCCCAGACGGACAGGCCGCCGGCCCACGACAGCGACAGCGCGTCGCGCAGTGGAACGGTCGCGGCGGCCGTGACCGCGCCCCCGCCGACCAGCATGGTGGTGTGCAGCCCGGACATCAGCCCGACCTGCTGCGGGAAGTCCCGCTTGATCAGCGCCGTGATGACCACGTTCGCGACGGCCACCGCCGTGCCGACCAGGAACGTCCCGGCGAACAGCGGGAACAGCGACGGGACGATGCGTATCGCGGTGCCGCACAGCAGCACCGCCAGCACTGCGACCAGGGTGCGTTCCATGCCCCAGCGGCGGGCCAGCCGGGGCGCGAGCGGAGCGAAGATGCCGAAGCAGATCAGCGGCAGCGTCGACAGCGCGCCGGCGCCGCCGTTGGACAGGCCGGTGACGTGCCGGATCTCGTCCAGCAGCGGGGAGACCGCCACGATGGCGGGCCGCATGTTGATCCCGACCAGCAGCACCGCCAGCGCGTACCAGAGCACGCGACGGCTCCGCGGAGTGCCGTGGGCGGGAACGGAACCGGGGCCGGAACCGGGCCCGGCCGCCGCGCCGGCGGCCGCAGCGGGCGCACCCGCCGTTCCGCGGGGCGAGGAAACCCCGGTTTCCGATTCAGGGGGTGGGGTCACGAACGATCCTTCCGGGGGTACGCGCACCGGGCCGTCGCCTCCGGCCGGCGCCAGGGGCGGAGGGCGCCGGGACGAGGGCCCGGTGGGCATGCACGGCTGCTGGGTCAGGCGGCGGTGGCGAGGGGCACGGGTTTGCCGTCGCCGGGGGCGATGCCGCGGATCCCCCTGGCCCGGGCCGCCCGCAGGAAGCGCCCGCGCACGTCGTGCTGCTCGGTGTAGTACGGCGGGTTGTTGAAGAGGTCGTAGTGGATCGCGCAGGCGGTCGACGCCTGGAGGACCACCGCCGCCTCGACGGCCTGCTCCGGGGTGAGCGTGGCGGGCTGGTTGGTCGGCGTGAGGCCCTCGCGGCGCGCCATCACCCCGGCGATGGGAAGGAACGCGACGTCGAAGGGGCCGTAGTCGCGCGCGATCGACCACCACATGCCGTGCCAGATGGTGTCGCCGAAGTGGATGACGCGCAGGCCGGGGGCCTCGACGATCCAGGCGACCTGGTCGTCGCCGCGCCAGTCGTGCGACGCCACGGGAATGGTGGTGAACGGCCCGATCTTCCGCCGCTCGCCCATCTCCTGCGGCACCGCCGTCACCCCCATCCCGCCCAGGACGTCCACGATCGGCGTGTGGCAGCCCACGCTGCCGCCGTCGCTCGCGGCGACCTCGGCGAGCAGCTTGCGGTCGCAGTGGTCGGGGTGGAGGTGGGTGACGAAGGCGTGGGTCCGTACCCCCGGCGCGGCGTCGATGCTGGGCAGGGGCCGCCGCGGCTGGCCCTGGAACCCCGCCAGGTCCTCGGTGTTCCGGATGGCATCGATGACGACCCGTACGTCCCCGGCCGCCACTTCGACGCCGGCCCAGGCGAGACGCCGGAGGGTGACGCTCTCGGCCGAACTCATGGTCTGCTCCTCGCGACGCTGCTGGTGGTTACTTCCCCTGGACACCCAGGCCCCTGGCGACCTGCAGGCCCAGGTCCTTGTGGACGCTGCGCCAGTAGTCGACGACGCGCTCCTTCGTCTCCGCCGTCACCTCGGGCGCCGAGGCGTGCGCGACGATGTTGGTCACCAGGTGCGCGCGGTCCGTGTCGGTCATGACCTTCTCCCACAGGGCCCGCGCCTGGACGAAGTCGTCGTCCTCGGCGTGGAGCCGGTGGGCGCTGCGGACGATCTCGCCGGTGACCTCGTAGTGCTCGCCGACGAGCAGCATCGGGTCGGCGACCGGGCCGCCGAAGCTGTTGGGCGCGTACACCGGATCGCCCGGGTTTCCGTACCGCATGGACCCGTCGCGGTTGTAGGAGTGCACCGCGTTCTTCGGCCGGTTGACCGGCAGCTGCAGGTAGTTCGCGCCGATCCGGTAGCGGTGGGTGTCGGGGTAGCTGAACAGCCGCCCCTGCAGCATCTTGTCCGGGGAGGGCGCCACGCCCGGCACCAGGTTCGACGGCTCGAAGGCTGCCTGCTCGACCTCGGCGAAGTAGTTCTCCGGGTTGCGGTTGAGGGTCAGGGTGCCGATGTCGATCGGCGGGTAGTCCTCGTGCGGCCAGATCTTGGTCAGGTCGAACGGGTTGAACCGGTAGTCCGCCGCGTCCTCGAAGGGCATGACCTGCACCTGGAGGGTCCAGGTCGGGTGGTCGCCCTTCCTGATCGCCTGGTGGAGGTCCCGGATGTGGAAGTCCGGGTCGTCGGCGCCCGCGGCCGCCGCCTCGTCGTTGGTGAAGTTCCTGATGCCCTGGTCCGTCTTGAAGTGGTACTTCACCCAGAACTTCTCCCGGGCGGCGTTGTACCACAGGAACGTGTGGCTGCCGTAGCCGTTCATGTGCCGCCAGGAGAACGGGGTGCCGCGGTCGGACATCAGGATCGTGACCTGGTGCGCCGACTCCGGCGACAGCGTCCAGAAGTCCCACTGCATGTTGTTGTCGTGCAGGTGGTTGTCGGCACGCCGCTTCTGCGAGTGGATGAAGTCCGGGAACTTCTGCGGGTCGCGGATGAAGAAGATCGGCGTGTTGTTGCCGACGATGTCGTAGTTGCCCTCTTCGGTGTACAGCTTCACCGCGAAGCCGCGCGGGTCACGGGCCGTGTCCGCGAAGCCGAGCTCGCCGGCCACCGTCGAGAAGCGCAGGAACAGGTCCGTGCGCTTGCCGCGGCGGAAGACGTCGGCCTTGGTGTACTGGCTGACGTCCTCGGTGATCTCCAGGACTCCGTACGCGCCGCCGCCCTTGGCGTGCACGACCCGCTCGGGCACGCGCTCGCGGTCGAAGTGCGCGAGTTTCTGGATCAGGTAGTGGTCCTGCAGCAGCAGCGGGCCGTCGGCCCCCACGGACTGGGAGAACTCGTCGCTCGGTACCGGGATACCGCTGTCCGTGGTCGTCACGGGACGACTCTCGGTCATGGCACTTTCCCTTCGGTTGGCGGTTGGTCTGTGCGGCGGACGTCGGCACAACGCCCCTGAGCGGCACAGCCCGTGGGGGCTGTGCCGCTCGGCGCAGGGGCCGTGACTAGGCGAGTTCCGCGCGGAGCAGCCAGTTGCGCGGCACTCCCTTGACCTCGCGGGGCTGGACGGCGTAGGGCCAGCGGCCCTCGCCCGCACCGGGCTCGCCGGGCTCCTTGAGCTCCCGTACGGTCCAGCCGGTGCCGGCCATGAACTCCTCGGGCTCGTCGGTCCCGAAGAGCCAGGGGATGCCGTCCTCGTTGAGGGAGGACAGGAAGATCTGGGTGGCGGGGCTGCGCAGCAGCGTCCTGCTCAGGATGTCCACCGACACCCAGCTGCCCGGGGCGGAGTTGGCCGCGAAGGTGCGCATCAGCGTGGCGGACTGCTCCTCGGTCAGGAAGAACAGCAGGGCCTCGGGGATCCACAGCGTGGGCAGGGAGGGGTCGAAGCCGGCGGCGCGCAGCGACGCGGACCAGTCGCCCGCCAGGTCCGCCCCGACGCGCTGGAGCTTGACGGTCGGCGTGGGGGAGCCGAGCTGGGCGAGGCGCTTCTCCTTCTCGTCGATCAGCGCCTGGTGGTCGACCTCGAACACGGTGACGTCGTCCGGGAGGCTCAGCCGGTAGGCGCGCGTGTCCATGCCGGCCGCGATCAGCACGACCTGCCGGATGCCGCTTCCCACGAGATCGTTGATGGCGTCGTCGAGGTAGCGGGTGCGGACGGCCACGAACTCGACGAGCCCGCCGCCGCCGTAGTGGTCGAGCAGCTCGAATCCGCGCGGCGCGGCGAGCGCCCGGGCCAGCGGGTCGTTGAACAGCGCGTCGCTCCGCTCGCTCTCCAGGGCGCGGGCGGCCGCAGTCCACTGCGACGTGTAGGACACGGTCTCCATGACAGGCTCCGTTCTCGGGATGGTCTGGTTCAGGAGTTCTTGGGCCGGCACCGGAACCGGGCGTTCAAGATCAGGGTCAGCACTTCGGTCCCGTCCGCGTTCAGCAGGCGTCCGCGGTTGCGGACGATGCGGAAGTCGGGCGCGGAGAGGGAGGGGAGGGAGCCGAGGATCTCGCACGTGCCGTTCAGCACGTCACCCGGCCGGACCGGGTGCAGGAAGCGCACTTCGTCCACCCCGGGCGAGCCCTCGACCGTGCCCGCGGCCGCGGCGTCGGGCAGCAGCGTCGTCACGTACAGGCGCATCCAGATCGCCGCGGTGTTCCAGCCGCTGGCGATCAGGCCGCCGAAGGCGGAGGCGCGCCCCGCCTCCTCGTCGACGTGGTACGGCTGCGGGTCGTAGGTGCGGCCGAAGGCGGTGATCTCCTCGGCCGTCACCTTGTGCGTCCCGAGGTCGTGGCGCGTCCCGGTCTCGTAGTCCTCGGCGTGGAGGAAGCGACCCATCAGAAGTACTTCCGCTCGATGGCCTCCAGCGTGCGGAAGTCGGCGAGGTCGATGGCCTCGTGGTCGATCTCCTTCCCGCTGGCCTCCTCGACCGTCAGGACGAACTCGACGAAGGAGAGGGAGTCGACGAGGCGGGAGCCGATGAGGTCCTCGTCCGGGGCGATGGAGGTGCGCTCGGGGTGCTTGGCCAGCAGCCAGTTGCGCACGGCGTCAACGTTGGACGAGGTCTTGCTGGGCATGGAATTCCTCCTCTAGTGGGGGGTGTCCCGTCGCGCCGGCCGCGACGGCGACGGCGAACTGTTCTTCGTGGGAGATGCTGATGTCGATCGCCTCGATGCCGGCCTCGGCGGCCCACCGGCTCGCCGGTCCGGTGAGCCGGACGCAGGGCCATTCGCCGGGGCTCTTCAGCACCTCGATGGACTGCCAGGGAAGCGGCTGGCCGGTGACGTGGAGGAGCTTGAAGACCGCCTCCTTGGCCGCGAGCCGGCCGGCCACTCCGTGGACGTCCCATCCGGAGGTGAACCGGCTCAGCTCCGCTTCCGCGGGGGTGAGCATCAGGTGCAGCAGCCGGCCGTCGTCGGCATCGGCCATGGTCCGTACGCGGGACAGGGGGACGAGGTCCACCCCGACCCGGATCGCGGTTCCGCTCACGAGGCCGCGGCGTTGACGACCGCGCGGGCGCGCTGCAGATCGCCGTCGAACCGGTCGCTCAGCACCGCGAGCCACCGTTCGAGGCCGAAGGCGACGCATCCCGTGAAGGCGTTCTCGCCCGTGCCTTCGACCGTGATGCGGCACCGCTCGCCGAAGAAGTTGCGGTGGGTGTTGACCGAGGCGATGGCCAGGCCGTCGGCCTGGAACTCGTGCTTGACCGGGCTGAGCCGCTGCAGGAGGGCACGGCCGCTGTCGCGCTCGAAGAACGGGTCCGTGGCCGCCTCCTTGTTCAGCTCCAGGCCGAGGTTCTTCGCGAACTCCTCGATCCGGTCCGTGAAGCGGGCGATGACCTGCTGGGTGTGCTCGAAGGAGCCGATGGCCACGATCTCCCGCATCTGGAAGCTGAGCAGCCGCCTCAGTCCCTCGTACTTCTCCTCGTTGCGGAAGCACCGGTTGATCAGGGTGATGGTGGTCTCGGGGGCCACCGACCGGTTCTCGAAGTAGAGGTAGGCGCCGTAGCAGCTGGAGTGCGGCAGGCCCAGGAACGACGGGCCGACGTCGCCGCTGGCGAAGGAGCCCTCCACCGGCGCCGGCGGGGCACCGGTCACGTCCAGCGGACCGCCGACGAACTGCAGGTGCGGGAAGTTCTCGTAGACGTCGAACTTCTCCAGGTCGCTGAGCGGATAGACGGGCGGCGGCATGATCTCCCGCGCGCCGGCCTCGTCGGCCCAGCCGGTGATGGTGCGGTCCAGATCGCGCAGCAGGTCGGTCTGGTCGGGGCCGAGGATGGTGAGGGCACCGCCCTGGGCCGTCGAGATCGTCGCGGTCACGCCTCCCCCTGTCCCACTGACGCCCGGGAGACGTTCAGGTCCCGGTCCTGCAGAATCCCGGTCTTGACCAGGTAGTTCAGGGGCTTGCGGAACACCTGCTGCTGGAACTCCGCGCTGCGCGGGGAGGCCAGCAGGCGCCGTCGTACGGCGAACGGCTCGGGAATTCCGGCGTCCCGGTAGACCTGCGGGTTGAACAGCGACTCGAAGCTGTAGTTCAGGTAGCGCTTGAGGTACTCCCGCACCTGGCGGAGTTCCTCTTCCGAGGCCTTCGCCTTCAAGTCCTTGAAGAGCAGGGAGACCAGTTCGCGGCCGAAGGCGATGTGCCGCGACTCGTCCTGGTGGTGAATGCGGTTGACCGCACGGATGGTGTCGTGCAGTCGCTCGTCGGCCGCCATCGTGCTGTTGAAGTGGTCGACCAGTTCCTCGAAGAGGAGGATGCGGACGAACACCAGGAAGCTGGCGGCCTCGTCGGACCAAGTGTTTCCCTGACCGGCCGGTTCCAGCTGCCGGTAGATCTTCTCGCCGTAGCGCAGACAGAACTCGGCGAAGAACCACATGTGCTCGTTCTCTTCGCCTATGAAGTGGTGAAAGAACTCCGACGGAATCTCGAAGCCCCGGGTGTGGATGCGCCTGGTCACCTCGACGATGAGCTCGCGGATTCCGTCCACATTGAGGCTGTAGAAATTGATGCTCTCGTACCGGGAAAGGCGGTGGAGCTGTTCCTGGTCGAGTTCGGAGGCGACGTCGGTGCCGTAGGTGGTCGTGAGTTCGGGACTCATCCACCACCGGTTCTCCGGCAGGGAATCCGGCCAGTCGAACATCCGGTAGGGGTTGTAGTAGTCCTCGACCGATTTGCGGTTCAGACGTTCCAGGATCTCCTGGAATCGGTCGTCCTTGCTGATCAGCTCGCTGATCATCCTACCTCCTGCTGTCCGGGGGGCGGTTGATCAATGTAGGGCGACAGTTCCACGCGTTCCGTGAACGGTCCAATAAAACCGCTCTATAGATCAAATAGATGATCGCTAAGAGGGCAGGCGGGAGGCCTTTCCGGGGCCCTTCGAGTGGTGTGGGTCACAGGGTGGGGGCGGGTCGGGGGCGGGAAAGTGCCCGGTATGGGCCGATAGGTGAGCCGTGCCGGCCCCGGCCGGGCCTCGCCCGTCAACGGCCTGTATCTGCTGCAGCGTTGTTGACCCGGCTTGGATCACGGTTGCTACACTCGTGAAGCACCCGGAAAACAACTTTCGTATGGCAATGCCCAGTTCAGGCGGGAGGTCGTGTGCGTGCGGGGTGACGAGGAGCCTTTACTGAGCCTCTCCGGTCTGCTGCGCCGCCTGGAGTACTTCGTCGCGGTGGCCGACGAGCTCCATCTGGGGAGGGCGGCCCGGCGCTGCGGGGTGAGCCAGCCCACCCTCTCGCACCAGATGAAGGTGCTGGAGAAGGAGCTGGGCGCCGAGCTGCTGAGCCGCGGCAGCCGCCGGATAGCACTGACCGCGTCGGGCAAGGCACTTCAGGAGGAGGCGCCGCGGCTCCTGCAGTGCACGTACTCGATCAAGGCGCGGATCCAGCAGGCGGCCGCGGAGAGCAGACGCCCTATACGGGTCGTTTTCAGCCGCTCGGGACACGCCCTGCGCCAGCGGGAGATGGTCGCGGAATTCCGCGAGCGCAACGCCGTCCCGGTCTCCGTCGAATCCGGCTGGTCGGAGCGGAACATCAATCTGGTGCGCGCCGGACAGGCCGACTTCGCGTTCGTCAGGCCGCCCGTCGAGGCGGACGACCTGCGGATGGCGGTGGTGGGGGACGTGGAACTGGTCAAGCTCCTTCCGGGGGGCGCCGCCGCCGACCGCGTCGCGGAGGAGCAGGCCGCCGGGGAGCTTCCGCTGATCATGTGGCCCCGGTCGCTCGCCCCCGGGCTCTACGACAAGGTCCTGGACTTCGTCAGCCACGAGCGGTCCCCGCAGGTCGCCTGGGAAGAGCCCGACTACATCAACGTGGCCGCGGCCGTGGCCTCGGGCGCCGGCGTGTCGTACATGGACCGCGGCATCGCCGAATGGATGAGCCTCAGCGCCGACCTGCGCGTGCGTCCGCTGGGACTGCCCGAGCCCCGCACGGACATCGCCGTGGTCTGGCGCTACGACCAGGACCAGGAGCTGGCCTCGCGGTTCGTCGCCGCGTGCTGCCGGATCGGGTACGCCGACAGCGGCGCGGACCGCGGCTGCCTGGTGCGCTGAGGAACCGTCGCCTTTCCTCCGCGGGGCGGAGCCGTCCGAACCTGAAGGAGAACTCCTATGAACTGCTACGACTGCCACGCCGCCGAGGGCGCCGACACCCCTGCGGTCGCCGTCTGCCACGGCTGCAACTCCGGCCTCTGCCCCGACCACCTCCGCATGACCCGCCCGGTGCTGCACCGCCCGAACGGCATGGGCGTCTCCCACGGCCCCACCCCGGCCCGGCAGATCCTGTGCGTCACCTGCCACGCCGCCCGGACCGGCGTGCCCGCCCCGTCGGCGGCGCGGTGCGATGCTCCCGTGCCGGCCGTACCGGGGCCGGGTCCCGCGGGTGCCCGCGGAGCCGCGGAGTGTCCCGCAGAGGCCTGACCCGGGGCGGGCCGGTACCGCCGTGTAGCGTCGGGATCACAGGGTTCGGGGCGGGGAGGACGGCATGGCGGACGGCGGCGGACGGCTCGGGCGGGCCGGAGGGCACGGGCACGCCGGGGAGGCCGGGCGGCTCGGCCGGCGAGGGCTCCTCGCGTACATCGGCTCGTTCACGGAGGCCGGCGGCCGGGGGATCACGGTCGCGCGGACCGACCCCGGCACGGGCGCGCTGACGCTCCTGGGCTCCACGGACGCCGTGCCGAACCCCTCCTTCCTCGCCCTCTCGCCGGGGGCCGACGTGCTGTACGCGGTGAGCGAGACCGACGAGGGAGCCGCCGCGGCGTTCTCCCTGGCCGATCCCGTACGGCCCGAGCTGCTCGGACCGCCGGTGCCCGTACGCGGCGACGGCCCCACGCACCTGGCCGTCACCGGCAGCCACCTGTTCACCGCCAACTACGGATCGGGCAGTGTCAGCGCCCTCCCGGTCCGTACGGGCGGCGGGCCGAGCGCCCCGGCCGCGGTCATGGCCCACCGGGGCGGCGGCCCGGACGCCGACCGGCAGAAGAGCCCGCACGCCCACGCCGTCGTCCCCGACCCCTCGGGCGGCAGGCTCCTGGCCGTGGACCTCGGCACGGACTCGGTGTGGACGTACGCCCTCGACCCGGTGACCGGTCTGCCGCGGCTCCACGGGGAGACGCCTCTCCGGCCGGGCACGGGGCCCCGGCACCTCGCCTTCTCCCCGGTGACCGACCGCGTCTACGTGCTGAACGAGCTGGCCCCGAGCGTGACGGTCTGCCGCTGGAACGGCGCGGAAGGGGTGCTCGAACCGCTCGGCGAGACGCGGGTCCTGCCTCCGGGCGAGGGCGTGCGGACGTACCCCTCCGCACCGGTGGTCTCCGCCGACGGGCGGTTCCTGTGGACGGCCAACCGCGGCCACGACAGCATCTCGGTCCTGACTCTCGACGCGTCCGGGGACATCGTCGGACTCCCCGAGGTCGTCGGCTGCGGAGGCGTCTGGCCGCGGGACCTGACGCTGCACCCGTCGGGCCGCCACCTGTACGCCGCCAACGAGCGGTCCGGCGACGTCACCTGGTTCGCCGTGGACCCCGAGACCGGGACGCCGCGGTTCGCGGGCTCGGTCCCCGTGCCGGCGGCGTCCTGCGTGATCTTCGCCTGAGGCGGCGGCGGGAGCCTCGCCCGGGACGGCGGCGGGCGCGCGGCGGCAGTGGCCGGACGGGCCCGGAACGGCCGAAGAGGGGCCCCGCATCGCGGGAGCCCCTCTTCCGGGAAACAGAGAACAAAGGTGGAGCGGGCGGGCTGAACGGTCAGACAGTCACGGCACGGTCCGATCGCCCGGCCCCGCCGGTCGTACGCGTCAGTGCGCCGGAACGCCCTGGGGCTGCAGGGATATGCCCAGGACCTCCGCGTACTTGGCCAGGACGAGCTTGCCGATCGCCGGGTAGGCGCCGAGCGGCGCGGCGGCGGCGCAGTCCGCCTCCTTGGCGGCGGCGTCCGCGAGGCCCTCGGCGATCTCCGGGCCGATCAGGCCCGGGGCGAGCGCCAGGTTCCGCGAGCCGGAGCCGCGCAGCTGGTCGGCGGCCCGGGCGATGTCGCCCTCGATGTCCAGCGCGGCCGCGAGGACCGGCACGGCGAGGCGGGCGGAGAGCAGCATGCCGCTGATCCCGGCGGCCTGCACGGCCTCCTCGCCGCCGACCGTGGCCAGGATGATCCCGTCCGCAGCCGTTGCAACTGTGAACAGTCGGGCGCGGTCGGCGCGGGCCAGGCCGGCCTCCGACAGGCGCACGTGCAGGGCCTCGGCGAGGAGCGGGTGCGGGCCGAGCGCGTCGGTGAGCTCCGCGGCGCTGCCGCTGCTCATCACGGACTGGCGGACCCGGCGCAGGAGAGAGTTGTCCGGACCGGCCAGGAGCGGCACCACGATGGCCGGGGGCCACTGGTCCCAGGCGTCGGCGGCGCCGTCCTCGGCACCGGCTTCGCGGGCTTCGCTCGCGCGAGCGGTGCGCTGGGCGGCGGCGTAGGCGAGGACGGCCTCCAGCGAGGGGTAGCCCTCGGCGGCGCCGTCGGCGTCCACGTAGCCGATGCGCGCGTCGAGGCCCGGGAGCTCGGAGCGGGCGATGCTGAGGATCTCCTCGGCGAGGGAGCGCGTCTCCGTGTCGGGGAGCCCCGGAACGGCGAGAACCAGCGGCGGCGCGCCGGCGGGGGCGGCCGCCGGCTCCGGCCGCCGGTGCCGTCCGGGCTGACGGGGTCGCGGCATTCGTACAGGCAGGCCAGGCGCGGGCCCTGTGGGGGAGCTCATGGCGCCGCATGTTAGTCGTTCAAGGCGCTGGGCCGTTCGGGTGGGGGCGCTCCCGTGACGTCTGTCCGGATTTATTCGCCCATAAATACGCTCATCGCAGAAGCGTTCAGCAAACGATCCGGAGCATCGGAGGGTCGGCCGGCAGCAGCAGACCGCCCGTCAGTAGGGCCTCCGCCACGCACAACGCACCGTCCAGCGGTTCGCCCGCCGCCGTGACTCGTCGCGCATGAGGAAGTTGCATTTGCAACTCCTCGAACAGGGGTGCGAGCAGGGGAGCGCCCATGCGGAGGAGGCCGCCGGTCAGCGCCACCTCGTACGTCCCACCGGCCCCGGCCGCCTCGTCCGTCCGCGGAGGCGGTCCCGCGGGAGATCCTTCCCGGCCGGGCCGGGCAGGCGGGCACACCGCCGCGGCCGCCTCGGCGATGTGCCGGGCCGCCCGGCGGAGAATTCCGGCCGCGACCGGGTCGGCCGGTGCGCAGCGGCCCACCTCGGGGGCGAAGGAAGCCAGGACGGCCGGCCGGTCCGCCCGGGGGTAGAGGAGGGCCGGGAGCTCCGGCGCCGGGCCGAAGACCGCCTGCAGGCGCTCCAGCAGGGCGTGCGAACCGCCGGCCCGCCCGTCGTGGGCGCGCATCGCCGCCTCCAGCCCGGCACGGCCGATCCACGCCCCGCTGCCGCAGTCGCCGAGCAGGTGGCCCCAGCCGTCGGCGCGCCGCCAGCCGCCCTCCGCGGTCAGGTCCGTGCCCACCGCGACCAGCCCGGTGCCCGCGGCGACGACGGCCCCCGGCCGCTGGCCCAGGGCGCCGGCGTAGGCGGTGACCGCGTCCGAGGCCAGGGCGAGTACGCGCACGCCCAGGGCCTCCCGGAGCGCGGAAGGGAGGACGGCGTGCAGATCGCCGCCGAGGGCGGCCATGCCGGCGGCGCCGACGCAGGCGGCCTCGCAGCGCCGCGCCCCCGCCCCGGCCAGCAGCCCCTCGGCCGCCGGCACCACCTGGGCGAGCAGGCTGCGGGCGTCGATGCCCTTCTCGCCCACCGTGACCGGGACCGCGGAGGACCAGGTCGGGGCGGGGCCGTCGCCGGGGACCCGGCGCAGGGCGACCCGGACCCCCGAGCCGCCGGAGTCGACGCCGAGAACCCAGCCGCCCGCGGGGCTCACCGGGCCGGCCGCAGCCGCAGGCGCTCCGCGGACGGGCCGGGCCCGCCACGGTGCGGTGTCACTGCGGCGGCCGCGGGCCTCACGGCAGCTGCCAGTCCACCGGGGCGGCGCCCTGCCGTGCCAGCAGGTCGTTGGCCCGGCTGAACGGCCGCGAGCCGAAGAAGCCGCGGTCGGCCGACATGGGGGAGGGGTGCGCCGACTCCACGGACGGCACCTGTCCCAGGATCGGCCGCAGGTTGCGGGCGTCGCGGCCCCACAGGATCGCCACCATCGGGCGCCCCCGCTCGACCAGCGCCCGGATCGCCTGCTCGGTGACCTCTTCCCAGCCCTTGCCCCGGTGCGCGGCCGGCTTGCGCGGGGCGGTGGTCAGCGCCCTGTTGAGCAGCAGCACGCCCTGCCGGGTCCACGGCGTGAGGTCCCCGTTGGACGGGCGGGGAAGCCCCAGGTCGGTGTGGAGCTCGCGGTATATGTTCTCCAGGCTCCCGGGCAGCGGCCGTACCTCCGGTGCGACCGAGAAGCTCAGCCCCACGGCGTGACCCGGCGTCGGGTACGGGTCCTGACCCACGATCAGCACCCGGACGTCGTCGAACGGCTGCTGGAAGGCGCGCAGTACGTTGGCGCCCGACGGCAGGTACGTGCGGCCCGCGGCGATCTCGGAGCGCAGGAAGTCGCCCATCGCGGCGATCCGGTCCGCCACCGGCTCCAGGGCCTTCGCCCAGCCCGGTTCGACGATTTCGTGCAAAGGTCGTGCAGCCACAGCTGCCGCCCCTCCCTGTAAACAAACTGCTGGCAGTTGCGCAAGTACGGGATCGTACGCGAAGGAGGGGCCGCATTCGCAGTCCGGTCCCCGGATCCGGACCGTGCGGACGGCCGCGCGGAGCAGGGCGCGGATCCGTGCGTACCCGTACGTATCCGCGCCCTGCAGATTCAGCCGTACGTGTGCCCGGGCGGAGCGTCCGGCCTCGTGCGTCAGACGGCCCAGGCGTACTGGTCGGGGAAGCGCTTCGCCGCGCCGAGTCCGGCCGCCGCGCGGTGGGGCCAGTGCGGGTCGCGGAGGAGCTCGCGGCCGAGCAGGACGGCGTCGGCGTCGCCGTCGGCGACGATCTCCTCGGCCTGCCGGGGGTCGGTGATGAGGCCGACCGCGGCGGTCGGCAGGCCGGACTCCCGGCGGACCCGCCGGGCGAACGGCACCTGGTACCCCGGGCCGGTGGGGATGCGGATGCCGGAGGTGATGCCGCCCGTGGAGACGTCCATCAGGTCCACGCCGCGCGCCCGCAGCTCGTGCGCGAGACGCACGGTGTCGCCCGTGGTCCAGCCGTCGCGCCCGTCCTCGGGGTTCTCCGTCACCCAGTCCGTGGCCGAGACCCGGAAGAACAGCGGCAGTTCCTGCGGCCACACCCCGCGCACCGCCTCCACGACCTCCAGCGCGAACCGCGTCCGGTTCTCGAACGACCCGCCGTACCGGTCGGTGCGGCGGTTGCTGAGCGGGGAGAGGAACTGGTGGATGAGGTAGCCGTGGGCGCCGTGCAGCTCGACGACCTGGAAGCCGGCGGCCAGGGCGCGCCGTGCGGCGTCCGCGAACTGCCCCACGATCTCCTGGATCTGCTCCACCGTCAGCTCGGCCGGGACGCGGTGGCCCTCGTTGTACGGCACTGCGCTCGGGGCGACCGTCTGCCAGGCCTCCTCCGGGCCCACCGGTCCGCCGCCGCGCCACGGCCGGTCGGTGGCGGCCTTGCGGCCGGCGTGGCCGAGCTGGATGCCTGCCACGGTGCCGCGCTCCTTGAGGAAGGAGGCTATGCGGCGGAGGGCCTCGGTCTGGGTGTCGTTCCAGAGCCCCAGGTCGGCCGGGCTGATCCGGCCCTCGGGGCTGACCGCGGTCGCCTCCACGAGGATCAGTCCCGCTCCGCCGGTCGCGCGGGCGGTGTAGTGCGCGAAGTGCCAGTCGTTCGCGACGCCCGCGTCCGGTCCGAAGACCTCGGCGCTGTACTGGTCCATCGGGGCCATCCAGACCCGGTTGGGGATGGTGAGCGAACGCAGGGTGTACGGGGTGAACAGGGCGGTCACGGCAGGCTCCTATGCGCTTCACGGCCACTCACGGCACGTCTTCCCGGCGCGGCGGACTCCGCGGCGGCGACGGTTCATACGATAGTCCTCGTAGTACGAGGGATGTCAAACTACGATGTCTCTCGTACAATGAGGGTGTCGCTGAGCAGCCCGACGTACCTGGAGGAGCAGCCGTGCCAGCACAGCAGAACCGGCCGTCGTCGAGCGGCCGATCCCTGGAGCACCCCGACCGCGCGGAGATCCGCCTGGAAGGCGTGCTGCACGCGCTCTCCGACCCCATGCGCCTGCAGATCGTGTGCGCCCTCGCCGCGGTCGAGGGCGAGTTGAACTGTTCGGTCTTCGACCTCCCCGTGAGCAAGTCGACGACGACGCACCACTTCCGGGTGCTGCGCGAGAGCGGCGTGGTCCGGCAGACCTACCGGGGCACGGCGAAGATGAACGCCCTGCGCCGCGACGATCTCGAAGCGCTCTTCCCGGGCCTGCTCGCCGCCCTCCTCACGGCGGCCGGACACCAGGCGTCCCGCCTCGGCGTCCCGTCCTGACCGGGCCGGGACGGGCGCCCGGGGATCAGCTGCGGGCGCGGGCCGCCGACAGCAGCCCCTCCCAGTCCGGGATCTTCACCGGACCGCGGCCCAGCCCCTCCCCGAGAGCGGCCTCCGCGGCCTCGATCGCCAGCCAGCCCGGCCACTCCACCGGCTCCCGCCCCGCCGCCCGCAGGACGGCGTGCGCGTCCTTCACCGGCGCGGGCCGGCGTGCCGCGAGCGCCCCGGCGTCGGCCAGCAGGGACGTCACCGTCTCCTTCGCGCACGAGCGGTTCGTGCCGATCACGCCCGTCGGGCCGCGCTTGATCCACCCCGCCACGTACTCGCCCGGCGACGGGACGCCGTCCCGCAGCACCCGGCCCGCCGCATGGGGCACGATCCCCAGCTCCGCGTCGAACGGCAGCCCCGCGATCGGCACCCCGCGGTAGCCCACTGAGCGCAGCACCAGCTGGGCCTCGACGTCCTCGAACTCGCCCGTGCCGGCGACGCCCCCGCGCCCGTCCGGCGCGGTCCGCTCGAAGCGCACGGCGCGCACCGCGCCGTCACCACCGGCGAGCAGCGCGGCGGGGCGGAGGAAGAACCGCAGGTGGATGCGGCGCGGGCGGCCGCCGGGCGGCCGTTCGGCCCAGCCCCGCAGCACCTCGACGTTGCGCCGCCCCACCGCGGGCAGCCCGGCGGGATCGTCCCACGCGGGGTCGAGCGCCGCCTCCTCCGCCCGTACGAGCGTCTCGGCGCCGGACAGCGCGCCCAGCTCGCGCAGCTCCTTCGTGGTGAACTTCGCCTGCGACGGGCCGCGCCGGCCGACCATGTGAATGTCCGTCACCCGGCTGGCCGCGAGGGCGGACAGCGCGGCGTGGGGCACGTCGGTCCCGTGCAGTTCGCCCGCGCCGCGCGCCAGCACGCGGGCGACGTCGACGGCCACGTTGCCCACGCCGATGACGACCGCGGAGCGCGCGCCCAGCACGAACCCGTCCGGCGCCGTGTCGGGGTGGGCGCTGTACCACGAGACGAACTCGGTGGCCGAGAAGCTGCCGGCCAGGTCCTCGCCGGGGATGCCGAGCCGCCGGTCGGCCGCGGCCCCGACGCAGTAGACGACCGCGTGGTAGAGCTCCAGCAGCCGCCGCGGCGGGAGGCCGCGCGGGTCGTCCCCCACCGGGACGTTGCCGAAGAACGTGATGGCCGGGTGCTCCATGGCGTCCCGCAGGTTGCCCTGCAGGGACTTGATCTTCTCGTGGTCCGGGGCGACGCCGTAGCGCACCAGCCCGTACGGGCAGGGCAGCCGGTCCAGGACGTCCACCGTCACGCCGGGGACGTCCTGCTGCTGCACCAGGGCCTGAGCGGTGTAGACCCCGCTCGGCCCCGACCCGACCACGGCGATGCGAAGCACGGTGGGCCCCTTTCCGCAGACGTCCGCAGATGTCCCGCAGGTCCCTCCAGGATCGCACCGCGAGCCGCGGTACGGGAGTGCGGCGCGTGCGCGTGGCCGGTTCCGTCGGGCCGGACGGGTCAGGCGCCCGCGGGCGGGGGCCCGGGACCGGGCGGGACGCCGAGCTCCCAGTCGAGGCCGTAGCGCTGGAAGAGCTCCGCCCGCAGCCTCTCGAACGGCATGGGCGCGCCCGGCAGCAGGACCGCCACGACGGCGCCCATCAGCAGGGCGCGCAGCAGCGGGTAGTCCGCGTCGGGGTCGGGGGAGCCGTAGGCCGCCACCGTGTCGTGCAGCAGGCGCGCGAGGCGCTGCTGCTCGGGGCACTGGATGAAGCCCTCCGCCTGGAGGATCCCGGCCATGTGGGTGCGCATCAGCAGGGGGCGGTCCCGCGCGAGCCCCAGGATCGCGTCGATCGCCCGTGCGAGGCGCTCGCGGCCGTCCCGGGCGCACGGGGCGCGCTCCAGGCCCGCCTCGAGCTCCAGATGCATCACCCGGTGCACCGCCGACTGCAGCAACTGCCGCTTGCCGGGGAAGTAGTACGAGACCAGGCCGCGCGCCGTGCCGGCCCGGTCGGCGATGTCGGCGAGCGTCGTCGCCTCGTACCCGTGTTCACCGACGAGCTCGACCGTCGCCCGGAGCAGCCGCTCACGGGAACGGCGGCGCATCTCCTCGTTGGCCGACGCGCTGCGCGGGGACATTCCACAACTCCTGCGTTGACTGGCTCCGGGCCAATATACTCAGGGGGTATCCGGTGCCCTGCCCGCCCCCGGCGTGGTGCGGCACCGGCGTGTCGGCTGGCCTGGGCGGCGCGGGGGACCGCCCAGACCAGCGTGGCAACCGGGCCTGTCAGCCGAGCAGGCCGAGCACCGGGCGCAGAGCGGCGGGCCGCTCCCCGACCGGCAGGTGGTCCACCAGGTGCACCGCACAGCCGAGCGCCGCGGCACCCCCGTCGGCCCGGCGGTCGTCACCCACCATCAGCACCTCTTCGGGCGCCAGCCCCAGCGCCTGACAGGCCACCAGGAAGAGCCGGGGATCGGGCTTCTGCACCCCGTGCTCGAAGGACAGCGCGTAGGCGTCCACGCAGGCGTCCAGGCCGTGCGTACGGAACACCGGCCGCAGGTCCCAGCCGATGTTGCTCACCACGGCCGTTCGTATCCCGCGCCGCCGCAGCTCCCCCAGGACCCCGGGCGCATCGGCGTACGGGCGCCAGGCCGCCGGCTCCATGTGCCGCTCGTACAGCACGTCGTAGAGCTCCGGCCGGGGCAGCGGCACCTCGCGCGCCAGCCCCGTGTACGCGGCGCGGTGCTGCTCCGCGCTGCGGTCCCGCCCGGCCCACAGCCCGGCCAGGTGCGGGGGTACGGAGAGCGGGTTCCCGCCCCCCGGAAGGGCGCCCGCCTCCTCCAGCTGCTCGGCGGTCCGGGCCGCCTCGGCCTCGCTCATGCGTACACCGGCGCGCTCCAGCGCTGCGGCCAGCCACGACGCGGTGGGCTCGACGCGGAAGAGCGTGCCGGAGAAGTCGAAGAGCACCCCCTTGACCGTCATGATCCCGCCCCTGCCGTCGTCGCCTGCCGTGCCGTGGCGACTTCTCGCCGGTGTTGCCCGTGAAGTCCCGTCATGCGCCCAGCCTTTCGCGTATTAGTGGGAGAGACAGCCGTCCCCAGTTTCCGAGGAGGGTCCGTCCGGTGCACGTGAGAGGTCCACATTCGGAAGAGAGTTCCAGCACCGAGGGCCGCGGCCCGGCGGTGGGGACGGCAGGGCCCGCCGCAGCGGGGGCGGCAGCCGTGCTGGGGTTGCACCGCACGGCCGGCAACGCTGCGGTGGCCCGGATGCGGGAGCGGGGGACGGAACCGGTCCAGCGTGTTGCGACGCGTGGCGGGACCGGGAGCCTGCCGTACCCGGCCTGGGACAGACAACGGCACGTGTGGGACGGCCCGCACTACGGCGCGGATGACGGGCGTACGGGCGGGACGTCGGTCGTGGTCGTCATCGGTCCCAGCGTCATGGCTCCCGGGAACACCTATCTCGGGAGCCCGCCGCGGGAGGGCGAGTGCACCATCGTGGACGAGCTCAATCAGCGGGACGGCGGGGGCTGGGTGAAGGGCCACCTGTGGAACGACAACCTGGGAGGGCCCGGCATCTCACGGAACATGACGCCCATGACGAACACGACGAACCGCCGGTTCAACGGAGCCTTCGAAGAGCCCGTCAAGAGGATGCTGCTCAGCTGCGCCCGCCATGCGCAGAGCAGCCAGAGCGCTCCGCACTGGTACGGGGTGCGCTTCGAGGTGAGCACCTACGGGCGCATGTCCGAGGATCCCGCCGCCCTCGAGTACCACGTCCCCGAAGGGGTCGATCACTCCGCTCGCTATGTGACGATCGACAAGCTGACCGGTGCGACAGTCCTGGCAGTGGGGCCGGGTGCAGTGCCACCCGGGTTCGCCCCCGAGCAGCTGTAGCCGTCAAGCCCGTCGCCGTGCGGGCAGGCGACGGGCGGCCCGCTCACGCTCCACTGCCGCCCCGCCGCCGCGTCACCGTGCCGAACAGCCCCACCGAGGCGGCCACGAGCGCCGCGCCCAGCAGCCAGCCGCCCAGGACGTCCGACGCCCAGTGGACGCCCAGGTACAGCCGGGTCAGGCCCACTCCTAGCACCGACACCGCGCCCGCCGCGGCAGCGGCGCGCAGGCCCCGTGCCCGTGCGCCGTACCTCCACAGCAGCCACACCAGCAGCCCGCACGCGACCGTCGCCGACAGGGCGTGACCCGAGGGGAACGCCGCGTAGTGCGCGGTCGCCACCGGGTCCGGCCAGCTCGGACGGTCCTTCCCCACCGCCGCCTTGATGCCCTGCTGCAGAGCGGTGCCCAGGGCCGACGTCCCGGCGATCCAGGCGGCGAGCAGCAGGTCGCGTCGGCGCAGGAGCCACAGGACCGCCAGGGCCAGGGCGGCGCGCATCGTCCACGGGTCCCACAGCCAGTCGGAGAGCACGCGGACGAACCGGGTCCAGCCCCGGTGCTCCACGGCCACCGGATGCAATCCGTTCGCGACGTTCCGGTCCAGCGAGGCGAGCGGCTCCCACGCGCCCGCGACCAGGGCGAGCAGGACGCCGAAGACGGCCGCGAGGACGAGCCCGGCCGGGATCGGCGCCGGTCGGATGAGGGACGGGGAGCGGGGGAGTGCAGGCGAAGGGCGCGGAGGGGCGTTCATCAGCAGATCCTCGCGCATGGGGGCCGGAGGGGCCACCACTCCTGGCCACCGCTCCTGCGGCCCGGTCCGGTCTGCGCCCGGTCGGGCGTTACGACCGGGGCCGGCGCTACGTCCGAGGCGGGCGTTACGACCCGGACCGGTGTTACGACCCGGACCGGGTCAGGACGCTGAGGCCCGGTACGAACGTCACCAGCAGCGGCACCGCGGGCACCAGCGCCGCGACCGCCGACAGCCGCAGCCGCCGCGCGGCCGTCAGCCTGGGGGCTGGGGCCAGCAGACGGTGCACCCGCGTCGGCACCTGGGAGAGCTGCGTCGGGCACGGCCCGAACACCCCGCGGTCCTCGTTCAGTTCCACCAGGGCGAGCGCAGTGGTCAGGCGGCCGAAGCGCCGCGACGCCGAGTCGTCCGCCGCCAGCTCCACCAGATGGTGCACCTGGTCGCGGAACGCGGCGAACACCGGGACCTGGGGGAAGCCGTTGGCCAGGGCCGAGGAGACGTGCAGCAGCCAGTGGTGCCGGGCCCGGGCGTGCCCCTGCTCGTGGGCCAGCACCGCGTCGAGCTGGGGGCCCTTGAGGCGGCGCAGCGCGCCGGTCGTGATCACCAGCTGCGGCGCGGCGCCGCCGGGCAGCCACCACGCGTCGGCGCGGTCGCCCTCCAGCACCACGAGCCGGTCCCCTCCGGGCTCCTCGCCGGGCAGCCGGGGGGAGCGGACGAGCAGTTCCGCGCGGCGCTGCCGGCGGCGGGCGCGCGACCAGCTGATCTCACGGGTCAGCATCGCGGCCGTCCACACGGCGCCGCTCGCCAGCGCCACGGCCAGCGGCGCGGCCCACGCACCGTAGGCGGTGAGGGCGTAGGCCTCGACCACGCCGTGCGGAGCGATACCGAAGACGTGCCCGCGCACGGCCTCCCAGGCCGCCGCGGCGCTCAGCGCCATGGCGAGCAGACAGCACAGCAGCACGGCCGCCACCGCGCACTGCCACACCCACAGGGCCACGACCGGCTCGCGGTCGGGCCAGTCGGAACGGGTCAGCACGCGCGGAGCCATCGCCGCGACCAGTGCGCCGAGGACCAGCAGCGCGAGCGGGACCATCATGGCCGTCAGCCTATGAGCGGGGCCGCACCCACGGGTACGGTCCGGTGCGCGAAGTGATGCATGCCACGGGGCGCGGGCTCACAGCGTCAGCAGCATCGCCAGCATGCCGATGCCCATGGACAGTCTGCAGGCGTGGGTGAGGTCCGGCCGGCCCGGCCAGGAGACCTGCCCGGCGGCCACGGTGACGGGGACGAGCACGGCCACCGTGCGCACCACGTACACGGCGAAGTACACCAGCAGCAGGCCCGTCAGCAGGGGGGTGCCGGCCGGGACATGTGCGGTCGCGGCGTGCGTGGCCGCCGCCGCTCCCGTGTGCTCCGCGCGGCCGCCCATCGGGGGGCCCGCCATCGCGAGCGCCATGTAGACCATGGCGAACGCGCCCACGGCGTGGTGGAGATGGTGGCTGTCCGCGCGGCCCCGCGCCACGCCCACCAGCGCGTGGACCCCGGCCGCGCCGAAGACGACGGCGAACAGCAGCGCGCCCCAGGGCCGGGTGTCCAGAACGGCGGGCGGCACGGCCATGGCCGCCATGCCGAGCCCCATCAGGGCATCGCCCCCCACGGCCCGGCGCTCTCCTCCCGCACCCGCGCGGAGGCGCACCAGGCAGTACGCGCCCGTCGCGGCGCACACTGCCACGAGCAGCCAGCCGATCAGCGGCGGTCCGTGCACGGCGCACCTCCCCGGACGTGCAGATCCACCTCCGGTTGATTCCCCCGGGGGCGCGAGCACATGGGAGCGCACAGGCGCATTGGAGGAGCGCTGGAGTCCATGAAAATGCGCCCGCGCACGCGCGGTGGCATGTCAGGGGCGCGCAAGGGCCCGCTGGCGTACCCCGGGGCCCGGGTTAGTGTGCACGTGGAGCCGGAACCGTACGGAGAGGACCTCAGGAACACGATGGAAACCACCAGCAGCACGGAGACGACCTTCCGGGACGCGACCGTCGAGGACGTGCCCGTTCTCGTCGCCCTCGTCGAGTCGGCCTACCGCGGTGACGCGAGCCGCGCCGGCTGGACGACCGAGGCGGACCTGCTGGAGGGCCAGCGCACCGACCCCGACGGCGTCGAGGCTGTGGTGACGGACCCGGGCAGCCGCCTGCTCGTGGTCGAGCGGGGCGACCGGATAGTGGCCTGCTGCCAGCTCGAACACCGGGGTACCCACGCGTACTTCGGGATGTTCGCCGTCAGCCCGGCGATGCAGGGCGGCGGGCTCGGCAAGGTCGTCATCGCGGAGGCCGAGCGGCTCGTCCGCGCCGACTGGGGCGCGACCGAGATGCACATGACCGTGATCAAGCAGCGGGACGAGCTGATCGCCTGGTACGAGCGGCGCGGCTACCGGCGCACCGGGCGGATGAGCCCGTTCCCGTACGGCGACGAGCGCTTCGGCGTCCCGCAGCGCGACGACCTCGAGTTCGAACTGCTGATCAAGGAACTGGTCTGACGGCCGGCGTCACCCCCGTCCAGGGTGGTGAGTGCCACCCCCGTCAAGGACGGTGAGTAAGGGGCTCTGCTCAATGGGCAGAGCCCCTTACTCATGGTCGGCCTACCTCACAGCCGGCCCGCCTCCACGATCCGCCGCAGGAACTTCCGGGTGCGCTCCTGCCGCGGTGCGCCGAAGACCTCGGCGGGGGTGCCGCGCTCCAGCACGACCCCGCCGTCCAGGAAGCACACCTGGTCGGCGACGTCCCGGGCGAAGCCCATCTCGTGGGTGGCCAGGACCATCGTCATGCCGTCCTCCTTGAGGTCGCGCACGACGCCCAGCACCTCCCCGACGAGCTCGGGGTCGAGGGCGGCGGTGATCTCGTCCAGGAGCAGCAGCCGGGGCCGGCCGGCGAGCGCCCGTACGATCGCCACCCGCTGCTGCTGGCCGCCGCTGAGCCGGTCCGGGTACTCGCCGGCCTTGCCGCCCAGCCCGAGCCGCTCCAGGAGCTCCCGCGCCCGCTCCTCGGCCTCCGCGCGGGCGACGCCGTGCACCCGCCGCGGCGCCAGCGTGATGTTGTCGAGCACGGTCATGTGCGGGAAGAGGTTGTAGGCCTGGAAGACGACGCCGATGCGGCGGCGGACGGCGTCGGGGTCCACGCGCGGGTCGGTGATGTCCTCGCCGTCGAGGAGGATCGCGCCGTCGTCGATCTCCTCCAGCAGGTTGGCGCAGCGCAGCAGCGTCGACTTGCCCGATCCGGAGGCGCCGATGAGCGCGGTCACCGTGTGCGGGGCGACCTCCAGGTCCACGTCGCGCAGCACGACCGTGCCGCCGAAGGTCTTGCGCACGGCCTCCATCCGCAGCACGGGCTCCGGAGCGGTGTCCGTCACGGTGCTCATACGATCCCTCCCTGTGCCCGCCGGCGGTCCGTCCGTGCCGTGACCCAGTCGGTGAACCGGGTCATGGGGATGGTGAGGGCGACGAAGATGAGCCCGGCGACGACGTACGGCGTGTAGTTGAAGCTCTTGCTGGAGAGGATCTGCGCCGCGTAGACGGCGTCCACCGCGCCGGCGATCGAGACGAGGCCGGTGTCCTTCTGCAGGGACACCAGGTCGTTGAGGAGCGGCGGCACGACCCGGCGCACGGCCTGCGGCAGGATGACGTGGCGCAGGGTCTGCCGGGCGCTGAGGCCCAGCGAGCGGGCGGCGGCGCGCTGGCTGGGGTGCACGGACTCGATGCCCGCACGGAAGACCTCGGCGACGTAGGCCGAGTACGTCAGGACGAGCGCGGTCCCGCCCAGCAGCACCGGGTCGGTCGTCACGCCCTGCAGCCGCAGGGCCGGGACGCCGAAGACGACCATCAGCAGGCAGATCACGAGCGGCAGCCCGCGGAAGAAGTCGGTGTAGGCGGTGGCGAGCGCGCGCAGGGGGAAGAAGACGGGGCCGCGCAGCGTACGGGCGACCGCTATCAGCAGCCCGAGGACGAGCACGGCCGCTCCGCAGACGACCAGCAGGCGCAGGTTCAGCCACAGTCCGTCGAGGACCTTGGGCAGCGCCTCGCGCGCGTAGTGCCCGCTGAGAAACGTTTCACGGGTGCGCTGCCAGCCGGGGGAGTTGACGACGGCGAGGAACAGCACGGCGCCCGTGATCAGCGTGCTGGACGCGGCGACGGCCGTGGCGCGGCGTGCCCGGGCGCGTTTGAAGCGCTCCCGCTCCAGGCGGCGCGCCGAGGGGGTGTAGGTGTCCTCGGCGGCTTCCTTCGTCAGGGACGGTGCGGTGCCCTCGGGGACGGCGGCCGCTTCCCCGGGGCTCACTTGAGCACCGGGGCGTCGGCGGCCTCGGAGAGCCACGTCTTCTCCAGCCGGGCGAGCGTGCCGTCCTTGCGGAGGGAGTCGACGGCGCCGGAGACGCACGAGGTGAGGCGGCTGCCCTTGTCGAGGACGAAGCCGAACTGCTCGGGCTTGTCTCCCGCGCTGCCGAACTGGCCGACGATGCGGGCGTCCCGGACCTCGGCGGAGGTGATGTAGAAGGCGGTCGGCAGGTCGACGACGATCGCCTCGACCTGGCCGTTCTTGAGCGCGGTCTTGGCGTAGTCGTTCTTCTGGAAGACGGCGGGCGGCCGGTCGGGCCCGATGACGTCGTTCACGACGTCGAGGCTGGTGGTGCCGACCTGGGCGCCGAGCTTGACGTGCTTGAGGTCGGCTGCGCTCCGGGCCTTGGCGGCGGGGGAGTCCTTGAGGGCGATGACGGCCTGGCGGACGTCGTAGTAGCCGGAGGAGAAGTCGACGGCCCGGCGGCGCTCGTCGCTGACGGAGATCTGGTTGATGTCGAGGTCGAACTTCTTGGCGCCCGGGGCGACGGCCGTGTTGAACGGAACGGTCTGCCAGGCCACGTCGGCCCGGCCGTACCCGAGCCGCTCGGCCAGCGCGTAGGCGACGGCCGATTCGAAGCCCTTGCCGTTGGAGGGGTCGTCGTCCTGGAACCAGGGCGCGTAGGCGGGCTTGTCGGTGCCGAAGGTCAGCTTGCCGGAGGTCTGCGTGGCCAGTTTCTCCTTCGTGCACGCCGCCGCGGACGGTGCGGAGGAGGACTTCGCGGAGCCGGAGCCGGAGCCGGAGGCGGAATCGGTGTCGTCCTGGGGAGCACAGCCGGCGGCGGCCGTGAGCAGGACGGCGAGGCAGGCGGCGAGGGGGGCCGTGCGGCGGTGGGTGGCGGGCGCGGCCGGGGTGGCGGTGCGGCGCGTGGGCCGGGTGACGACGGGCATGGCGGGAGACTGGCAGCGTGATCATGGCCCTGTCCAGGTCGGACCGCCGACCGTCCGCATAGCGGAAGACTGTTGCACTTTCATGAATTCACCGGCGGCGCGGGGGTAGGCCCGGGGGACGGGGACAGGGGCGTCCGGGGGCGGTGCACGGCCGGGTGGACCCGGGGAATGGCCGGATCTCGGCTAGAACAGCTCATGGGGCCTGTGGGACTGCTGTGGCAGAAACATCCCCATGGGTACACATATGGCGGAGGTGTGCAGGAAAAACGGCGGCCCGACCGGGGGTTCGGCAGGATAATTTATGGCCTCCCCTCTTGAGCGGGAGAAGCGCGCACGGATACGGTGTCTTAACACCAAGTTCTCCCGAGGAGGGGCAGCCATGACGGAAATCCTTGCGTCGTCGGCGATAGCGACCGACAATTCGGCCGCCGACCCGGTGATCGATCACCCCGCGTGGGGGGTTCTCAAGGACGCCGTGGAAACGATCCGGCCTTGGCAGTCCCAGGACGGCTCCATCGACCTCACCGCGGAGGGCGCCCCACCGGGCGAGGCCGTCCGGGCCCAGGTGGAGCGGGTCGTGGAGGCCGTCGAGCAGCTCTCGCCGCTCGTCCCGCACGACTCCGCCTACCACACGGCCCTGGTCGCGGACCTGCGCCGCTGGGCCGACACCGGCTTTGCCGTGCCGGACTTCCTCGACTCGCTGCTGGCCTTCCAGCCGGCCGCCCACCGCGAGGACGGCCGCCAGCACCTGGTCGTCTTCCCGATGTACACCCAGAACGGCAACCCCGACCGGAACTTCGAGGCCGTCGTCCTGCGCATGGTCTGGCCCGAGTGGCTCTCCGAGCTGGAGCGCACCCGCTACGACAACCCGCTCTTCCTCGGCATCACCTTCGAGGACTTCACCGCGGGCTACGACACCAACTCCGCCGTGCTCTTCCCGGAGACCATCGCCGTCCGCGAGGCCCCCGAGCGCTTCACCTGGGGCGGCATCTTCTGCGACCGCGAGGCGGCCCGCTTCCGCCGGGTCACCGAGGCGGCCGTCTCCGCCCTCGGCCTGGAGCTCCCCGCCGACATCCAGGAGATGGTCGGCGACCAGCACCGCTGCGAGCAGGCCTTCGTCCTGTGGGACATGGTCCACGACCGCACGCACAGCCACGGCGACCTGCCGTTCGACCCCTTCATGATCAAGCAGCGGCAGCCGTTCTGGATGTACGGCCTGGAGGAGCTGCGCTGCGACCTCACGGCCTTCAAGGAGGCCGTGAAGCTGGAGGCCGAGGGCAACGCGCACGGCCGTGACGTGCAGTACGCCGTCCTCTTCGACCGGATGTTCCGCTTCCCGGTCACCGGCGACCGCGTCCGCAACTACGACGGGCTCGGCGGTCAGCTGCTCTTCGCGTACCTCCACCGGCACGACGTCGTACGCTGGACGGACAACACTCTGCACATCGACTGGGACCGCGCCCCGCAGGTCACCAACCAGCTCTGCGGCGAGATCGAGAAGCTCTACCGCGACGGCATCGACCGGCCCAAGCTGGTCCACTGGCTCGCCGCCTACGAGCTGGTCTCCACCTACCTCGCCCCGCACCCCGGCTCCGTCTGGGCCAAGGGTCCCGAGGCCCTCGACCTCACCCAGCCGCCCCGCAAGCTCGTGGACGACGTGCTGCCGGACGAGTTCCCGCTCAGCATGTTCTACGAGGCGCTTGCCAAGAAGCTGCGTCACGTGATCGCCTCGACCAAGGGGATCACCGCGGCGAAGGCCGAGCAGGTGGCCGCGTGAGCGAGCAGACGAAGGAGACGACCATGAGCACTCCCACCAACGGCAACGGCCGGCTGGACGGCGCCGTCGTGGCCGTGGCGGGGGCCGCGGGCCCCGCGGGCCGTGCCACGCTGCTGCGACTGGCCGAGGCCGGTGCCACGGTCGTCGCCTCCGACGCGGACGCCGCCCGCCTCGCCGAGGCCGTGGACGCCGCCCGCTACGCCCACGGCGGTGCCACCGTCACGGGCGACACCGTGGACCTGCTGGACCTGGAGGCCACGCGCCGCTGGGTGGACCGCACCGAGAAGGAGTTCGGCCGCATCGACGGCCTGGTCCACCTCGTGGGCGGCTGGCGCGGCTCGGCCTCCTTCGCCGAGACCGACCTCGCCGACTGGGAGCTGCTCGAGAAGCTGCTCATCCGCACCGTGCAGCACACCTCGCTGGCCTTCGAGCCCGCCCTGCAGCGCAGCGGAAACGGCCGGTTCCTGCTCATCAGCGCGGCGGGCGCCAGCAAGCCCACCGCGGGCAACGCCGCCTACGCCGCCTCCAAGGCCGCCGCCGAGGCGTGGACGCTCGCCCTCGCCGACTCCTTCCGCAAGGCTGCGGGCGAGGACGCGCCGTCGGCCGCCGCCGCCATTCTGATCGTCAAGGCACTGGTGCACGACGCCATGCGCGCCGAGCGCCCGAACGCGAAGTTCGCGGGCTTCACCGACGTCAAGGACCTCGCCGAGGCCATCGTCGGCGTGTGGGAAAAGCCCGCCCAGGAAGTGAACGGAACCCGTCTGTGGCTGACTCCGCAAGCGTGAGCACGACCCCGTCGGCCGCGACCGACGCGATACGCCGGCACGACCCCGAGGTGCGCGGCTTCGCCAGCGACAACTACGCGGGCGCGCACCCCGAGATCCTCGCGGCGCTCGCCCTCGCCAACGGCGGCCACCAGGTCTCCTACGGCGAGGACGACTACACCGCCCACCTCCAGGACGTGATGCGCGGGCACTTCGGCCCCACCGCCGAGGCGTTCCCGGTCTTCAACGGGACGGGCGCCAACGTCGTCGCCCTCCAGGCCCTGACCGAGCGCTGGGGCGCGGTGATCTGCGCCGGCAGCGCGCACATCCACGTCGACGAGTGCGGTGCGCCCGAGCGCGTCGGCGGCCTGAAGCTGCTGACCGTGCCCACCGAGCACGGCAAGCTCACCCCGGAGCTGATCGACCGCGAGGCCTTCGGCTGGGACGACGAGCACCGGGCGCAGCCCCAGGTCGTGTCGATCACCCAGACCACCGAGCTGGGCACGTGCTACACGCCCGAGGAGATCCGGGAGATCTGCGACCACGCCCACGAGCGGGGCATGAAGGTCCACCTCGACGGCGCGCGCATCGCCAACGCCGCGGCCACGCTCGGCGTGCCGCTGCGGGCCTTCACCACCGACGCCGGCGTGGACGTGCTCTCCTTCGGCGGCACGAAGAACGGCATGGTCTTCGGCGAGTGCGTCGTCGTCCTGAACCCGGACGCGGTGCGGGCGATGAAGCACCTGCGCAAGATGTCCATGCAGCTCGCCTCCAAGATGCGGTTCGTCTCGGCCCAGTTCGAGGCCCTGCTCAGCGGCGACCTGTGGCTGCGCAGCGCCTCGCACGCCAACGCCATGGCCGCGCGCCTGGCCGAGCGCGTGCGGACCGTCGAGGGCGTGGAGGTCCTGCACCCGGTGCAGTCCAACGCCGTCTTCGCCCGGCTCCCGCACGACGTGAGCGAGCGCCTGCAGAAGCGCTACCGCTTCTACTTCTGGGACGAGGGCGCCGGCGACGTGCGCTGGATGTGCTCCTTCGACACCACCGAGGCCGACGTCGACGCCTTCGCGGCGGCGCTCGCCGAGGAGATGGGCCGGCAGTAGGGGCCCGCGCCCGTCCGTCCGGAAACGGCGGGAACGGGCGGAAAAGAGCAGCAAGAAGCCCCCGGCCGCGCTCGCGGCCGGGGGCTTCTCCTTCGGTTCCGTGGGATTTGTACGGGGCCTAGCCGCGCCGGTCCGCGGCGGCCGCCGCGTGCGGTGCGGGCGCCGTGCCGCCGAGGTGGGCCGGGATCCACCAGGTGTCGTTCGCGTCCTTGGGGCGCACGGGATAGGCGCGCTGGGCCGCCTCCAGGAGATCCTGCACCCGGGAGCGCACCCGGTCGGTGACGGTGTCCGCGTGCTCGGCGGGGTCGGCGGTCATCGGCTCGCCGACCCGTATGGTGATCGGCACGTGGTTGCGGCCCAGGTCGCGCTTGTGACCCTTGGTCCACAGCCGCTGGGTGCCCCACAGCGCCATCGGCAGCAGCGGCACCCCGGCCTCCTGCGCGAGCCGCGCCGCGCCGGACTTGAAGTTCTTGAGCGTGAACGACTGGGAGATCGTCGCCTCCGGGAAGACACCGATGATCTCGCCCGAGCGCAGCGCCGAGAGCGCGTGCTTGTAGGCGTCCATGCCGGCCGCGCGGTCCACGGGGATGTGCTTCATCGCGCGCATCAGCGGCCCCGACACCTTGTGCCGGAAGACGGACTCCTTCGCCATGAACCGCACCAGCCGCTTGGCGGGGCGGGCGGTCAGGCCGCAGAAGACGAAGTCGAGGTAGCCGATGTGGTTGCTCACCAGGACCGCCCCGCCCCGCGCCGGGACGTGCTCGGTTCCCTGGATGTCGAAGCGCAGGTCGAGCGCCTTGAACATGGTGCGGGCGACACCGATCACCGGGGGATAGACGAGCTCTGCCATCGGGGGAGGTTCCTTCCGGGCCTGGGGAGGGGACTCCCGGCTGAAGTGCTGCTTCTGTTGCTGATGTACTGCTGTCCCGCCGTACATCGGCGTACCGGCTAAGTTACGCGGCCGTAGGGTGTGGCTTCTGGCAGATCGTGCCTGAATGCCCGGCCCGGGGCCAGCGAGGACGGCCCGGCGGCCGCGAGATCCTCATCACGTAGGCCGGAAACCAGCCGGAAATCACCGGCGGGTGCGGCGGAATTTTCTCCGGTGCCCATGGCGCTGCACCTGGGGACGCATGGCCGGTCGAGGCCTGGACGGAACGGGAAGGCGGGGCGGAGCGTGCTGCGCGAGGGCGACGAGGGGCTGCGGCTGGAGGCCGCCGACATCGGCGGGGAGCTGGGGGAGCGCGCCACGCTCGTGCAGTTCTCCAGCGCCTTCTGTCAGCCCTGCCGGGCGACCAGGCGCACCCTGGAGCAGGTCGTGGCCATGGTCGGCGGGGTCGCCCACGTCGAGGTCGACGCGGAGGCGCACCTCGCCCTCGTACGGGCCCTGGAGATCACCGCGACGCCCACCGTCCTCGTCCTCGACGCCGCCGGCCGCATCGTGCGCCGCGCGGCCGGGCAGCCGCGCAAGGCCGACGTCATCGCGGCGCTCGGCGCGGCGGTGTGAGCCGCGGTGATCGTGATCCCTCTCCCATCTCCCGGGCCGCCCTTGACGCTCCGCACCGCGAATCGTCAGTGTGACGTCGTGTGGCCAGGACCGTTTCTCCACGGACGCGCGCACGTCGACCTGCTGCGGACGGCGAGCGCGTGCTGTCCGGGCGCGTGAGCGACGCGACGACCGTTCGGATCGGCTCGACCCTCCAGCAGAAGGACAGTTCCATGACGGCCATGCCCGGGCTCGGCACCTCCCTCGCCACCCCCGAACTGCTGCGCTCCGTCTTCCGCCGGCACGCCGCCGGCGTCGCCGTGATCACCGCGCAGGGTGCGCGCCCGGTCGGCTTCACGGCCACCTCGCTGACGTCCGTCGCCGCGGAGCCTCCCCTGGTCTCCTTCGGGGTGGGCACCGGCTCGTCCAGCTGGCCCGTGCTCGCCGAGGCGGAACACGTCGGCGTGCACATACTCGGCGAGCACCAGCGGGAGCTGGCCGCGACCTTCGCGCGCAGCGGTGCCGACCGCTTCGCCGCGCCCACGAGCTGGCGTCCCGGGCCGGAGGGCGTGCCGCTGCTGGACGGCGTCCTCGCGTGGCTGGTGTGCCGCGTGGTGGCCCGGGTGCCCGCCGGGGACCACCGGGTCGTGCTCGCCGAGGTCGTCGCGGGCGACTCCGCGGGGGCGGGCCGTCCGCTCGTCTATCACCAGGGGCGCTTCAACGGTCTGCGGGACTGAGACGTCCCGCGTTCCCCGCGTTGGACAGATCACAGCCGACCGGCCTTGCGCCCGGGTGAACGGGTCGGTGTACTGACGAGTAACATTCCGTTCGAGGCGCGGCCCGCCACGGGCGGAATCCGCCCCACAAGGCGCCTATGCTGCCTGCCAAGGCAGCTACGAAGAGACGATGCAGTAGGAGAGCCGGCGTGAGCTTGAGGATCGTTGTCACTGTGAAGTACGTGCCCGACGCCACCGGCGACCGGCACTTCGCCGAAGACCTGACCGTCGACCGCGACGACGTTGACGGCCTGCTCTCGGAGCTCGACGAGTACGCGGTCGAGCAGGCGCTGCAGATCAAGGAGGCGGCCGACGACGACGCGGAGATCACCGTCCTGACCGTCGGCCCCGAGGACGCCAAGGACGCGCTGCGCAAGGCGCTTTCCATGGGTGCGGACAAGGCCGTCCACGTCGAGGACGACGACCTCCACGGCACCGACGCCCTCGGCACCTCGCTGGTGCTGGCCAAGGCCCTGGAGCACGTCGGCTACGACCTGGTCGTCTCCGGCATGGCCTCCACCGACGGCGGCATGGGCGTCGTCCCGGCGATGCTCGCCGAGCGCCTGGGCGTCCCGCAGGTCACCCTGCTCTCCGAGGTCAAGGTCGAGGACGGCAAGGTCACCGGCCGCCGCGACGGCGACGCCGCCAGCGAGCAGCTGGAGGCCTCCCTCCCGGCCGTCGTCTCCGTGACCGACCAGTCCGGCGAGGCCCGCTACCCGTCCTTCAAGGGCATCATGGCGGCCAAGAAGAAGCCGGTGGAGTCCCTGGACCTCTCCGACCTCGGCCTCGAGGCCGAGGAGGTCGGCCTGGAGGGTGCCTGGACCAAGGTCGACGAGGCCACGGAGCGCCCGGCCCGCACGGCCGGCACCGTCGTCAAGGACGAGGGCGAGGGCGGCAAGCAGCTCGCCGAGTTCCTCGCGGGCCAGAAGTTCATCTGAGCTCTCTGATCCCGAACGAACCGTCACCCGCCCCACTTTTTCCGCAGGAGCAACGCCATGGCTGAAGTCCTCGTCTACGTCGACCACGTGGACGGCGCCGTCCGCAAGCCCACCCTCGAACTGCTCACCCTCGCCCGCCGCATCGGCGAGCCCGTCGCCGTGCACCTGGGCGCCGGTGCCGACGCCGCGGCCGCCGTGCTCGGCGAGTACGGCGCGGTGAAGGTCCTCGCGGCCGACGCGTCCGAGTTCGCCGACTACCTCGTCGCGCCGAAGGTCGACGCGCTGGAGGCCGCGTACAACGCCGTCTCGCCGGCCGCCGTGCTGCTGCCGTCCTCCGCCGAGGGCAAGGAGATCGCGGCCCGCCTCGCGGTCCGCATCGGCTCCGGCATCATCACCGACGCCGTCGACCTGGAGGCCGGCGCCGAGGGCCCGGTGGCCACGCAGTCCGTCTTCGCGGCCTCGTACTCCACCAAGTCCCGCGTCACCAAGGGCACCCCGGTCATCACCGTCAAGCCCAACTCCGCCGCTCCGGAGGCCGCCCAGGCCGCCGGCACGGTCGAGCAGCTCGCCGTCGCCTTCGGCGAGAAGTCCACCGGCACCAAGGTCGTCTCCCGCACCCCGCGCGAGTCGACGGGCCGCCCCGAGCTGACCGAGGCCGCGATCGTGGTCTCCGGCGGCCGCGGCGTCAACGGCGCCGAGAACTTCTCGATCATCGAGGCCCTGGCCGACTCGCTCGGCGCGGCCGTCGGCGCCTCCCGCGCCGCCGTGGACGCCGGCTGGTACCCGCACACCAACCAGGTCGGCCAGACCGGCAAGTCCGTCTCGCCGCAGCTGTACATCGCGGCGGGCATCTCCGGCGCCATCCAGCACCGGGCCGGCATGCAGACCTCGAAGACCATCGTGGCCGTCAACAAGGACGCCGAGGCCCCGATCTTCGACCTGGTCGACTACGGCGTGGTCGGCGACCTCTTCGAGGTCGTCCCGCAGCTGACCGACGAGGTCAAGACCCGCAAGGGCTGACCCCGCGGCACCACCGTGCCGAGGCCCCCGTACGCGACGGCGTGCGGGGGCCCCGTCATGCACGGACGGCCCTGCCCGCCGGCGGCCGCCGTCCTGTTGACCCGCCGCCGGGCCGTCGATAGCTTCGCCCGCACGGACGATCGGTTCCGTCTGTGGAGGTACCTTCCGGCACCGGCCGGGAGGCTGTGCGGAGGGGTGTGCCATGGGACAGCACGGGACGGTCGCGACGACCTTCGCGAGCGCGGTGGGGGAGCGCATAGGCGCCTCCCTCGCGGGCGTCGACGCCGAGCTCGCGCGCCGCTACCCCGGCGACCCCGGCACCCGCCAGCCCGTCCACACCGTCTACGTCCCCGCCGACGTCTTCGCCGCCGACACCGTCCGCTTCTGGGGCGGCCGGGCGCTCGCCGCCCTCGACGAGCACGCGCCCGACGCCGCCTCCCTCGCCGCCGTCCTCGGCCTCCCCGAGGCCCTCGCCGGCCCCGTCCACGACCGCGTGCGCGCCAAACTGGAGCGGGAGCCCGTCGAGGACCTCCGCATCGACTTCGAGGACGGCTACGGGCCGCGCCCCGACGACGAGGAGGACGCGGCGGCCGCCCGTGCGGCACGGCTGGTGGCCGGGATGTACGAGGAGGGCACCGCGGCGCCCTTCATGGGCATCCGCATGAAGTGCATGGAGGCGGCCGTCCGGGACCGCGGCATCCGCACCCTCGACATCTTCCTCACCGGCCTGATGGAGGCCGGAGGGCTGCCCGAAGGGCTGCTCCTCACCCTCCCCAAGGTCACCTACGCCGAGCAGGTGGCCGCCATGGCCGAGCTCGCCGGGGAGTTCGAGAAGGCGCGGGGGCTGGAGCCCGGCCGGATCCGCTTCGAGATACAGATCGAGACCACGCAGGCGATCCTCGGGGCCGACGGGCGCGCCACCGTCGCCCGGATGATCGACGCGGCGGGCGGCCGCGCGACCTCGCTGCACTACGGAACCTTCGACTACAGCGCCGCCTGCGGCGTGGGCGCCGCGCACCAGTCGCCCGACCACCCCGTGGCCGACCACGCGAAGGCCGTCATGCAGGTGGCCGCTGCGGGCACCGGCGTCCGCGTCTCCGACGGCTCGACCAACGTCCTGCCCGTCGGGCCGACACCCCAGGTGCACGCCGCCTGGCGGCTCCACCACGGCCTCGTGCGCCGGTCGTTGACGCGCGCCTACTACCAGGGCTGGGACATGCACCCGGGTCATCTGCCCACCCGCTACGCCGCGGTGTACGCCTTCTACCGCGAGGGCCTGGAGAGCGCGGCCGCCCGCCTGGACGCCTACGTCAACCGCTCCGGCGGCGACATCCTCGACGAGCCCGCCACCGCGCGGGCGCTCAGCGGTCACCTGCTGCGCGGCCTGGACTGCGGCGCCGTGGACGCGGCGGAGGTGACGGCCCTGACGGGCCTGAGCCGCGACGGCCTGGAGGGGCTCGCCGGGCGGACGGGCTGAACTCCCGCCCCAGGTTCCTCCCTCAGCCCTCGGTGGGGGGCAGCTCGCCCGAGCCGCGGACGATCAGACGGGTCGGCAGCTCCACCCGCTGCGGCGGCTCCGCCACCCCGTCCAGCCGGCGGAACAGCCGTTCGGCGGCGGTGCGGCCCAGCCGGGCCGCGTCCTGGGCGACGACGGTGACGCCGGGGGAGAGCAGGTCGGCCAGTTCGAGGTCGTCGAAGCCCACGAGGGCGACCGGGCGGGGCGAGCGGGCCAGGACGCGTACGACCGTGGCCGTCACCCGGTTGTTGCCGGCGAACAGCGCGGTCACCGGCTGCGGCCCGGCGAGCATCCGCTCCGCCTCGGCGCGCACGTGCTCGGGAGCCGTGGGTCCCAGGGACACCCAGGACTCGTCCACGGGCAGGCCGGCGGCGGCCATGGCGGCGCGGTAGCCGCGCAGCCGCTCCGTGGCGGTGTGGATGCGCGGGCGGTCGCCGATGAAGCCGATGCGGCGGTGGCCGTGCGCGACGAGGTGGGCGACGCCCTCGCGGGCGCCGCCGAAGCTGTCGGAGAGCACGACGTCGGCGTCGGTCCGGCCGGCCGGGCGGTCGACGAAGACCGTGGCGATGCCCGCCGCGATCTCCGGTTCGAGGTAGCGGTGGTCGTCGCCGGCCGGGATGATGATCAGACCGTCGACCCGGCGGGCGCAGAAGGCCAGCGCGAGCTCCCGCTCGCGCTCCGGGTCCTCCGCGCTGGAGCCGTTGATGAGCAGGGCGCCGTGGGCGCGGGCGACCTCCTCGACGGCCCGGTTGAGGGGCGCGTAGAAGGGGTCGGCGAGGTCTTCGAGGACGAGCCCGATGGAGGCGGTGCGGCCCTTGCGCAGGATGCGGGCGCTGTCGTTGCGCCGGAAGCCCAGGGCCGTGATCGCGTCCTGCACGCGCCGCTCGGTGTCGGGGGTGACGCCCGGCTCTCCGTTCACCACCCGGGAGACGGTCTTCAGGCCGACGCCGGCGCGGGCCGCCACGTCCTTCATCGTCGGGCGGGCGCCGTATCGGGAGGAGGGGCTGCGGGCGGGCTGGGCGCTGCTCGACACGGGTGCTCGTCCTTACCAGGGGCCGGTGCGGGATGACGTCGAGCATAGAGCCTAGACAACGTTGTCAGATCCGGACAGACTGGCCTCCGCAGCGCCCGCACCCCCGCCCCACCAGGAGAGATCGTCCCCATGCGCACCGACTTCGCCGACCTTGTCGCGGCCCTCGACATCGGCGGCACCAAGATCGCGGGCGCGCTGGTGGACGACCGCGGCCGGCTGCTGGCCCGCGCGCAGCGGCCGACCCCCGCGCGCGAGGACGGCGCCACGGTGATGGGCGCGGTGGCGGAGGTGCTGGAGGAGCTCGGGTGCGCGGCGCAGTGGCCGCGCGTACGGGCCGTGGGCATCGGCAGCGCGGGGCCGGTGGACGCGTCCCGGGGGACCGTCAGCCCCGTCAACGTCCCCGGCTGGCGGGACTACCCCCTGGTCGCCGAGGTGGCGCGGCGGGCGGACGGCCTGCCGGTGGTGCTCGTCGGCGACGGTGTCGCGATGACCGCGGCCGAGCACTGGCAGGGCGCCGCCCGGGGGCGCGCGAACGCCCTCTGCATGGTGGTGTCCACCGGCGTCGGCGGCGGTCTGGTCCTCGGCGGCCGACTGCACCCCGGCCCCACCGGCAACGCGGGCCACATCGGGCACATCAGCGTCGACCTCGACGGCGACCCCTGCCCCTGCGGCGCCCGCGGCTGCGTCGAGCGCATCGCCAGCGGGCCCAACATCGCCCGCCGCGCGCTGGATGCCGGCTGGATTCCGGGCCCGGACGGCGACCGGAGCGCCGCGGCCGTCGCAGCGGCCGCCCGGGCGGGCGACGCCGTGGCCCGCGCCTCCTTCGAGCGGGCCGCCCAGGCCCTGGCCGCGGGCATCGCCGCGACAGCGACGCTGGTCGAGGTCGAGGTCGCCGTCATAGGCGGCGGCGTGGCGGGTGCGGGGGACGTCCTCTTCGCCCCGCTGCGCGCGCGCCTGCGCGACTACGCGACGCTGTCGTTCGCGGCGGGCATCGAGGTGCTGCCCGCAGAACTGGGCTCCGACGCGGGCCTCGTGGGGGCCGCCGCGGCGGCCGCGCAGCAACTCGGGCTGTGGACCGCCCGGGAGCCCGGCCCGGCGTAGCACCCGGCGGGGGAAGGACCCGGTTCTGTCGTAGAACGCGCCGGACAGTGGCGGTAGGGGCCGCTGCTGTGATGGACGCAGCCGGAAGCCCCGGCCGGGGCCCGCCCCTTCCTGCGGGCCGGGGACCTCGGCACCGTGCCTCTCACACGCGTTTCCGTGGCAAGGTGTTCCGGGCACTTCACAGGGGTCTACGGAGAAGGGGGAACCGTGATCGTCTGGCTGAACGGCGCGTTCAGTGCGGGGAAGACCAGCACGGCCAGGGAACTGACCGAGCTGATCCCGGACAGCACCCTCTACGACCCCGAGGTGATCGGCGGGGCGCTGCAGTACCTGCTGCCGCCCAAGAGAATGGGCGAGGTCGGCGACTTCCAGGACCTGCCGGTCTGGCGGCGGCTGGTCGTCGACGCGGCGGCCGCCCTGCTCGCCGAGGTCGGCGGGGTGCTCGTCGTCCCCATGACCCTGCTGCGCCAGGAGTACCGGGACGAGATCTTCGGAGGGCTCGCCGCACGCCGCATCCCGGTGCGACATGTGCTGCTGGCTGTCGATGAAACGATCCTGCGCGCCCGGATAGCAGGACGCGAGGAGTTCGCGGACGACCCCGACCGCAGCGAGTCCGTCCGGCAGTGGGCGCTGGACCACATCGCCCCCTACCGCGAGGCGCTCTCCTGGCTCCGTACCGACGCCTACGCCGTCGAGACCGGCCACCTGACGCCGCGTGAGGCGGCCGAGCGGGTCGCGGACGCCGTGCGCAGCGGCGCCGCCGGGCCGTGCGCCATCGTGCAGACCCCCGAGCCGACGGCCGAGACGCTCGCCGCCGGGGTGCTCCTCTTCGACGAGGAGGACCGCTTCCTGCTGGTCGACCCCACGTACAAGCCGGGCTGGGAGTTCCCCGGCGGCGTGGTCGAGCCCGGCGAGGCGCCCGCCCGCGCCGGGATGCGCGAGGTGGCCGAGGAGCTCGGCATCCGGCTCGCCGAGGTGCCCCGCCTGCTGGTCGTCGACTGGGAGCCGCCCAAGCCGCCCGGCTACGGCGGCCTGCGGTTCCTCTTCGACGGCGGGCGGCTGGCCGGGGCCGACGCCCGCCGGCTCCTGCTGCCCGGCTCCGAACTGCGCGGCTGGCGGTTCGTCACCGAGAGCGAGGCGGCCTCCCTGCTGCCGCCCGTGCGGCTGAGCAGGCTGCGCTGGGCGCTGCGCGCCCGCGAGCAGGGGCGCCCGCTCAACCTCGAGGCGGGCGTCCCCGTCGGGTGAGCCTGCGGGCGCCGGGGCCGGGCCGCGGAGCCCGGCCCCGGCCGCGGTACGTCAGCGCTTGCTCTCCGCGTAGTTGCCCAGGAACAGGGCCTCCGCCAGGGAGAGCCGCTCCAGCTCCTCCGGCGAGACGCTCTCGTTGACCGCGTGGATCTGCGCCTCGGGCTCGCTCAGCCCGATCAGCAGGATCTCCGCCTCCGGGTACAGCGCGGTGAGGGTGTTGCACAGCGGGATCGAGCCGCCCATGCCGGAGATCTGCATCTCCTGGCCCGGGTAGGCGATGCGCATGGCGTCGGCCATCGCCGTGTAGGCCGGGCTGCCGGTGTCCGCGCGGAACGCCTGGCCCTGGCCGATCTGCTCCACCGCGACGCGCGCGCCCCACGGGGCCGCCGCCTTCAGGTGCTCGCCCAGCAGCTTCGTCGCCGCGGCCGCGTCCGTGCCCGGCGGCACGCGCAGGCTGATCAGCGCCCGGGCACCCGCGTGGACCGAGGGGGTGGCGCCGATGACGGGCGGGCAGTCGATGCCGAGGACGGTGACGGCGGGCCGCGCCCACAGCCGGTCGGCGACGGTGCCCGAGCCGATCAGCCCCACGCCGTCGAGGACCCTTGCGTCCTTGCGGAAGTCCTCCTCCGGGTACTGCATGCCCTCCCAGCTCGCCGCCGCCTCGGCCTCCAGGCCGGTGACGGTAGTCGAACCGTCCTCGGCGCGCAGCGAGTCGAGCATGCGGATCAGCGCCGCCAGGGCGTCGGGCGCCGCGCCGCCGAACTGCCCCGAGTGCAGATTGCCCTCCAGGGTGTCCACCTTGACGCGGACGAGCGTCATGCCGCGCAGCGTCGCGGTGGCCGTGGGCAGGCCCACGCGGAAGTTGCCGGCGTCGCCGATGACGATGCTGTCGGCGGCCAGCAGCTCGGGGTGCGCCGTGGCGTAGCGCTCCAGGCCGCCGGTGCCCTGCTCCTCCGAGCCCTCGACGATCATCTTCACACTGACCGGCACACCGCCGTGCTCCTTGAGCGCGCGCAGGGCGGTCAGGTGCAGGACCACCCCGCCCTTGCAGTCGGCCGCGCCGCGCCCGTACCAGCGCCCGTCGCGCTCGGTCAGCTCGAACGGGGGCGAGAGCCAGGCCGACTCGTCCAGCGGCGGCTGCACGTCGTAGTGCGCGTAGAGCAGCACGGTGGGGGCACCCGCCGGGCCGGGGAGGAAGCCGTAGACGGACTGGGTGCCGTCGGGGGTGTCGAGCAGGGCGACGTCCTCGAACCCCTCGGCCCGCAGGGCGTCGGCCACCCAGCCCGCCGCCGCCTCGCACTCGCTCTTCGGGAACTGTGCCTCGTCCGCCACCGACCGGAAGGCCACCAGCTCGGCCAGCTCGGTCCTGGCGCGGGACTGCAGCGAGGCAACCGTCGCCGCCAGTTCGGCCGGGACCGGCCGGTGGTGGTGGTTCGAGGACGCTTCCATGGAACGCTCCTTGTGGACGCTGCGTTGTATCCGTACGTATGGGCGATTGTGCCGTCGATCCTCCCACGCCCGCCTCCAGCTGCGCCCACGGGCTTCCCGTGGCGGCGCCGCGGAAGGCTGGCCGTAGGATGCGGGCGGTAGCCGTAGCCGGTGATCGAGCGGGAGTAGAAGCACAGGTGAGCAGCGACAACGCAGCCGAGGGCGCGGAGCGGGACGCGGGCGGGGGCCCGGAGCCGGTGTGGGACGTCGTGGTGGTGGGCGCAGGGCCCGGCGGGGCCTCCGCCGCCCACGCCGCCGCCTCCACGGGCCGCCGGGTACTGCTCCTGGAGAAGGCCGAGCTGCCGCGCTACAAGACGTGCGGCGGCGGCATCATCGGCCCCTCGCGGGACGCCCTGCCGCCCGGCTTCGAACTGCCCCTGCGCGACCGCGTCCACGCCGTCACCTTCTCCCTCAACGGGAAGCTGACGCGCACGCGCCGCTCCAAGCGGATGCTGTTCGGCCTCATCAACCGGCCCGAGTTCGACGCCGCCCTGGTCGAGGCCGCCAAGGACGCCGGCGCCGAGCTGCGCACGGGCGTGACCGTCTCGCGCGTCGAGCAGCACGGCCCGGCCGTGCCCGACCGCCGCACGGTCGCCGTGGTCCTCTCCAGCGGCGAGACGGTCCTCGCCCGCGCGGTCGTCGGGGCCGACGGCAGCGCCGGGCGCATAGGGGCACACGTGGGGGTGAAGCTCGCCCAGGTCGACCTCGGCCTGGAGGCCGAGATCCCCGTTCCCCCGACGGTCGCCGAGGACTGGGCCGGGCGCGTGCTCATCGACTGGGGCCCGATCCCCGGCAGTTACGGCTGGGTCTTCCCCAAGGGCGACACCCTCACCGTCGGCGTGATCTCGGCCCGCGGCGAGGGCTCGGCCACCAAGCGGTACCTGGAGGACTTCATCGCCCGCCTCGGCCTCGCGGGCTTCGAGCCGAGCATCTCCTCCGGCCACCTCACCCGCTGCCGCTCGGACGACTCCCCGCTCTCCCGCGGCCGCGTCATCGTCTGCGGCGACGCCGCGGGCCTCCTGGAGCCGTGGACCCGCGAGGGCATCTCCTTCGCCCTGCGCTCGGGCCGGCTGGCGGGGGAGTGGGCGGTCCGCATCGGCGAGGCGCAGGACGCGGTCGACGCCCGCCGCCAGGCCCTCAACTACGCCTTCGCCATCAAGGCCGGGCTGGGCGTGGAGATGGGCGTCGGCCGCCGCATGCTCGCCTTCTACGAGCGCCGCCCCGGTCTGATGCACGCCGCGCTCACCGGCTTCCGCCCGGCGTGGCACGCCTTCACCAGGATCACCCGGGGCACGACCACCCTCGCGGAGATCGTCCGGACGCACCCGCTGGCCCGGCGCGTCCTCTCCGCGGCCGACCGCCCGTAGCTCCGGGCTGCCGGTAACACCCGCCCGCCTGGAATTCCGGGCACGGCCGTAGCTCTGGGCACGGCCGTAGCTCCGGGCACGGCCGTGACTCTGGGCCGGTCCGTGACTCCGGGCCGGACGTGACTCGCGGTCCGGCCGCGGCTCCCGGTTCGGCCACCGGTCCCGGTCCGGCTATCGATCCCAAGGCGCCCGGCGCGCCCGGCCGTCGGCCGGCATCCGGGCCGCTGCCGGTCTCCGGGATCCGGCCGGTCTCCGGGAGTCGGCAGGTCTTCGGGAGCAGGTCGGATTTCAGGCGCTGGCCGTCTTCGGGCGTCAGCCGCTCCTCGGGCGTTGGCCGGTCTCCGAGAGCCGGCCGCTGCACGGCCGTCATCCGGATTCCGGCCGTCATCCGGATTCCGGCCGTCAGCCGCTCCTCGGGCGTCAGCCGGCCCTCGAGCCCTCCCGCCGCGACGTCCCGGCGTGCCGGGCTCCCTACTCCCGGTGGAGTAGACGCGCCCACCGCGCACGGCTGACGCGGCGGGCGCCGCCGCCGACTAGCTTTGCCCGTATGGGCAGCGAGAGACGGGCGCCGTGGGCGCGGGAGCGCGGCGCCGAGCCGCCGTGGGAGCGGTGGCTCGCCCGCCCGGCGGGCCGCCTGCCGTGGGCCTCCACCCTCGCCGTCGCCGCCCTCCAGCAGGTCGGCAGCCACTACGCCGCGCTCAACCAGCCCGACCGGGCCCCGCTGGACTCCTTCGCGCGGGTGCTGCTCGCGGCCGGGCCGGCCTTCCTGTTCCTGCGCCACCGCCACCCTTCCCTCGCCGTCTTCGGCACCTGCTTCGTCACCGCGCTCTACCTCGGCGGCGGCTACCCCTACGGCCCGGTGTTCGCCTGCGTCGCCGTCAGCTGCTTCACGGCGGTCGTGGCCGGGCGCCGCCGCGCCGTGTGGTGCGCCGTCGGCCTGCTGTGGGCCGGGCACCTCCTCCTCTCCCACTGGCTCTACCGGTGGCTGCCGCCCGGCGGCGACGGGCCGGCCCCCTGGGGCGAGGAGTGGGCGCCCGCGGCCTGGGCCGTCGCCGTCGTCGCCGGGGCCGAGTTCGTGCGCGTACGGCGCGAGCAGTGGGCGCACGCCCGGGCCGAGCGCGCCGCGGCGGAGCGCCGCCGTGCCGACGAGGAGCGGCTGCGCATCGCGCGCGAGCTGCACGACGTCCTCGCGCACAGCATCTCCGTCATCAACGTCCAGGCCGGGGTGGGGCTCGCCCTCATCGACAGCCACCCGGAGCAGGCCCGGGCCGCGCTCACCACCATCAAGGCCGCCAGCAAGGAGGCGCTCGGCGAGGTCCGCCAGGTGCTCGACACCCTGCGCGCCCCCGGCGACGCGCCCCGCTCCCCGGCCCCCGGGCTCGACCGGCTGCAGGAGCTGGTCCGGCAGGCGGCCGGGGCCGGACTGGACGTGCGGGTCACGGCCGAGGGCCCGCGGAGGGGCCTGCCGCCGGGAGCCGACCTCGCGGCCTTCCGCATCGTCCAGGAAGCCCTCACCAACATCGTCCGGCACTCCGGATCCCGCACGGCCGAGGTCCGGCTGCACTACGGGGCCGACGCCCTCGAAGTGACCGTCGACGACGAAGGACCCGCCCTGGCGGGCACGGTCACCGGCGGGGGGAACGGCCTGGTCGGCATGCGCGAGCGGGCCGCGGCCCTGGGCGGCACCGCCGAGGCGGGTCCCCGGCCGGACGGCGGCTTCCGCGTACGGGCCCGGCTGCCGCTCACTTCTTCGCGCAAGGAGACGTCGTGAAGGGGAACCGATGGGCCACGGAGGCGCCATGCACGAAGGAGACGCCGTGACCGGGATCCGGGTGGTGCTCGCGGACGACCAGCTGCTCGTCCGCGCGGGCTTCCGCGCCCTGCTGGACGCCCAGCCCGACATCGCCGTCGTCGGCGAGGCCGCCGACGGCGAGCAGGCCCTCGCCCTCGTGCGCGAACTGCGGCCGGACATCGTCCTCATGGACATCCGCATGCCGGTCCTCGACGGCCTCGCCGCCACCCGGCGGATCACCGGGGACCCGGCCCTGGCGGACGTGAAGGTCATCATGCTCACCACCTTCGAACTGGACGAGTACGTCTTCGAGGCCATCCGCTCCGGCGCCTCGGGGTTCCTGGTCAAGGACACCGAGCCGGAGGAACTGCTGCGTGCGGTGCGGGCCGTGGTGCACGGGGACGCCCTGCTCTCGCCGGGCGTGACGCGCCGCCTCATCGCCGAGTTCGCCGCGCGGTCCAAGGAGCCCGCCGGGGCGGCGGGCCTCACGGAGCTGACGGACCGCGAGCGCGAGGTGATGACGCTGGTCGGCATCGGCCTGTCCAACGAGGAGATCGCGCGGAGGCTCGTCGTCAGCCCCCTGACCGCCAAGACCCACGTCAGCCGCGCCATGGTCAAGCTGGGTGCCCGCGACCGGGCCCAGCTCGTCGTCCTCGCCTACGAGAGCGGGCTCGTGCGGCCCGGCTGGCTGGGCTGACCCCGCCCCTGCACCCGCTCTTCCGTGGCGTGGCGGGCTTTTTCAGGAAGGGGTCTCCGGATCGGCGGCCGTCAGAAGAGGGCCTCCGGGCCGGTGGCCCCGGGCGGGCGTATGTGCACCTCGGCCGTCGTCTCCGCCCCCGGCGCCGCCGCCGTGAGCGCCCACCCGGCCAGCTGCCGTGCGTCGACGAGCAGTTGCCGGCCGTCCGCCGCGTCCAGATACAGGTCGGGCCCCGCCACCGCGGCGACGCTGCCCGATATCGTGCACCCGGGTGCGAGCACGACCGTCCCGCAGCCCGGCCGCAGCCGGTCGAGGTGGAAGACCGCGTCGTGGTGCACGGGGGCGAAGGGCAGCACGGTCAGCGATTCCGGCAGCGTGCCGAGCCCGCACGCCTGGGCGTGCAGGGCCGCCAGTTCGGCCGTCCGCGACTCCTGGGCGGGCGCGGGGCACCGGGCGGCCCGCTTGGCGGCGTAGGGGATGCGGTCGGGAACCGAGAGCGCCGCGCCGAGCACCGCCTCCGCACGGCGGGCCGCCATCAGCGGCCCGCGCCCCAGCAGCGCGTAGGACAGCGCGCCCTGTTCGAGCAGGCGCACCCCTTCGCGCTCGGCCGCGGTGATGCCGACCTTGACCGCTCCGGGCACCGACCACGCCAGGTACACGTCGTACGGGCGGGGGTCGTCGAGGGCGGTGTCGGCGGCGACCGAGTGCGAGCGGTCCAGCCGTGCGCACTCCGCGCACTGCGCCGAGACCGCCGGGGCCGCCACCTCCGCGCCCACCGGGCACGGCGTGCGCCGCCCGGCCCTGCGGACCCCCACGCACCGCCGTGCGCCGCCCGTCGTGAAGGCGATCGGACGCCCTGCGGGCAGCGGGGTGCTGCGCTCGCCGTGCACGGGGTGCAGCCAGGCCAGCGAGGGCCCTGCGGGCCCCCAGCGCACCCCGCCGCACCGCCACTCCCCCTGCTCGATGCTCATGGCCCACCCCTTCCGTCCACGCCTTCGGATTGTGTCAGCTCCCACTGACAACGCCGTCCGCCCGCGGGCGGGCCCGCCTCAGCGGGCCCCGGCGACCGTGCGGCGGGTGACGTAGGCGACGGCCGCGGCCACGGCTGCGAGCGCCGCTACGGTGGTCAGCGCCACGGGCAGGGACGAGGCGTCGGCGAGGAGGCCGATGACCGGAGGCCCGAGCAGCATGCCGCCGTAGCCGAAGGTGGAGGCCGCGGCCACGCCCGCCGGACCGCCCAGCTCCCCGGCCCGTCCGACCGCGACGGGGAAGGCGTTGGCCAGCCCCAGGCCCGTGATCGCGAAGCCTGCGAGCGCGGCCCAGACCGTGGGCGCCAGCGATCCGAGCAGCATGCCGGCGGCGGCCGCGGTCCCGCCGGCGACGAGGGTCGCCGTCTGGCCGAGGCGTTCGAGCAGCACGGTGCCGCTCAGCCTGCCGAGGGTCATGGCGAGTGCGAAGGCGGAGTAGCCGGCGGCCGCGACACCGGCGCGGGCCCCGAGGTCCTGCTGCAGGTGCAGCGCGCCCCAGTCCGCGAGCGCCCCTTCGCCGTAGGCCGTGCACAAGGCGATCACACCGAAGAGGGCGACCGTCCGCCGCCCGCGGCCGGAGGGGTTGCCATCCGCTGCCGCGGCGGCCCCGGCCCGCTCGGTCCGCGGCGCCGGGTGGGCCAGGAGGATGCGCCCTGCGATCGCGGTGACGGCGAGTCCGATGAGGCCCAGGAGCAGCAGGTGGCGGGTGGGGGAGAGCTGTCCGGCGACGAGGCCGCCCAGGCCTGCGCCCAGCATCCCGCCGAGGCTGAACGCGGCGTGGAAGCCCGGCATGACGGGTCTGCGGAGCGCGGCGACGAGGTCGACGGCCGCACTGTTCATGGCGACGTTGATGCCGCCGTAGGCGGCGCCGAAGACGAGCAGGACCAGGCCGAGGGCCGGGGCCGAATGCGTCAGCGGCGGCAGGGCGATCCCCGCGGACATCAGCACGGCGGCGGCGACGGTCACCGGGTGGCTCCCGAACCGGCGGCAGAGCCGTCCGGTCAGCACCATGGTGGCCACCGCGCCCGCCGACACGCCGAGGAGGGCCATGCCGAGGGCGCCCGCGGACGCCCCGGTCTGCTCCTTGATGGCGGGGATGCGGACCACCCAGCCGGCGAAGAGGAAGCCGTCCAGGGCGAAGAACAGGGTGATGGCGATGCGGAGGCGGCGGAGGGCGGGTGCGGCCGGAGCCGGGCGCTGTTCGCCCAGAAGGGCCGTCCGTATTTTGTTTAGCGTCGGCACAAAGTCAGAATAGGGGTGTGACCCAGACTCGGACAACACGTTTGGAGCGGGGCCGCGGCGCCCTCGGCCCGGCCCTGGAGCTCGTACACACCGGCCGCGCCCCCACGCGCGCGGTGCTCACCGCCGAACTCGGGGTGACGCGCGCGACCGCCGGTGCCGTCGCCGCCGAGCTGGAGGCCCTCGGACTGATCACCGTCGACGCCCGCCCCGCGGCGGCCGGCTCCCAGGGCCGCCCCTCGCACCGGCTGTCCGTCGCGCCCGGCGGACCGGTGGTGCTCGCGGCCCAGATCCACGCCGACGGCTTCCGCGCCGCTCTCGTGGGTCTCGGCGGCCGGATGGTCGCCACCGCGCCCGGCTGCATGACCGTCCCCGCCGACCCGTCGCACATCATCGACGCCGTGGTCGAGGCCGGGGCCGGGCTGTTGCGCGAGACCGGCCGCCGCTGCCTGGGCGCGGGCCTCGCCGTCCCCTCGGCCGTCGCCGAGCCGGAGGGCACCGCCCTCAACCCGCTCCACCTGTCCTGGCCCGCCGGCGCACCGGTCCGCGAGCTGTTCACCCAGGCCCTGGCCAAGGCCGGGATCCCCGGCCCGGGGGGTGTCACCGCCACCGGCTCCACCGGCAACGACGTCAACCTCGCCGCGCTGGCCGAACACCGGCACGGCGCCGGCCGCGGCTCCCGGCACCTGCTGTGCGTGGCCACGGGCCACCGCGGCGTCGGCGGAGCGCTCGTCCTCGACGGCCGCCTGCACAGCGGCAGTTCCGGCCTCGCCCTGGAGGTCGGCCATCTCACCGTCAACCCCGCCGGTCTGCCCTGCCACTGCGGCAGCCGCGGCTGCCTGGACGTCGAGACGGACCCGCTCGCCTTCCTCACCGCGGCCGGCCGCACCCCCGGCCCCGAGGTCTCCCTCCTGCAGCAGGCCCGCGACCTGCTCCGCACGGAGTACTCCGACCCGGCCGTGCGCACCGCCGCCGAGCTGATCGTCGACCGCCTCGGCCTCGGCCTCGCGGGCCTCGTCAACATCCTCAACCCCGACCGCATCATCCTCGGCGGGCTCCACCGCGCCCTGCTGGACGCCGACCCCGAGCGGCTGCGTGCCGTCGTCGCCGACCGCAGCCTGTGGGGCCGCAGCGGCAGCGTGCCGATCCTGCCCTGCACGCTCGACTACAACAGCCTCATCGGCGCGGCCGAAGCCGCCTGGCAGCCCGTCCTCGACGACCCGCTGGCGGCCCTGGGCTGACGGACGCCGCCGGCGGTCACGCGTGCGCGCGCACGCGTGACCGCTCACGGACGGCGGAGGGACAGCAGCCAGGCAATCCCGCAGGACACCGCGGAGTACGCGCACCACCCCTGCGTACTCCCCGCGCGGCAGCCGTACGGCAGCCGGCCGTAGGACGACCCGGAGGCCCCCTGCGGCGAGGCTCGGTGGTGGGCGACGACCCGTCGCCGGCATCCGCCACCACCGAGGAGCCGATCCCTCATGAACACCCTCGCCCACGCCCTGGCCGACGGCGGCCCGGGCCCCTGGATCCTCTTCTTCCCCCTCGTCTGGGCCGCCGTCGTCATCGGCGTCGTCACCTTCCTGCGCCGCACCGTATGGCGCGGCGGAAGGGCCCCCTGGCACCAGCGGCAGGCGCGCGCCGAGCACTCGCCGCTGACCGTCCTCGGCCGCCGCTTCGCCGCCGGGGAGATCGACGAGGACGAGTACTGGCGGCGCGTGTCCGTCCTCGAGGAGCACTTCGGCACGCCCGGCAAGCGCGGTGCGGCATGAGCGCCCCTCGCCCCACGCCCGCTGCGCAGGTCCCCGCCGCGCGCGTGGTCGACGCCGTCAAGGTCTACGGCGGCACCGCGCGCGGCACCGGCACCGCCGTCACCGCCCTCGACGGAGTGAGCGTCGACTTCCCGGCCGGCCGCTTCACCGCCATCATGGGCCCCTCCGGCTCCGGGAAATCGACCCTCATGCACTGCGCCGCGGGGCTCGACACCCTCACCTCCGGCTCCGCGTTCATCGGTGACACCGAGCTGGGGGGCCTGGACGACCGCCGTCTGACGCTGCTGCGCCGCGAGCGGATCGGCTTCGTCTTCCAGGCCTTCAACCTCGTGCCGACCCTCACCGTCGCCGAGAACATCTCGCTGCCCCAGGACCTCGCGGGCAGGCGCGGCGACCGCGGCGACGACGAGTGGACCGACGCCCTCGTCGACGTCGTCGGCCTCCGCGACCGGCTGCACCACCGGCCGGGCGAACTCTCCGGCGGCCAGCAGCAGCGCGTCGCCGTCGCCCGTGCCCTCGCCGGCCGCCCCGACGTCGTCTTCGCCGACGAGCCCACCGGCAACCTCGACTCCCGCTCCGGCGAGGAGGTCCTGAACCTGCTCGGCCGCGCCGTGCGCACCATGGGCCGTACGGTCGTCATGGTCACCCACGACCCGGTCGCCGCCGCACACGCCGACGACGTCGTCTTCCTCGCCGACGGGAGGCTCGTCGGCCACTTGAGCGACCCCACGGCGGACAGCGTCCTCGACCGGCTCAAGAGCCTCGACCGGCCGGGCGTCCCCGGGCGTGCGGAGGTGCCGTCATGACCACCGGCACCGCACCCCCGCGCCTGAGGGGCCTCGCCGCCGCCCTGCGCCTCAGCGCCTCCTCCCTGCGCACGCACAAGAGGCGCTTCGCGGGTACGTTCCTCGCCGCGCTGCTCGGCGTGGGCTTCCTCAGCGGGACCCTTGTCATGGGCGACACCCTGCGCGGCTCCTTCGGCACGCTCTTCGCCAATGCCGCAGCGGGCACGGACGCGGTCGTCCGCAGCGCCGACGTCGTCACCGCACCCGACGCGGGCCAGGGCACCCGGCGCACCGTGCCCACCGACCTCGCCTCGTCCCTGGAGAAGGTCCCCGGCGTCGCCGCCGCCGTACCCGAGATCCAGGGCGCCGGGCAGCTCGTCGGACGCGACAGCAAGCCCGTGGGCGGCCAGGGCCCGCCCACCCTGGCGGGCAACTGGATCGACGACCCACGCCTCAACCCCTACCGGCTCGCCGCCGGACGCGCGCCCGCCGCCCCCGGGGAGGCCGTCGTCAACCGCGGCGCCGCCGAGGACGGGGGACTGCGCATCGGCGACCGCACCGTCCTGCGCACCCCGGACCCCCTCGCCGTCACCGTCGTGGGCATCGCGACGGCGGGCGGCGAGGACGGCCTCGGCCGGACCACGTACACCGGACTGACCCGCGCCGACGCGGAGAAGTACCTGACTCCGCAGCCGGGCCGGGCCACCGCGGTCCGCGTCCGCGCTGCCGCAGGCATCGACGGGCAGCAGCTCGTCGAGCGGCTGAAGCCCGTACTCCCCGCGGGAGTCGAGGCCGTCACCGGGCAGGAGTGGGCCGACGAGAACAGGGACGCCATCTCCGGCGGGTTCCTGTCGCTGTTCACGACCCTGCTGCTCGTGTTCGCCGGAATCGCCCTGTTGGTGGCCACCTTCAGCATCCACAACACCTTCGCCGTCGTCGTCGCCCAGCGCACGCGCGACAACGCCCTCCTGCGTGCGATCGGCGCCTCGCGCGGGCAGCTCCTCGCCGCCACCCTGGCCGAGGCCGCCGCCGTGGGAGCCGCCGCCTCGGCAGCCGGGCTGTTGTGCGGCATCGGCATCGCCGCCGGGCTCCAGGCGCTCTTCCCGGCCGTCGGATTCCCGTTCCCGCAGGGCGGCCTGGTGATCAGCGCGCTCTCCCTGCTGCTGCCGCCCGCCACCGGCCTGCTGGTCTGCCTCGGCTCGGCGCTGCTGCCCGCCGTACGGGCAGGGCGCACGGCACCCCTGGCCGCGCTCCGCGAGGCGGCCGTCGACGACTCCGCGGCCTCCCGCGGCCGCGCGCTCGCCGGGGCGGGGCTGCTCCTCGCCGGAGTCGCCCTGACCGCCACCGGTGCTGCGGGGACACCCTCCGTCCTGCTCACCGGGACCGGTGCCCTGCTCGTCCTCGCGGCGTTCGTGGCCCTCGGCCCCGTCATCTCCTCCGTCGCGGTCCGCGCGCTGGGCGCTCCGCTCGTCCGGCTGCGCGGGCTCACCGGGTCGCTCGCGCGCCGCAATGCCCTGCGCAGTCCCCGGCGCACCGCGGCCACGGCCATGGCCCTCGTACTGGGCGTCGCCGTCGTCACCCTCTTCACCGTCTTCGCCGCGTCGTTGAAGGCGACGACGGACCGGGCGGTCGGCCGCGCCTTCGCCGGGGACGTCGCCGTCAGCGTCCCGGCGCTGGGCGCGGGCGGCAGCGGGCTCAGCCCGCGGCTCGCGCCCGCCCTCGCCCGGCTGCCCGAGGTGAGCACCGCGCTGGGCCTGGGCAAGGGCGTCGCCGTCGTGGACGGGGGCGGCCGGCAGGTCACGGTCGCCGACCCCGCCGCCCTCACCGCCGTGCTCGACCTCGGTCCGGTCGACGGAGCGCCGGGCGCCCTCGGCGCCGACGGTCTCGCGGTCTCGCGGGACGAGGCGGACAAGCGCGGCTGGACGGTGGGCAGCACCGCCGAAGTCACCTTCGTCGACGGGCAGAAGCAGCGCTTCACCGTCCGGGCGGTCTACGGGGAGCGCAGCCTCGCCGGCGACTATGTCCTCTCCCGCGAGGCGTGGAGCCCGCACCGGGGCCAGGACGCCGACCGGGTCGTCGCCGTCGCGTTCAAGAAGGGCGTCCCCACCGCCGCCGGCAAGGCCGCCGTGGAGAAGGCGTCCGCCGCGTACGGCAATCCGGAGGTCCAGACCCGCGCGGAGTACGCGGCCTCCTCGGCGAAGAGCGTCGACACGATGCTCACCCTGGTCTACGCCCTGCTGGCCCTTGCGGTGGTCATCGCCCTGCTCGGCATCGCCAACACCCTGACCCTCGCGGTCCGCGAACGCACCCGCGAGCTGGGTCTGCTGCGGGCGGTGGGGCAGACCCGCGGGCAGCTGCGCGCGATGGTCCGCTGGGAGTCGGTCCTGGTCGCCGCGTTCGGCACGGCCGGCGGTCTGGTGCTCGGCGGCTTCCTCGGCTGGGCCCTCGTACGGGCCACGGGCACCGCCGCCTTCTCCGTGCCGGTGCCGCGCCTGGCGGTGGTCGCCCTGGTGGGGTCGGCCGCCGGCGCGCTGGCGGGGCTGCGGCCCGCCCGGCGGGCGGCGCGCCTGGACGTCCTGCGCGCCGTCGCGGCGGAGTGAGCACCGCGCACCCGCCCGGGGTGGGGACCCCCGTCCGGTCAGCCGGGAACGGCGGAGCGGACGGGGGAGCGGTCGAGCACCGCGGCCGGCCTGCGGGCGGCGGCGGGCTCGTCGAACGCGGGCTCCTCCAGCGGCGGGAGGGCCGGGACGGGCTGTTCGAACGTGACCGTCGTCCGGTCGTCGCGGGTCTGCCGGCCGCCGGCGGCCGGCTCGGGGACGGGCAGCGAGAACCAGACGACCTTGCCGCCGTCGTGGCGCTCCTGCACGCCCCAGCTGTCGCTGACGGCCGCGATCAGGGCGAGACCGCGGCCGTGGGTGCTGCCGGCGTCCGGGTCCGCGACGCGGGGCAGCCGCGGGTCGTGGTCGCGGACCGAGACGGTGAGCCGGTCCAGTACGAGGTCGATCTCGACCGTGCAGCGTTTGTCCGGTTCGGCATGCTGGTGCACGTTGGTCAGGAGTTCGGTGACACAGAGCGCCGCGGGGTCGATGAGCGGATCGAGATTCCAGTACCGCAGTTGCGCAGATACGATTCTGCGGACCTGGCCGATCCGCGGCGGAAGAGCCTGGAGCTCTACGGTGCAGTGCTTGTTCGGTCGGCTGATCACGGCTGCGACTCCCTGGAAGAAGTAGGGCTAGCCTGATGCAGAAGGGCGTTCTGGCACGCGCTGGGGCCGGGCCGGCGGAGACGGCTGCCGAGCCGGGCGGCGGCTGATGTCCAGAGCGTAGCCACCGGTGAACCCTCAGTGATGCTGGTACGAATCAAGGGTCGACTCCCACAGCCGGAAGCGCAACTTCTGCACCCTCAGCCCCTGGCGTCACCATGGCGTCCGGAGCGGACGGCCTCCAGAAACCGCCGGACGGCGGCCTCCCCCGACGCCTCCTCCGGCGCGTCCTCCAGCCGGCCCAGGGTGAGCAGGTAGCGCGTGCCGTTCACGGTCGCCCGGGCGCGGTCCCGGCCGGAGAACCACGGCTTGCTCGCGTGGACCGACCCCAGGGGGGCGCTGTCGATCTCCCGGCCGTAGCTGGTGAGCAGCTCCAGCCTGCCGTCCTTGATCTTGACCTGGCCCGCCCGGGTGAGCGAGCGAAGGGATCGCTCGATCCGCACCCCGGTCGCAGTGAACTCAGGCTCCGCCACGCCAACCGCCTCCCCGGCCGATTCGTGTGCTCGTGCGCAGTCTGCCTGTGAGGCGGCTCACGCACCAGTGCCCATTTATGATCGAAAGGTCCGAGTGCTCCGCATGGGCCCGGATGGAACGGGAGGAGCGGCGTGAACGGCACCGTGGACCCGGGGGATGCGGACGGGGCGGCCCTCGGCCGGGGCCCGGCCGCCTCCGCAGCAGGCCCCGCCCCCACCCTCGACGTCGACCGCACCGACCCGGCCTACCGCGCCTGGCTCGCCGAAGCGGTCCGCAAGGTCCAGGCCGACGCGAACCGTTCGGCCGACACCCACCTGCTGCGCTTCCCCCTGCCCGAGGAGTGGGGCATCGACCTCTACCTCAAGGACGAGTCCACCCACCCCACCGGAAGCCTCAAGCACCGCCTCGCCCGCTCGCTCTTCCTGCACGGGCTCTGCAACGGCTGGATCCGCCCCGAAGCCCCCGTCGTCGAGGCGTCCAGCGGCTCCTCCGCGGTCTCCGAAGCCTATTTCGCGAGCCTGATCGGCGTGCCGTTCGTGGCCGTCATGCCCCGCACCACCAGCCGGGAGAAGGCCCGGCTCATCGAGTTCCACGGCGGCCGGTGCCACTTCGTGGACGACCCCCGCAAGATGTACGCGGAAGCCGCCCTGCTCGCCGAGCGCTCCGGCGGCCACTACATGGACCAGTTCACCTACGCCGAACGGGCCACCGACTGGCGCGGCAACAACAACATCGCGGAATCGGTCTACAGCCAGCTGCGCAGCGAACGCCACCCCGTGCCCGCCTGGATCGTTGCCACCGCGGGCACCGGCGGCACCTCCGCGACCATCGCCCGCTACGTGCGCTACATGCAGTACGACACCCGCATCTGCGTCGCCGACCCCGAGTACTCCTGCTTCTTCGAGGGCTGGAAGAACCACGACCCCGCGGTGACCGGCGAGCGCGGCTCGCGGATCGAGGGCATCGGCCGGCCGCGCATGGAACCCAGCTTCATGCCGGGCGTGATCGACCGGATGATGAAGGTGCCGGACGCCGCGAGCATCGCCGCCGTCCGCGCCCTGGAGCAGGCCATTGGCCGCAGGGCGGGCGGCTCCACCGGCACGGGGCTGTGGAGCTCCCTCAAGATCGTCGCCGAGATGGCCGGCAACGGCGCCAAGGGCAGCATCGTCACCCTCCTCTGCGACCCGGGAGAGCGCTACCTCGACACGTACTACTCCGACGCCTGGCTCGCCGAACAGGGCCTGGACATCGGGCCGTACGCCGCAGCCATCACCACGTTCCTGGCCACGGGGCGCTGGCCGGACTGACACCCCCGGCCCGGCGCGCCACTCGCCCGGCGCACCGCCACCCGCCGCGCCCGCCGCCCGTGCCCGCCGCCCGCGCCGGGCACCCGCCGTCAGCGCGTGCCGCCCCGCATCGCCGCCAGGCGCCGGTCGAGCGTCAGCAGCGCGTCACGGAAGGCGTGCCTGAGCCCCGGCCGCCCCAGCGCCACCAGCAGCCGCACCGCAGCGGGAGCGTCCAGCGCGACCGTCCACCGGACCACCGTGCCCGTCCCCGAGGGCAGCAGCTGCCACTCCTCCAGCATCGCCCGCACCCCGGGCACGTTCGTCACGTCGATGCGGTACGCGTACCGGTGCGAGGGCTCGGCCGCCATCACCGTCTCCATGAGGCGCACCCCGCCCAGCAGGTGCACCTCCCGGCCCTCGCACCCGGCCCTCTGCACGGGCCGCGCCAGCGTCACCGCTCGGAACCAGCGCGTCCAGCCCGGAACGTCCAGCGCCAGTGCCCGGAAGACCTCCTCCGGCGCGGCCGCCGTACGGGAGGCCAGAACCACCCGCAACGGTGCGTTCGCGACGAAGTCCAGCCCCACCGGGCGCAGTCGGTACACCATCGAGAGAACCCCCAAAGGGTCGGCGGCCTGCCGGGTGCCGATACCTTAGCCCCGCACGCCGTCGCATGTGGTGGAGTCACCGGAAGCATCCGCCACCACGAGCTCCGGCAGCCTCTCGGCGATCTCCCGCCGCACCGCCTCCGGCAGCCCCGCATCCGTGACGAGCGCGTCCACCTCGTCCAGCAGGGCGAACGAACTGAGCCCCACGGTCCCCCACTTGGTGTGATCGGCGAGGACCACGACGCGCCGCGCCGACCGCACGAAGTGCCGGTTGGTCTCCGCCTCCGCCAGGTTCGGCGTCGACAGGCCCGCCTCCGCGGAGATGCCGTGCACCCCGATGAACAGCACGTCGAAGTGCAGCGAACGGATCGCCGCGTCCGCGACGGGCCCCACCAGCGTGTCCGAAGGCGTACGCACCCCGCCCGTCAGCACCACCGTCGCCGCCCCCGGCCGGGCCGACGGGCCCGCCGCCGTCACCGGCCGCTGCGCGCTGTGGAAGACATCGGCCGCCCGCACCGAATTCGTCACCACCGTCAGATCCGGTACGTCCACCAGCCGTTGGGCCAACGCGAACACCGTCGTCCCGCCCGCCAGGGCTATCGCACCGCCCGGCGGGGCCATCCGCGCCGCCGCCCGCGCGATGTCCTCCTTGGCGGCCAGCTCCAGCGCCGACTTCGCCTCGAACCCGGGCTCGTGCGTCGTCGCCTCCGCGACCGGCACCGCACCGCCGTGCACCTTCTCCACCACGCCCAGCCGGGCCAGCGCGTCGAGGTCCCGACGGACCGTCATGTCCGAGACATTGAGCCTCCGCGTCAGTTCGTTGACCCGCACCCCACCGCGCCTCCTGACCTCGTCGAGGATCAGCGCACGCCGCTGCTCCGCCAGGAGATTCTGGTTGTCGCTCACCCGGCCCGTCCTTTCCGGTCAGCCGCCGGCAGTCGTGCGCGCTCATCCTCCCACGCGAGCCGCTCAGGCGATCGTCTCCGTTCGGCCGGATCACGATTGGGCCTCGCCCACCGGCTGCGGCCGATTGTCAGTGCCCACCGGCACCATGCTGGTGGAGGGAGAACCACACCGGGATCGGGGGACGCGGTGGCACCGGAGGAACGACCGCAGAGGCAAGGTACGGAAGCGCCCGGGCAGGAGCAGGAGGAAGCCTCAGCAGCGAAGGCCCCGCCGGCGAACGCACCGGGGCTCGCCCTGGAGTTGCTCGTGCACGGCGTCGGTGGCGCCACGCCGCAGGCCATGCTGGGCGATCCGCGCACCGAGCGCGTCACGGGGGACGGCATCGCCGGCATCCACCGCCGCGTCGCCGACCTCGACGCGGAGACCCGCCCCGGCGACCACCGCGGCGAACCGGTCCGGGAGGCCTACGTCTGGTCCAACCTCACCTCCGGCGACGGCTCCCGCGCCCTGTGGCTGATGCTCCTGCCCTTCATGGTCATCAACCTCGCCCACTGGATGCGCCCCACCTCCGAGGGCCGCCCCCGCACCGTCCGGGCCTACGGCCTGCTGGTGCGGCTCGTCGCCCTCACCCTCACCGTGCTGCTCACCGCCGCGGCCTGCGAGGTGGCCCTCGACCTGACGGCGTGGCAGTGCGCGGGCACGCACGCGTGCTCCTCGGGCAAGGCCTGGCTCGGCTTCATGTCGGCCGACCGGCACGGCTGGTGGAGCCCGCCCGGCCGCAGGCTCGCCCTCGCCGCCGCCGTGCCCACGGCCCTGACCGGCCTGCTCTGGCTCCTCTCCCGCCGCACCTGGAGCGCCTACGAAGCCCAGGTCCCCGCCCGCGCCGGCTCCGACGAGGACACCCGCACGGCCGGCGGCCGCCCCGCCCTGTGCCTGCCCGGCTTCTGGTACGGGCGGCGCATCGTCGCCCGCCTGCGCGCCGCCCACACGGCCGCCGCCCTGCTCACCGTCGCCGCCTTCCTCGCCCAGGCCGCCTCCCGCCACGACCGCGCACCCGGCGGCAGCGCCGTGCTCGACGCCCTGGGCTGGGCCCTCATCGCAGTCCTGGCCGCTGCCGCCGTGTTCGTCGTCCACGCGGTCTGCCGCCGGGGCCGCAGCGAGGGCGCCCCCGACGACACCCTCGACCGGTTCACCGTCGCCGCCCTGCCCTTCACCGCGCTCGGCCTGCTCCTCCTCGCCGCCGCCTACGCCGCCTGGGACCGGCCCGGCTGGCAGTCCCGCGGCATGCTCCCCGGCGACCGCGTCTTCGGCCTGATCGCCCTCGGCCAGGGCGCCCTCGTCCTCCTCCTCGCCCTCGCCGCCCGCCGCCTGCACCGCGCCGCCCCCGCCGAACGGACGCCCCTCGGAGGGCTCGCGGGCCCCGCCGTCGCCACCCTCGCCTGCGCACTCGGCGGCGTCATGACCGCAGGCGTCGCCCAGCGCGTCGCCGACTGGCTCGACGGCCCGGCCACCCCCGGCATGGGCGACGGCCCGATCGGCGGACCACCGGCCCTGCTCACCTGGCAGGCGTCCGTCATCCCGCCGCTCCTCGCGGTCCTGTTCCTGCTGCTCCTCGTCCTCGTGGTGCGCACCGTGCGCCTGCGCGAGCGCCTGTGCCGCACGGTCCCGGACGGCTATCCCGGCGAGGGCCACGACCGGGCGCGCACCCGCGCCATCGCCGGCACCGTCGCCCGCGCCGGCCTCACCGACGCCACCCCCTGGGTCCTCGGCACGGTCGCCCTGCTCACTCTCCTCCTGGGCGGCGGTGCGGTCGCCGGAGCCTGGAGCACCCACGACGTGCCGGGGCGGGCCGCCGCCGGCACCACCCGCATCGTCGAGGACGTCGCGCAGACCGCCCAGGCGCTCGGATCCTGGTGCGTCGGCCTCGGCTTCGTCCTGCTGATCGCCTGGGGCCGCCGCGCCTACCGCGACCCCGCCGCCCGCCGCACCGTCGGCATCCTCTGGGACGTCGGCACCTTCTGGCCGCGCGCCGCCCACCCCTTCGCCCCGCCCTGCTACGCGGAACGCGCCGTGCCGGACCTCACCTGGCGGATGCGGACCTGGACCGAGCGCACCGGCGGCAGGCTCGTCATCTCCGGCCACTCCCAGGGCAGCGTCCTCGCCGCGGCCGCCGTCTGGCAGCTGCCCGCCGCCACCCGCGGCCGGGTCGCGCTGCTCACCTACGGATCGCCCCTGGAGCGGCTCTACGGACGGTGGTTCCCGGCCTACTTCGGGCCCGTGAAGCTCGCCGCGCTGCACGACGACATCCACTGCTGGTGCAATCTGTGGCGGCTCACGGATCCCATCGGAGGCCCCGTCCGCCTGCCCGGCGAGGTGCCCGCCGCCACCGCCGTGGACCGCGGCCCCCTCAAGGACCCCCTCGCCTACGGCCGTACGGCCGAGCACCCGCTGCCCGCGGCCATCCTCGGCCACTCCCACTACCAGTCCGACCCCGAGTTCGCCCGGACCCGCGCGGCCCTGCTGGCCCGCCTCGCCGCCTGGATACCGGTGCCCCGTCAGGGCAGCGCGGGCAGATCCTCGGCGTAGAGCAGGGTGAGGTCGTCGGTGCTCGGGTCGGTCAGCTGCGCCACCCGGCCCGCGTGCCGCTCGACCATCGCCTCGAACGTCTGCCGGGCCGTACGGCCGTTGCCGAACGCCGGCCCCCTGGGGATGTCCGTGAAGTACTGCAGCAGCGCCTCGGACGCCCCGGCCCCGATCCGGTACTCGTGCTCGTCCGCCTGTTGCTGCACGATGCGCAGCAGCTCCTCCGGCGCGTAGTCGTCGAAGGTGATGGTGCGTGAGAAGCGCGAGGCCACTCCGGGGTTGACCGTCAGGAAGCGGTCCATCTCGTCGGTGTAGCCGGCGACGATCACCACGACCTCGTCCCGGTGGTCCTCCATCAGCTTCACCAGCGTGTCGATGGCCTCCCGGCCGAAGTCCCGCCCCGAGTCCTCGGGGGCGAGCGCGTACGCCTCGTCGATGAACAGCACGCCCCCGCGGGCCCGGTCGAACGCCTCCTGGGTACGGATGGCCGTCGAGCCGATGTGCTCGCCCACCAGGTCCACGCGGGAGACCTCCACCAGGTGGCCGCGCTCCAGCACCCCGAGCGAGGCGAGGATCTCGCCGTAGAGGCGGGCCACCGTCGTCTTGCCCGTGCCGGGAGAGCCCGTGAAGACCAGGTGCCGGCGCACCGAGGCGGCCTTCAGCCCGGCCAGCTGCCGGCGCCGCCCGACCTCGATCATGTCCGTGAGGGCGCGGACCTCCTTCTTGACGCTCTCCAGGCCCACCAGGGCGTCCAGTTCGCGCAGCACCGTCGCCGAGGCCCGCGCGCCCTCCGGGACGGCCGCGGGACGCACCTCCTCGGCCGAGCGCTGCACCGGCACGGCCACCGGAAGCACCGTCGCCCGCGGAACGGCCGTCACGACTGATCTCCCGCCGCCCGCCGGCCCGCAGGGCACCGCAGCGACCGCCGCGGACGTCACCGCCTCGTCGCTCGTACAGCCTTCGCTGACCGGGCCGGCCTCCGCGAACTCGAAACCCGCGCGCTCGCAGCGCTCCGTGCGGCAGCGGGTGAGGGTCGACCGGCAGCCGTCGATGACGTGGAAGCCGTAGCCGCCGCTGCCCGTCACCCGGCACTCGTGGAACGTGCCCCGGCCCCCGGCCGAGACGTAGAAGCCCGCCTCCACGGGCGAACTCACGGTGCACTGCTCGACGCTGGGGTCGGCCCCCTTGGTGACGATGACGCCGGTCGCCGCGGCGTCGATGGTGCAGCCGGCCATGGAGCCGCCGCTGCCGTGGTCGCGGAACCACGCGCCCGTGCCCACTTCGCGGATCCGGCAGCCCGCGAGCCGGGCCGTCGCCCCGTCGCTCACCGACACGGCCGTGTTGCGGACCTGCAAGAGGTCGCTGTCTACCACGTCCACGTGCGAGCCGCGGTCCAGGACGAACAGGGCGTCCGGCACGTCGTGCACCCGGCAGGAGCCGAGGGAGACCGTCGCCCCGTCGCTGATCCACACCGCCGGATAGTCGCCCTTGCTGTCGTGGATCTCGCACAGGTCGGCGTCCACGCGCGTGCCCGGGTCCCACACGGACAGGCCGTTGCGCCCGAACCGGCGCACCGCCGAGCGCGTCATCGACAGCACCGAACGGGACCTGAGGTCCACCCCGTTCTCCGGCACGTCGTGGATGTCGCAGTCGACCAGCGAGAGCACGGCGTCCGTGTCCAGCCTCACCCCGTCGCCGTTCGTGCGGTGCACGCGGCAGTCCGTCAGCCGGCCGGCCGCCCGGGAGGCCACCTGCACCCCGGCCCCGCGCACCTCGTACACCTCGCAGCCGACCGCCTCCAGCGAACTGCCCTCGCCCGTGAGCGACAGCCCCTCGCCCGAGGCGTGGTGCACCCGGCAGCGCTCCAGGCGCGGATGCGCCCCGCCGTGCACCGCGAACCCCGCCTGCCCGGCGGCCACCACCTCGCAGTCCTCGAAGACGCCGCCCGAGCCGTCCACCACGCTGATGCCGACGCCGCCGGGGTTGTCGACGGTGCAGTGGCGCACGGTGGGCCGGGAGCCGCCGCGCACCTCGATGCCCACCGCCGAGCGCGCCACGATCCGCAGGCCGGCCAGCTCCGGCGCCCCGTCCTCGACGACGAGCGCGGGGGCCGCGGCGTCGTGCCCCTCGATGTGCAGGTCCTGCAGCGCCGCGGACGCCCGTACGGTCAGGGCCACTCCGTCGGCGGGCGCGATGCGCACGCTGCCGCGCGAGCCCTCCGCGCCGCGCAGCGTCACCGCGCGGTTGACGACCAGGTTCTCCCGGTAGGTGCCGGGGGCGACGGACAGCACGTCCCCGTCCACCGCCGCTTCCAGGGCCGAGGCGAGGGAGTCGTACTCGCCCGTGCGCCGCCGCCAACGCGACGTGCCGGTATGCGTCACCTGGACGGAGCCCTCTGCCATGGTGCTGCTGTGCCCCCACCTCGTGCGTGCGTTCACCCGGGGCCGGCCGGTAGCGCGCCGGTCACCGTAGCCACCGTAGCGCGCGCGGGCCCCGGGAGTTGACCGGTCAGCTGCCTGCGTCCGCCCGCCCCCAGGTCTGCCCGGCGCGTTCCCACGCGCGGTCCCAATGGGCGTACCGCCGCTGCATGAGCCGCCATACGACCAGCCGCCGCATCGCCTCCACCAGCCCGCAGGCGACGGTGGCCGCTCCGGCGCCCGCCAGCCCGGCGTGGATGGCGGCAGTGTCGTAGTCCAACGGGCGGCCCGAGAGCTGTCCCTGGTCGTCCGTCCACAGCGGGAACGGCTGCCCGGGGCGCGTGGCATGGCGCACCGAGACGACGCCGGAGCGCTCCTTGCCGTCCGGGCCGGGCCACCGGGCGACCACCCGATGGTGTCCGTCGCGGCTCGCGGTGGCCTCGCGGTCGGTCTCGGCGGGCCTGCCGTGCAGGGCCCGCACCGTCGTCGCCGTCACCATGTGCCGGTGCCGGTGCTGTTCGCGGACCGTGTGCCGCAGGGCCTCGTGGGCGAGCGACCCCGACACCCAGCCGGTGACCGGGCCCGCGAGCAGCATGAGCACCACGGCGGCCAATCCCACCCAGGACTCCAGGACATCGGTCCGGCGACGCAGGGGATTGCGCCGCCATCGCCATGCGAGTGCCGTAGCGCGCACCATGCTCACCCCCTTCCGGGTCCGTAAATACCTCACACAGGGCATCGCATGCGGAGGAAGACGGCGGAGAGAGCAAAATCACCCCCTCCGGATGCCGTTCGGGGCCGTGCGTTGACGGGTGGCGGGCGGCGGCAGGGAGGGGAGTGCGCAGCCGGAACGGGAGGGACGGGGGAGCGGAGAAGGAGAGCGTGCGGGCTCAGTCGAGGATCTCGACGTCGTCGCCCACGCGCAGGGTCCCGGTGTGCTCGGGGATGAGGTTCTTGCCGAACACGGCCTTGCCGTCGATCCGGTGGTGCCGGGCGAGCGTGCGCAGGGGCTCCTTGCCGCGCTCGGCCGTGCGCTGGTCGGTCGTGGTGACGACGCACCGGCCGCAGGGCTTGACCGCCCGGAACGTCACCTCGCCGATCCGCACGCGCCGCCAGCCGTCCTCGGCCCACGCCTCGGTGCCGCCGATCACGACGTTCGGGCGGAAGCGGTCCATGGGCAGCGGGCCCTCGCCGGGCAGGTCGCCGTCGGCGACGAGTGCGTTGAGGGCGTCGAGGGAGGCGAGGGTCGTCACCAGCAGCGGATAGCCGTCGGCGAAGCTCACGGTCTCGCCGGGAACGGAAAATTCGGGGTCGATGCCGCGGCGGACCGCCGGCTCGTCCATGTGGAAGAGCCGGGCCTCGAACCCCAGGAACGCACTGGCCCATGCATCGGCGGCGGCTCCGGCGGGAGCCGCCTCGATCTTGTCCCGGAACACCTGCACCGTGACCGTGCCGCCCGCGCCCACGGGGCCGGGCACGGCGACGTCCAGAGGATCCGCCCCGGGCGCGGCGAGCCGGACACCGCCGCCGGGGAGCGGTTGAGCCGAGGCCAGGGCGAGTCTCGGCTGCTGCCGCTGGGTGATCATCATGCCGTCGGCGCCGGCCAGCATCCACCGGCGGTCCCCGGACAGACCCCACGGCTCCACGGCCGCCTCGCGCACGGCGCACCCCGCCAGCGACTTGACGGGATAGAAATGGACCGCGGTCAGCACAGGCGTGGACATACGGTCATCTTGCCACCCAGGTCGGGCGGTTGAACGAATACCTCCGCGCACCGCAGCGGGACCCCCGCACCTGCCGCCGGACCGCGTCGCCGGACCGCCCCACAAAACCCGGCAGAGCAGTCACAGCGGTTCGAACGGTCAGTAACCCCCCTGATTCGGATACTGACGGTTGTACGGATCCTCGTACTGCGCGGCCGCCGGGCGGGGCGCAACCGGGCGCATCGCGTCATAACCGGCCGGACCCGCCGGCGCCGCTCCCGGCCGCTGCTGCTGGTACTGCTGCTGCGGCGGCTGCGGGGCCGGGTAGGCACGCGGAGGCTGCTGCTGCGGGATGTACGGCGCGGCCGCCTGCTGCAGCCCCGAGGGCTGCTGCGGGCCGGGCGCGGGATAGCCGTACGGCGCGCCGCCCTGACCGCCGTAGGACGGCTGCGGGGCCTGGTGGGACTGGGCCCCGGACGGGCCCGAGGGCAGCGCCGGGAGCGCGGGCAGGTTGCTGCCGCCGCCGTCGTACGGGGACGACACGCGGATCGGAGCGATCTGCGGGGTCCCCCGCTCGGCGACGAGGCTGTCGTAAATCGGGGTGTCCGGGAACGACGACGAGGCGTAGTAGCCGCCGCCGTAGGTGCTGCGGGGGGAGGTCATAGCGCATAAGTTAAGCCCACGTCCCTCGCGCGGTCTACGCCAAGGTCGGCACTAACGATTCCCTGACCTGCAAAGACGCAGGTCAGGACAGAACCGACAAGGTCGGACACATCCCTACGTACGGCCATCCGGGGGTATCACGCCGCGTACCCCCTCCAGTTGACCCGATCCCCCCTTTTCGGCCGGTCGGCTTCCGGCTCTTCGGCCGACCGTATTTCCGCTCCTGAGCCGACCGGATTCCCGTTCCTCGGCCGACCGGGATCCCGCCCCTCAGCCGGTCTTCTCCTCGCTGCGGTCGCCGCCCCACAGCGTGTGGAACGACCCCTCGCGGTCCGTGCGCCGGTAGGTGTGGGCGCCGAAGAAGTCGCGCTGCCCCTGGGTGAGGGCCGCGGGCAGCCGCTCCGCCCGCAGGGCGTCGTAGTAGGCGAGCGCGGCCGAGAAGCCCGGGGTGGGAACGCCGCGGCCGACGGCGGTGGCGACGACCGTGCGCCAGGCGTCCTGCGCCCGCCCGACCTCGTCGGCGAACCCCTTGTCGGCGAGCAGGGTGGGCAGTTGCGGGTCGGCGGCGAACGCGGCGCGGATGCGGTCGAGGAACGCGGCCCGGATGATGCAGCCGCCGCGCCAGATGGCGGCCACCCCGCCGAGGTCGATGTCCCAGCCGTACTCGGCGCTCGCCGCGGCGATCATGTTCCAGCCCTGGGCGTACGAGACGACCTTCGACGCGTACAGCGCCTCCTCGACCCGGGTGGCGAACTCCTCCGCGGCATCCGGGGAGAGGGACTCCCGCCCGGGGCCGGGCAGTTCGCGCGCGGCCCGGCGCAGGTCGCCGTGGCCGGACAGGGAACGGGCGAAGACGGCCTCGGCGATGCCCGAGACGGGGACCCCGAGGTCCAGCGCGGTCTGCACCGTCCAGCGGCCGGTGCCCTTCTGCTCGGCCTCGTCGGCCACCACGTCCACGAACGGGCGGCCGGTGGCGGCGTCCGTGTGGGACAGCACCTCGGCGGTGATCTCGATCAGGTACGAGTCCAGGCGGCCGGTGTTCCAGGTGCGGAAGGTCTCCGCGATCCGGTCCGGTCCGTAGCCGGCGACGTTGCGCAGCAGGTCGTACGCCTCGGCGATGAGCTGCATGTCGGCGTACTCGATGCCGTTGTGCACCATCTTGACGAAGTGTCCGGCGCCGTCGGGGCCGATGTGGGTGCAGCAGGGAGTGCCGTCCTTCGCCTTGGCGGCGATGCTTTCGAGCAGCGGGCCGAGGGACTTGTAGGACTCCTCCGAGCCGCCGGGCATGATGGCGGGCCCGTGGAGGGCGCCTTCCTCGCCACCGGAGATGCCGGCGCCGACGAAGTGGATGCCCTTGTCGCGGAGGGCCTTCTCGCGTCGGCGGGTGTCGGCGAAGTGGGCGTTCCCGCCGTCGATGATGACGTCGCCGGGCTCCAGGAGCGCGGCGAACTCGTCGATGACGGCGTCCGTCGGGTCGCCCGCCTTGACCATGATGATGATCCGGCGCGGCTTCTGCAGAGCGGCGACGAACTCCTCGGCGGACTCGGCCGGGACGAAGTCCCCCTCGTGGCCGTGCTCGGCGACGAGCGCCTCGGTCTTGGCGTAGGTGCGGTTATGCAGGGCGACGGTGTGCCCGTGCCGGGCGAAGTTACGGGCGAGGTTGCTGCCCATGACGGCGAGCCCGGTGACGCCGATCTGCGCGGTGGCCTCGGGGGAGGGGGTGCTGGGCATTGCGGGGATCCACTCCTGTCACGTGCGTCAGTGAGGCTGTGGGTAAGGCTGGTGCGAGACGGCAACGCCGGAGGGCATCTGGCTCTTCCCGCCGGTCTGCCGGGTATCACCTGGTCATCGTGGCACGGCCGCGGGGAGGAGGCCGGGAGTGCCGCTGAGGCGACCTCGATCTTGTCACCTTCTTCTCCGGCGGAGGCCTCTGCACCCGGGGCCCGATTGTGTGACTCGGACAAGAGGGGGCTCCAGGTGTGCGGGCGTCGGACCGGAGCTTCGGTGGGTGGGGGAGCGGAGAGGGGTGCGATCTTATGGTCGTGTGATCTTGGCGTTTGCAGGCGGTCCGTGGCGGGTTCCGGCGGGTCGGATGCTGACTTATTGCTGACTTTGCTGACAGATCGTCAGGAATCTGTTGCGGCTCTGGCGGGCTTCGTTGCGTGGGCGGGGCAGCAATGGAGACCGGGCGGGACATAGCCGCTGAGTGTGACAATGGAGTCCATTTGGCGGTGGCGCTTGGTGAAGAATGCCTGGCCAAGCGGGGCCGAGAGGTCTCCAATGGCTCAAGGGCCGAGGGCCATCAGGTCGAGATCGCCCGGACCGCTGTGGTGAGCGTGGCGACCAGCGTGAGAGTGGCCGCGAAGGCGACGGCCGCACGGGTCAGTGCCTGGGCATAGGTGGCCTGGTCGCGACGGGCCAAGTAGCCGGCCGCAACCGAGACCAGGATGGCCAGAAGGGTGGCCAGGGCGCACCCGATGAAGATCAACATGGTCCGGACGGACACGGTGGTGCTCCTTTGCGGCAGGGGCGGCAACAAGTTGGCGGCCAACCTGCCGCATATCGCGTTCAACGGTGTTCGAGGCGCGGAAAAATGAACACTCGTGAACGTGCCTCACGCCACAGGAGAAGAAGCGTGACCTTGGACGGCCGGTTCGACCAGGAGGCGGCTCTCCGCCGGTTGCAGGAAAAGCTCGAAGAGGCCCGGATCGCGGCTCGGCTGAACAAGTCGCTGCTCGCGGGCTTGGCTGGATTGGGCCGCACCACCGTCAGTCAGGCGTTCAACAGCAGGGCGAAGGCGCCCACGCGGCACACCTTGCGCGAGTTGTCCCGCGTCCTGCACTTGGAGGTACAGCCTCTGCTGGACCTGCGTGATGCCGCGGTCGGTGCCACGGTGCCGCGGCCAGGACGACACCGCTCCGGCAGTGGGGGCGTGGTGCGGCGGGACGTGGGCAATCCAGCGGCTACTGGCGCCCTGCCCGAGCCGCAAGAGCCGTCACCCTCGACCCTGCGGCGTTGGCCCCGCGTGGCGGACACGAGTCCGCTGGATGCCGGACTCGCCGTGATCGGGGCGGGAGATGTCCCGGCCTACGTGATGCGTGACCTCGATGGTGCCGTGCGCGAGCGGATACGGGCCGCGGGCCGGTCGGGCGGCGCTGTCCTGGTGGTGGGGGATTCCGTGGCGGGCAAGACCCGCACTCTCTACGAAGGCGTGCGCGCGGAACTGCCCGGTCATCGCTTCGTGCGCCCGGCGCACCCGGCCGACGTTCCCACGCTGATCGCAAGAATCGTCGCGTCCGCAGATCCCTGCGTGTTGTGGCTCGACGAGCTGGACCGCTACCTGGAAGAAGGCTGTCTCACGGAACACGGGCTCACGGAACTCCGCCGCACGCAGGCGGTCCTCCTGGCCACGCTCGATGCCTCGGCGCTCGGGCGCCCGAGTGATCAGAAAGCGGTTCGCCAGATGCAGCCCATCGCGCTCGATCGGCGTTGGAACACAGCCGAACGCCGACGGGCTGCAAAGTCGAAGGATCCACGCGTCGTCCGCGCCGCGACGCGAAGCACCGCCGACCTCGGAGTGGCCGAGTACCTCGCCGCCGACCCGTGGCTCTGGCAGGAACTGAAGCTGGCTGACCGGGCGGGCGGCCAGCCCCGGGGAGCAGCGCTCACCCGGGCGGGCATCGACCTGAGCCGGGCCGGAATCGGCCGCCCTCTGCCCACATCACTGCTGTTCGAAGCCCACCTGCCCTACCTCGTCGACAGCGGCGGCCCCCTTCTACGCCCGGAGCCCGTCGACGACGCGTTGGCCTGGGCCGGAAGAACGCGTTACGGAGTGAGCAGCATGCTGTTGCCTGTCGGAGAGGATGTCTGGAAAGCCCATCCGCAACTGGTCGCCGCAGCCGACGAAGCGGGAGTCCCTGTTCACTGCCTCACCTGGCTCCAGGCCTTCGGCGCGGCAGACAGCCTGGACGAGATCTTCACAGTGGTACTCAACGCCAGTCGCCATGAACCGTCCATCGCCGTGTTCCTATGGCGGGAGCTGGCCGACGCCGGCATCAAAGAGGCCGCCAACAATCTCGGGGTCACCCTGGCCGACCTCGGTCGGCACGAAGAAGCCGAACGGGTGTACCGGACGCAAGCGGACCTGGAGGACCCTATTGTCCTCCTGAACCTCGGAAACCTGCTGTGCAAGACCGGCCGTCACGATGAGGCCGCAGAGGCGTACCGAGAGTCCGGCGAACGAGGACAAGCGAACGCGTGGAACAGCCTCGGCCTGCTCTTCAAGGAACAAGGCGAGTTCGCCCGCGCAGAGGTCTGCTTGCGCAGCGCCGCCCTCGCCGGTGCCCCCGATGCCGAGTACAGCCTCGGGGTACTCCTGGAAGAACGCGGGCGCACCGAAGAAGCCAAGGCTGCGTATGCGCGCGCGTACGGCGCCGGGGACCCGGCGGGGCTGACCAACTGGCGGATGCTGCTGCTCGAAGAGGGCCGACGGTACGAGGCGGAATCGCTGCTGCGGCAAGCCGCTGACGCCGGCGATCAGGATGCGATGCTGAGCCTGGCCAACGCCGCCAAGGCAGCAGGAGATCTGCGGCAGGCAACGGACTGGTATCACCGTGCCATCGACGCAGGAGACACTCGCGCATTCTTCAACTTGGCAAATCTCCTCCGGGACCATGGCCAGTCAGGCCTTGCCGAAATGCTCTACCGGCTGGCCATCGACGCGGGCATCACCAGCGCCGTGTACAACCTGGCTCTCCTTCTCATGGGGCAGGAGCGCTTGACGGAGGCGGAGACCTTCCTTCACCAAGCCGTAGCCCACGGACACAGAAAGGCCATGTTCTACCTGGGCTACGCGCTACGTCAGACCGGCCGACCACAGGCAGCGGCAGCGCAATGGGAATCGGCGGCCGAAGAAGGTGACACTGATGCGGCGATCGCCCTGGCGACGGTGTTGACCAGCCCCTCCGACCAAGCCCGACTCCACAGGGTGCTGCGCCGTGCGGCAGACGCTGGTGACGACGATGCGGCCCTGGCTGCTCTCGGCAATGACTTCCCCCGAAACTGGCCACTGCCTGGGCACTACATGGCACAGGTCGTATAGGCCGTCCACGGGTGTCCAGCAGATCCAGGAGAGGCGCTGAAAGCCAGGTCAGGGCCTTCTTGTCTCGGGGAGCCCGTGCAGTCGGTGACAGCTGTGTGATAGTCCGTGAGACGGCGAACCCCCGCAGGGAGACCTCCCTGCGGGGGTTCGCCGTCTCACGGACTACGACGGTGTGCAGCGTGCGATGCGGGCGCCGCCGTACTCCGGCTCTCCGCTGTCGAGCACGCGAAGCAGGGAGGCGGTGACAACACGCGTCTTACGGCCGATGCGTGTCACGCGGCAGGGGAACTCGCCTTGACGGACCAGGTCGTAGCCCTTCGCCCGCGAGATCCCGAGGGCCTTGGACGCGTCCTCCACGCTCCCCGTCCCGCTCAAGGTGGCGCGGATGTGCGTAGGGCTGTACTGGGCACCCTGCAGCTCGTCAGTCTGCCTGTGCATTGTGGATTCTCCAGTCGCTTTCAAATTGGCGCTGCCTATATGGCGCCAGTAGGTTCCGGAACTGAGCAGAATGGCCTGTGGCTGGTCAGTGGGCCACGGCGCCGGGGCATCGTGGTGGTTGGCATAGGCGAGGCCATGCCGCGTCGCCCTGGGGGATGCACGGATCAACCTCAAGGCCCTCGACTTGCACATCGCGCTTTACCCAGGGTGTGAGACGGTTCTCCACAACGGCGCTGGTGCCTGGAGGGTTGTGCCAGTCCGGGGAAAATTGGCGCGTGGCTGCGGACCTGATTCGCGCGGATTAGGTGGGCGGCGTGAAGCCCTGGCGAAGCGTGTCGGGTTGAATCGATGGCTGTTTCGGCAATGCCTTCCGACGTGCGGGTAGGTAGTGGCGGTGGACTATCAATGATGCGCGGGATCACCGGTTTGGTTAACCGGTGATCCCGCGCTATGTTCCACCCCTTCGAGTCAATCTGATGTGACCACCTGTGTGGACTGCCGTGGCTGGCGCCTCCCGGGGCGGGCTCGATGCCGTGCAGCAAAAGGTGACAGCGTCCTCCTGGCTGGATAGCGGAAATACATCTCCCCTTATTGGCGTTGAGCTCGTGCAGTTGAGGGGGGATGGTGTCGGGACTGAAGCTGTTCCACACGGCGAGTACAGCACGGGGCCCGTCCACGGAGGCCGGATCGACACCCTGGGCATCGATGAGAATGGTGCCCCGGTGGTGATCGAGTTCAAGCGTGCGACGGATGCCGGCGTGATCAACCAGGGGCTCTTCTATCTGTCGTGGCTCGTGGACCACAAGGCGGAGTACGGGCACCTGGTCCGCGACCGGCTTGGGGCAGCGGCCGCAGCCCCGGTCTTGTGGAGCGCACCGAGGCTGATCTGCGTCGCCGGCAACTTCACCCGCTACGACGTGCACGCTACCCGCGAGCACCGGCGCAGCGTCGACCTGGTCCGCTACCGCTTCTTCGGCGAGGACCACTTCGGCCTGGAGACAGTCGCCTCCGTCGCCGCCCAGACAGCGGCCCTGCGCACCCGCCGGGCGAGCGAGACCAGGGCACCCGGTCCCCGCGCGGCCGGGAGTGCGATCGAGGAGCTGCACGCGGAGGTCGACCAGGTCCTGCTCGGCCTCGGCGACGACATCACCAAGATCCGGCGCAAGACCTACCGTGCGTACCAGAGGCTGCGGAACTTCGCCTGCGTCTGCCCGCCGCAGAGGGACAAACTGCTCGTCTACCTCAAGGCCAACCCCAAGGAGGTCGACCTCACCCCCGAATTCACCCGGGACGTGACCGGGCTCGGCCACCACGGAACCGGCGACCTAGAGGTCCAGCTGCGCACGGACCGGGATCTGGAGCGAGCCCAGGACCTGTTCCGCCTCAGCTACAGCGCGGTATAGCGGATTCTGCTTCGGCTCTCCGGCTTGACGGCGGCCGCGTATACCCGGACGTCGTGAAGCCGGAGCTGACGCGGGCACGCGCGATCGTGTGGGGGCTGGCGGCCGTTACCGTCATCGGCCTCGCCGCGTTCTGCCAGCCGCCCTCCGCTGATCCCTAGTGCTGTGACCGCCTGCCTTCGCCGGGTTGGTGGTCGTGGCGGTCGGATGTGCGGTGACGTCCGATCCGACCGTTGGAGGCGTGGTGGCTGAGCCTGTCCGTGCGCGCGCAGACTGACCGATCAGGAGGGGCAGCGGTTTGACCGACAAGGTCATCCGCAACCCGTTTGGCGGCCGGCGGCCGGCGGCCGGCGGCGACCGCGGCCGCGACCCCGAAGTCGCGCAAGGTATCGCTACCATGGAGCGGCACATTCACAACGGGGGCGGCGCCCCAGCAGCAGCCAACGTGATCGAGTCCTTGATGGCCCCTGCCCGCCACCGGCAGTCCGGCCCCGATCCGTTGACCCCACGTGAGCAGCCCCACACTGATCGCCCGCTACAGGTACGCCGGACACCACCGAGAGCCGGAGCTCCCCCTACGGGTCAGATGTGGCTTGGCAACTCTGTCGCCGAACTGCCCAATGCGCCGTCGCTGGCCTGGAGCGTTATGGCGAAGCGCAGTTATACGTCACGCGGGCCGCGGAAGTCCGGAAGCCGCCCGTCCGGGTCGGCGCGCCCGCGGGCATCACGCTCGTAGCGCTCGCAAGGGGCAAGACCCGACGCGAAATCGTCCGATGCCTCAAACGCTACGCTGCCCGGGAAGTCTTCCCCTGATCAGGTCCGCACAGTCATGCCCCCGTCATAGGGGCGGTCGTGCGATGCTCGGTGGTGGTTGCGCTTCGGAATTGGCGGCATCGGTGCCGGCGGCGTGTGGGCCGTAGCAGCGGTGGACATACAGGAACTGGTCGTGACTGCCAGCCGGGTCCCGAGAGGAGGCTACCTGCCTCGGCTCTCGCCCGATACTGGCCCAGCCTGCACATCCGCGGCCTCGAGTCCGCGTCGAACACGGGGCTGACTGGGTGTATCCGTCCGCGGCGGGAGCGATGCCTACTGGCTGCGTCCTGGGTGATGGGGTTCACTGACCGCTGACGTTGTCGTGCGCAGCTTTTCGACGGCTAGGAGGGCTGATGATGGGTATGACCGGGCTGCGTCGGGATGATCTCAGGTCGTTGTTCAATCCGTCGGTGACCGTGTCCGAGAGGGTCGGCCTGGAGACCGAGAGCGGCGTCGTCGACCCGCAGACCGGGCTCGCCGCTCCTTATGCAGGGAAGAATGGGGTAAGGGCCGTTCTTGAGGCTCTGCTGGCGGAGTGGGGCGGGGAGGCGTTGTACGACGCCGGCGAATTGACGGGGGTGAAGCTGGCCGACGGAGGCCTGCTTGGGCTCGAACACGGCGGTCAGATGGAGTACTCCTGTGCCCCGGTCGCCGATGTGGTCACGGCAGTGGACGACATGCGGCTCACTTTGGCACGGCTGTCGGAGCTTCTCAGCCGCTTCGGCCTTGCGCTCCTGCCCGGCGCATACTTGCCTTTCGACCGGATCGATACCATCCCCTGGGTGCCTCTGAGCCGTGGCCGGCTCATGCGTGACCACTTCACCGGCATCGGCGCGGCGGGCGCCGGAGGACCGGGGATCCTGTCGATGTCGACGTGCACACAGGTGCATCTCGACTACCTCTCCGAGGACGATTTCACCCAGAAGCTGCGGATGCAGGCGGCCGCGTCGCCGGTCGTCGCCGCGCTGCTTGTCAACTCACCACTGTACGGGGGGCGGCTGGACGGGGTGCTCTCCCACAGATCGCGGGACTGGCTGCTGACGGATCCGCAGCGCTGCGGCCTCGTGCTGCCGGCGCTGCGGGACGAGGTGAGCATCGACGACGTCATCGACTGGGCGCTGCGCATCCCGATGCTCTACTACGAGGACGGGGCGGGACGGCTCCGGCCCGCTCCCGGCAAACCGTTCGCCTCGGTCCTTCGGGAAGGATTCGACGACGGCTCCCTGCCGGTCCTCGGCCATTGGGTCGCCCATATGACACAGATCTGGACACACGTCAGGGTCCGGCGAACGCTGGAACTACGCGCAGCGGACGGCCCCGCCTACCAGCACATCCAGGTCGTGCCGGCGCTGTGGACGGGGCTCAGTTACCACCCGCAGTCTCGGGCAGCTGCCTGGGAGTTGCTGAGGCACTACAGCGTGGCGGAACAGCACGCGGCGATGGCCAGCCTCCCGACCGATGGACTGCGCACGATGCTCGGCGGCGACCGTGTGCACGAACTCGCGGGTGAGCTCGTCCGACTGGCCCGGGAAGGGTTGCGGGCCCGGGTGGCCGCCGGTCTGGAGCGCCCCGAGGTACTGGACTACCTCGACCCGCTGGACGAGGTACTGCACACGGGGAAGACCTTCGCCGAGCAGTGCGCACACCGTTGGGAGACGGACCTGCGGCGCGACCCGCGCCGCTATGTCGCGGCCTTCCGCGTCTGATCGCACGGCTGAATTCCGAACGTTCACGTCCGAACGGTTCAGTGCCGGGGGAAGGTTTCGAACCTTCACATCCCCTGGGGGACACCCGACCACGAGGGTCGGGCGCGTCTGCCACTTCCGCCACCCCGGCCTGCCTGACTCCGGCAGAAATGAACGCTAACAGCTCTTCAGAGGCGTGTGAAGGACACATCGGAGATCATGGAACGAACGGCCGAAAATCATCTGGATCGACAGATCAATTCCGTGACGTAAAACTGTTCCTGCCGCCTCGGGTCACCACCCGGGCCGCCTTGTCGCAACGGAATTGCCCCCGTACCTTCGACTGTGAGGTTTCCATCGGCGGCAAGGGGATATTCCGGTGCCCAATCAGAGCTCTGTTTTCTTGAGTTATCCGCCGGCTTCCAGCGTCTGGCATTTGCCCATGGGTATTGCCTTTCTCGCAGGAGTGCTGGAAGCACGCGGTCACCACGTCGTACAGCATTACGGCTACATCGATGCGGTCGAGTACGTCCTGCGACGACACGGTGGCGAGCAGGCCGACGAGGCCCTGCGTACCGTCCGCGACCCCGATGCCTCGATCCTGCGGCGGCACGACGCCCGAGTCCTGTTCGAGGAGTTCTCCGCGAGTATCTCCTCGACATTCGAGGACTTTGCTGTCGAACGCAACAACGTCAGGTGCGACTCCCGGCACTTCAAGGGTGACGTCAGCGAACTGCGCTGGGTACTCGAACACCGCGAGGAGCATGTCTTCCACGAGTACTTCGCCGAGTCCGAGATGGCCCGCATCCGTGCTGCGGATCCGGACGTGGTCGGCATCAGCGTCGCCGACGAACGGCAGCTGGTGAGTGCCTGCGTCCTCGCAAGCCTCGTGCGCGAGCACGCGCCGCGCGTGCGGCTGTTCATGGGCGGCAACTACTGGGCCCGCACCATGGACGCCTATCACGATCCCCAGTTCGCCGCCTTGTTCGATCACTGGGACGCCATCGTCTACGCCGAAGGTTTCCGGCCCGTGGTGGAACTGGTCGAGGGCGCCGAACCGGCCACCGTCCCAGGCGTGGTGTGGCGCGACGGCGACACCGTGCGGATCAACCCCCGCACCCTTGCTCCTGTCGACTACGAGACGCTGCCCACCCCGGTCTTCGATCGCGGTATCCGGCAGTGGAGCCCGGACTTCGTGCCTCCCCTCTACACGATGTCCAACTGCCCGATGCGCTGCGGATTCTGCTCGATAGCCGCCGGCAGCGACAGCTTCCTGCACAAGCCCCGGGTAATGTCCGAACGTCGCGTCGCCGAGCACGTGGCCGCACTTGGCATCGAGCGCGTCGACTTCGTCGACGAATACCTCACCGTCCCCCGGCAGCTCAGAATAGGACGGGAACTCGCGCGTATCGGACACCGCGCCACCTGGCAGTGCTATCTGACTGCGAGTGATCAACTGCTGAAGCCGGACACCTGCCAGGCACTGGCCGACGCCGGCTGCCGCGCCGTGCAACTCGGCCTGGAATCGCTTGACCCTTACACCCTGAAGCAGGAAGCGAAACCCTGGAATCATCCGGGAAATTATGGCCGGATTCTCAAAAATCTGCGCAATTCCGGAATCCAGGTCCACGTCTTCATCATCGTCGGCGTGCCCGGCGAACCGATCAACCAGTCGCTGCGCTGGCTGTCCTTCCTAGAGGACTACGGCGAGCACATTCTGACCATTAAATCCGGCCGCTACCGGCTCACCCGCCGCGCCCCGGACGAACGCGCCGCCACCCGCCACCAGATGTCCGGACTCCAGGTGACCGGCGAGGACCACCAGCTGCTCAATCTCAACCGTGACCAGTTCCGCTACACCACCAACGGGCTCAGCCGCAAACGGGTCGAAGCCATACGGGACCTGCTCGAAGAGGCCTGCCGCCGGCACTGGGCCTACCAGATCACCTCCAGCGTGCCCTGGTGGACCAACCGTGGTCGCTTCACCCTGGAGCAACTGCGTGCCGACGCCGAGGTGCTCCGCGTCCACCGTCCCCCCGAACCGTCCATCCCGGCCAGTCACCTCAAACGCGGACTGTCCAAGATCACCAGTGCCCTCCGCGATGAACTCGGTCTGCGCACCGCACCCGCCACCTACGAGGACGCCCGTGACATCGCCACGCGACTACGCGCCGAGGACGGCAACACCGGCACAGATGGTATCGGCCAGCCGTATCCGGCGAGGCGATCTTGACGACAAGACGCCTGCCTTTGTGACAACTGTCGATGCTTCGGCTCAGCCATCGACCTCGACAAGGGCCCTCTGCTCGACGCCGACCACGATGCCGCCCGTAGATCGGCGCTCGATCCGGGCGTGGCTGGCGAGGTGCAGGCCACGCCCGGGTGTGGTAACCCCCAGCAGCCACAGCAGCCGGAACCACCGCAGCACGCCGTACCCGTAGCTCCGGACCGTCAGCGGACTGCAATCGTTCAGGCCAGGTCTCGCAGGTAGGCAGTGGCCGACTCGATCTCGTCGTCGTAGGCGTTGACGACGATGTACGGCGGGTGGACGCCCCGTGCGGGGAGCACAGTCCTTACACGGGGCAGCTCGGCCCGTCCCTCCATCAGTTCATGCCGCAGTTCCACGGTCTCCTCCTCGTTGATCACGTTCACGAGCACGCTGATCAACGAGGGGAAGTAGGTGCAGATAACTGTGCACTGCCTGCGGGTCATCCCGGCCTTGCCGTCTTGATTGAGGATGTAGAGCGGCATGGACGCGAACCGGTGGGCAGGGTCCAGGGCGTCGTTACGGATGTTGCCGGGCGAGACACGTAGAACAGGGATTCCGGCAGGTGCGGCCCCGGCCGCACCCCCGGCCCTACGGGGCTGGCCGCCATGCTCGACGAGGTCCGCCTCTCCCTGCGCGACGCCGCCTACCTGATGATGGCCGTCAGCGACAACACCGCCGCCGACTTCCTCCTCCGGCGCGTCGGCCTGGACGCCGTCAACCACACCACCCGGAGCCTGGGGCTCACTCGTACCCACGCCGTCCACACCTTCGGCGACTTCCTCGCCCTCCTGAAGGAGGACACCGGGCCCCGGGGGCCCTCAGGCACTGACCGACCCCCGCGTCGTCGCCGGGCTCCGCGTGCTCGACCCCGCCGCCACGAACCGCAGCACCCCGCGCGACATGACCCGCCTGCTCGGCGCGATCTGGTGGGACGAAGCCTGCGCCCCCGAGTACGCCGCGTCGATGCGCCGCCTGCTGGGGCTACAGGTCTGGCCCCACCGGCTCGCCTCCGGCTTCCCCTTCGACGACGTCCATGTCGTCGGCAAGACCGGGAGCCTGCCCACCGTCCGCAACGAGGTCGGCGTCGTCGAATACCCCGACGGCGGGCGCTACGCCGTGGCGGTCTTCACCCGCGCCTCCAGCCCCGCCGCGGTCCTCCCCCCCGGCCGACGCCGTCTTCGGCACGACCGCCCGCCTAGCGGTCGACGCCCTCCGCACCCGCACGACCTGACGCGGCGCCCACGACGGCGAGCGCCCCGGCGCCGCCCTGACTTCGGCGCCGGGAAGCACCCGTTGGCGGGCGACGGGGTGCTGAATCGGCCTGTCCTGCGGACCGTTGAGAAACCCGGATCAGCGCGGCCGGCACTGCCCCCGCCACGGCCTTCGACAGGGACGCCGGCAGCGTTGCGCGCCAGCCGTGAGCAAGCGCCGTTCCCGCCTTCCTCCGAGCCCTTCAGGCGGCTGGACAAAGGCTTCGGTCACACCATCTGATCCGGGCTTTTGCCAGGGTCGAGCCTGCGATCGCCGGACACGGAAGGGGGAGCGGATGGACCGGAACATCCGCACTGTGGACGACGTACTAGAGCTCCTGGACAGCCTGTTCGCGCCGGAGGCCGACCGCGGGACAGGTGACGCGGCCTCCTGGTGGGACGGCTTCTACTCGGATCGCTCCAAGCCGGTGCCGTTCTTCGCGGCCAAGCCGGGCGAAAACCTGGTCTCGTACCTCGAACGCGGGCTCGTCACCCGCGGGCGCGCCCTGGACCTGGGCTGCGGCCCGGGGCGCAATGCGCTCCACCTCACCGCGTCGGGCTTCGAGGTGGACGCGGTCGACCTCTCCCCGGCGGCCATCGCCTGGGCCCGGGACCGCGCCCGGGATGCGCGGGCCGGGATCAGGTTCCTCTGCGGCGACGCGTTCACCCTCGCCGGCTCCGAACTGGCCGGCCCGTACGACCTGATCCACGACTCCGGCTGCTTCCACCACCTGCCGCCGCACCGCCGCATCAGCTACCTCGCCCTCCTCGACCGGGTCCTCGCGCCCGGCGGGCATCTCGCCCTCGCCTGCTTCGCGGCCGGCGCGATGGGTTCCGAAGCCGGCGATACCGACCTCTATCGCCACCCCCACCACCAAGGCGGCCTGGCCTGCACCCCGGAGTCCCTGCGCCGGATCTTCTCCGACGGCCTGACCGAAGTGGAACTGCGCCGCATGCATGACGAACCGCCGGAGTCCCCGTACTTTGGTGAACCCTTCCTGTGGACCGCCCTGTTCCGCCGCAACGGGTAGCCGCTGCCGCAGCCGTGGCCGTACCTGTCGCACAGCGACGGAGGCACCAGGGCGTCGCCCTGGTCGAGGACGCGGCCTGTTCCGTGGCGTCCAGCCCCGTGCGGTCCCCGCCCGTGCACGAGTGCGCCGCGACGGAGACGCTGTGCCTGCCCCTGCACCCCGGGCTCAATGACGGCGACGCGCGGAAGGTCGCGGGCCTGGGCCATGCGTCATGACGTTCAGTGGATGCCGCACTTGCCCGGTGTCCAGTGGGGCTGTGTCTTGACCGCGTATCGCGGCCAGCCCCGCTCGGTTACGAAGTGGCGTACTACCGCCCGGCAGGTCGCTGCCTCTCCCGCGACGTAGGCGACGCCCGGTCCCGGCGGCAGTTCCAGTCGGCGGACGGCTGTCACCAGCACCGGTGAGGCGGCGGCCGAGGCGCGGCCGCGGTGCACCCATGGCAGCGTCCGCGCGCCGCCCGGTGCCGGGAACTCGGTCTCCGGGTCCGTCGTCTCCAGTACCCCGTGGGTCACCGCCCCGGCCGGGAGCGCGTCCAGCATGGTGAGCAGCGGCACCGCTCCCGTCTCCTCGCCGACGAAGACGTGGTGGCGGGCCTGCGGGTCGAGGACGATCCGGTTGCGCGGGACGCCGGTCCGTACGCGCTGGCCCGGCGTCACGGCGCCCGCCCACGCGCAGCCGGGGCCGCCCGGGTGGTGCAGCGCGATCCGCAGGGTGAGCGAGGCGTCGGCCGGTGTGTGCCGCCACACCGAGTACGTCCGCAGCACAGGGCCCTGCGCGCCGCCGGGAACCTCCACGGGGAGGTGGGCGCCCGGCTTGCAGGCGGACCGGGCGAAGGCGGGGCCGCGCAGCGTGACGTCCGTCATGCCGGGCACGGCGGACCGCACCGCGGTGACCTTCGCCTCCAGCAACCGGTCGTCCCCGAAGCGCCTGCCGCGATACCCGCTCCGCTCCGCCTGGTACATGTGCTCCGCCCTCCGCCTCCGGCCGCCGCTTCGGCTGCCGCTTCCGGTGTCCCTCCCATTGTGCGGAACGCCAAGTGCCGCTTTCTTTCACCCCGCTGACAGGAGCGGAGGCACGGGTGATCCGGCCGGGCATCCTGGTCCGTGGTTCCCGTGATCGCTTCCCGCGCCCCCGGGCGCTCGGGCCGGCAGATGGAGAGGCAGCATGCTCGACAGGCGGACTGTGCTACGGGCCGGGGCGGTGGCGGCGGCCGCCGCCGCGGGTGCCGGTGCGACCGGCGCGGCGGCCGCGGGCCCGGTGGCCGCAAGCCCGGTGGGTCCGGCCGCGCGGCGCACCGGCGGCGTCGACTGGAGCGAGCTCGGGCGCCGGCTGTCGGGCGACCTCGTCCTGCCCTCGGACAGCGGTTACGAGCGGGCCAGGAAGCTCTACAGCGGCCAGTTCGACGGGATCCGGCCGCAGGCGGTGGCCTACTGCCGCGGCGAGGCGGACGTACGGACGACGCTCGCGTTCGCCCAGGACCACGGCCTGCCCCTCGTGCCCCGCAGCGGCGGGCACAGCTTCGGCGGATACTCCACGGGCGAGGGCATCGTCCTGGACCTCTCGCGGCTGAACACCGTGGCGCTGACGCCCCGGAACACCGTCGTCATGGGGGCCGGCACCCAGCAGGTGGACGCCCTGACGGCGCTGTCGCCGCGCGGTGTCGTCGTGGCGGGCGGCAACTGCCCGGGCGTCTGCCCCGGCGGGTTCGTGCCGGGCGGCGGGCTGGGCTGGCAGACCCGTAAGTTCGGCATGGCCTGCGACCGCCTGGTCTCGGCCCGGATCGTCCTGGCCGACGGGCGGACCGTCACCGCGTCCGCCGCCGAGAACCCGGACCTGTACTGGGCGACGCGCGGCGGCGGAGGCGGCAACTTCGGCGTGATCACCAGCCTGGAGCTGCGGCCCACGGACGTGCCCACCCTCGTCACCTACAACCTCACCTGGCCGTGGGAGGCCGCGCAGCGCGTCGTCGAGGCGTGGCAGCACTGGATCATCGGCGGCCCCCGGGACCTGGGCGCCGCCCTGGCCGTGCAGTGGCCGGACGCCGGGAAGGGCGCCCCGGTGGTCGTCGTCACCGGAGCCTGGCTCGGCGCGGCGGACGCCCTCGACCCCGTACTGGACTCCCTGGTCGCGTCGGTGGGCCGGGCGCCCGCCACGCGGTCGGCCCGGCGGATGTCCGCGCACGACGCGATGATGGCGCAGTACGGCTGTGCCGAGCTGTCGCCGGAGCAGTGCCACACGGTCGGCTACTCGCCCGAGGCCGCCCTGCCCCGGCAGAACTTCTCCATCGACCGCAACCGGCTCTTCTCCGCGGCGATCCCGGCGCGGGGCGTCGAGCGGATCCTGGAAGCCTTCGCCGCCGGCCCCCGGGCCGGGCAGTTCCGCTTCCTGAGCTTCTTCGCCCTGGGCGGCGCCGCCAACCGCCCCGACCGTTCCACCACCGCCTACGTGCACCGCGACACGGAGTTCTACCTCGGCTTCTCGATCGCCCTCAACAAGCCGGACTACAGCCACGAGGACGAGGCCGCCGGCCGGGCCTGGGCCGCGCGCGGGCTGCACACCCTCGACCCGTACTCCAACGGCGAGAGCTACCAGAACTTCATCGACCCCGAGCTGGCCGACTGGAAGACGGCCTACTACGCCGAGAACTACGGCCGGCTGGCCGAGGTCAAGCGCGCCTACGACCCGCACCGCTTCTTCTCCTTCGCCCAGGCGGTCGGCTGACCGGAGCGCGCGCCGCCCGAACGCAGCGTGCGCAGACCGACCGGAGCGCGCCCCCGCCTCCGTGCGCCGTGGACTTCCGTGTGATTGAGTGAAGTCCGTTTCAACGGTGAGTAGTTGAGGTGAAGGGGGCGCGTGTGCCGTTACTGCCGGGTGAGAAGGTGGAACTGATCCGCTGGCCGGCGGAGTCCGCCCGCCGGGAGCGCTGCCGCGACCGGGGAGTCATGCGGATCCTGGTGCTGGAGGCGGGCGCTGAGGCGCCCGCCAGCCCGGACCTTCGGGAGGACTGGGTGCGCGCCCCCATCAGCCCCGGGGACCTCCGGGCCCGCGCCGAGGCGCTGCGCATGCGGGCGGCCGAGGAGGCCCGGCCCGTGGTCGAGCCCAACGGCGTGCTGCGCTTCCGCCGCCGCTCCGCCCTGCTCTCGCCGACCGCCGCGCACCTGGTGGCCCGGCTGGCCGAGTCCTTCACCGAGGTCGTCGCCCGCGACGCCCTGCTCGCCCCGCGGCCCGGCCACCCCGCGCTCAGCTGCAACGCGCTCGACCTGCACATCATGCGCATCCGCCGCCGGCTGACGGCCCTGGACCTGCGCGTGCGCACCGTCCGCGGCCGCGGCTACGTCCTGGAGGCCGCACACCGGGCGGAGCACTGAGTCCGTCCCGCACCGACCGCGCGCCGGCGCGCACCCGTGAGCGTCGGCGTCCCCACGAGCGAGGAGGCCCGCCGTGCCGCAGCCCCGGCCCCAGCCCGAGCCCGAGCCCGAGCAAAACCCCGCCGAACGCCCCAGCCCCGTCAGCCGTGTCGACGTGCGGCTGGGAGAGCGTTCCTACTCCGTCCACGTCGGCCCCGGGGCCCGGAACCTCCTGCCGGACGTCGTGGCGGTACTCGGCGCGCGGCGTGCCGCGGTCGTCACCGCACGGCCGCCCGAGGCGGTGCCCGACCCCGGTGTGCCCTCGAAGGTCATCCCGGTGCGCGACGGGGAACGGCACAAGACCCTGGCCACCGTGGAGGACCTGTGCCGGAGGTTCACCGCCTTCGGCATCACCCGCCACGACGTGGTCGTCTCCTGCGGCGGCGGAACGACCACCGACACGGCCGGGCTCGCGGCCGCGCTCCACCACCGCGGCGTGCCCGTCATCCACCTGCCCACCACGCTCCTGGCCCAGGTGGACGCGAGCGTCGGCGGCAAGACCGCTGTCAACCTGCCCGAGGGCAAGAACCTCGTCGGCGCCTACTGGCAGCCCGCCGCCGTGCTGTGCGACACCACCTACCTGGAGACGCTGCCCGCCGAGGAGTGGACCAACGGCTACGGCGAGGTCGCGCGCTGCCACTTCATCGGCGCGGGCGACCTGCGCGGGCTCGCCGTCCACGAGCAGGTCACCGCGAGCCTGCGGCTGAAGGCGTCGGTCGTCTCGGCCGACGAACGCGACACCGGCCGCCGGCACGTCCTCAACTACGGCCACACCCTGGGCCACGCCCTGGAGACCGCCACCGGATTCGCCGTCCGCCACGGCGTCGGCGTGGCCATCGGCACGGTCTTCGCGGGCCGGCTGGCCCTGGCCCTCGGCCGCATCGCGGCCGGCCGTGCGGAGGAGCACGCCCGGGTCGTACGGGACTACGGTCTACCCGGCGCCCTGCCGGCGGACGCCGACCCGGCCGTGCTGATCACTCTGATGCGGCGCGACAAGAAAGCCGCGGGCGACGGCCTGGCCTTCGTCCTCGACGGGCCGCACGGCGCCGAACTCGTCCCCGGCGTCCCCGAGGACGTGGTCCGGCGCGTCCTCGACGGAATGCCGCGCCAGGGCGGCGGCCCCGCGAGGCTGTAAAGGTGAGGCTGTAAAGGTGAGGCCGTCCGCCCCCGCGCCGCGAGCCGGCGACGCAAGGGCGGACGGGCCGCGGGGCCGAGGCCCCGCTCACCCCTTCCGCGTCACGGGCGCTGTGCCACCAGCAGCAGGTAGCCGAACTCCCTGATGCCGACCAGGTCGCCCGGGTCGAACTGGTCCACCATCTCCTCCCCGAACTCGTCCGAGAGCTGCTTCTTCGCCGCGTTGATGCGCTCGGACAGCAGGACGAAGGTCTTCTCCAGCGTCTGGTCGCTGATGTCCAGGAACTCCTCCAGCCACAGCCCGGCCCCGCGCAGCAGGGGCGGGTACGACTCGGCGGACACCATCGTCATCATGAAGTCGTGCAGGTAGCGCCGTACGGCGGTCTGCCCGGCGGCGGGGATGGGGGCGCGCTCGAAGAAGTCGGTGAGCACCACCCGCCCGCCCGGCCGCAGCACCCGGCCCACGTGCGCGAGCACCTGGGCGCGGTCGGGCATGTGGATGATCGACTCCAGGGCGATGACCGCGTCGAAACTGCCGTCCTCGAAGGGCAGTTCCATCGCGTCCGCCTGTCGGAACCGCGCCCGGTCGGCGACGCCCGAGGACTCCGCCAGCGCGTTGGCCCGGGCGATCTGCTCCGTGCTGACGGAGATACCGGTGACGTCCGCGCCCGTACGGCGGGCGATGCGCACGCCGGGCGTGCCCACGCCGCAGCCCAGGTCGAGGACGCGCGAACCGGCGCCGATGTGCAGCCGGTCGGCCATCATGTCGGTGAGCCGGTCGGTCGCCTCCTCCAGCGACACCTGGCTGTCTGGGGAGTCCCAGTACCCGAAGTGCAGGTTCTCGCCCAGGGAGGCGGAACCCAGGGCGGTGAACCGGTCGTAGAGCGCGCCCACCTCGGCGGACACGGGCGACGGCATGGGCAGTTCGGTCAGGTCGGAGTGCGGCATGGAAACCCTCTCTCGAAGTCGGAAGCCGGAAGTTGGAAGCCGGAACTCGGAAGGCATGGATCCGTAGGCCGTGGATCGGAGGCCGGTACGGATCCGGCGGAGGTCAGCACAGGCGAAGGTCCTCGTACACGGCGTCGGCGATGCGGATGATGCGCTCGCGGTGCCGTTCGTGCTCCACCTTCCCGTTGAGGTGGACGGCCAGGGTGAGCCCGGCGTCGGGGTCCGCGAACGCCACCGCGGTCCACAGCCCGTCGTGCCCGTAGGAGCGGGGGGAGGTGTGGGTGCCGAAGCTGGTGAACTCCTCGCCCAGGTGGCGGCATTCGAGGCGGAACCCCATGCCCCAGTCGGCGTTGCCGTACCGGTCGTACAGGCCGGTGCGGTGCCGGGCGGTCAGCGCGGCGGCGGTCGTCGTCGACATGACGCGCCCGCCGCGGGCGTCCCCGCCGCGCAGCAGCATGGTCAGGAAGCGGCCGAGGTCGCTCAGCGGCCCCCGGGTGTTCACCCCGGGGATGCACCGCGTGGTCGCGGCCTCGGTGGACCACCAGTGGGTGGGCTGGGGATCCGACCCTGGGTTGCTCACGTGGATCAGCGGCAGCCGGTCCCCGAAGGCCGCGAAGTCCTCCGGCGTCAGGTGGACGCGCGTGTCCGCCATCCCGCACGGCCCGAGGATCTCCTCCTCGACGTACGGGCGGTACTCCCTGCCGTCGACCGCGGGAAGGATGCGGGCCAGGACGAACCAGGCCCACCACTGGCTGTAGTTGACGCCCGGAGCCCGCCGGGAATGCGGCGGGACCGCCACGCCGAGCGCCCGGCGCAGACGCTCGCCGTCCGGTCCGGCGACCACGCCGTGCAGCGGGTCGTCGCCGGTCGGTAGCGGGCCCGTGTGCGTCAGCAGGTCCATCGAGGTGATGGACTCCTTGCCCTCCCCGCCGAACGCGGGCAGGTAGTGGGCGACGGGCAGGTACGGGTCGTACGCGCCGGCTTCCCAGAGCCGGCCGAGCGCCGCCGACAGCAGGGGCTTGGCGCAGCAGTACCACAGCGGCAGCGAACGGTGGGTCATCGGGACGCCGGGCCGGGCCTCGCCCAGCCCCGCGTCCGCCAGCGTGACTCCGTCGAGGGAGACGTGCAGCTGGGCCCCCGGCGTCGAGGTGCCCACTTCGCGCTCGATCTCGCGCACGGTTCCGGGCAGGGCCTCGCGGGCCCGCTCGACGGCCTCGGCCGCCTCCTTCGCACCGGTTGCCTCCTCCGCCCCGGCCGCCCCAGTCACCTCCTCCGCACCGACCTTCCCCCGGGCCGCCCCCGCCGCTCCCGCCGCGGCCCGGAGAGCCGCCACGTGCCCCGACCCGTCCCGCCGGAGCGCCGCGTCGATGAAGAACAGCAGGCTGAAGTTGCCCTCGGCGCGCACGTCACCGCGCTCGAAGACGCCGGCGCGCTCCTGCGGCGAACCCAGCAGCAGCGCCCGGGCCGCCGCGTGCGGCAGCGCGATCCGCAGCCCCGGCGGCTCGCCCGAGGCGGCCGCGACGCCCAGGCGCCCGGCGGCCAGGTCCACCGCCACGTCCACCGCCGGCGGTGCCCCGGGCGGCGGATCGGTGAGCTCCAGCCGGAGCGTCACGGTGTCCCGCACGCCGGCGGGCGGGCGTTCCAGCGAGCGGCCGGCGGCGAGCCAGGCCGTGGAAAGGAACGGGTCGGCGGGCTTCGTACCGGGCACCGGGCTCACTCCTCTGCCCTGCCAGTCCTGGCGCCGGGACCGGCGGTCGTGTCGATGCGGGGGGCGATGTCGGTGAGGAGCCGCTCCAGGCTCGTCGTCCGCGGATAGTCGCGGAACCACAGCACGAACTCCGAAACGCCCGCCGCCAGCAGGCTCCGCGCGCGGTCCGCGATCTGATCGGGCGTCCCGTACAGGCTCCGCCGCGCCAGCAGGTCGGGGTGGTGGCTCCAGAAGTGCACCTCGTGCGGGGAACACAGCCACCTGTCGCGCTCCAGCACGGAGTCGAAGACCCGGCACTCGGCCGCCCACGCGTGCCGCACCCCGCCCGGGTCCGCCCCGAGGGCCGTCCTGCGCCGCCCGAACTCCTCGATGGCGCGAGCGATGTCACGCGTCCCACCCGTCCACTGGACGGCGGTGCACTCCCGTACGGCGGCGTCCGCGGGCCGCCGCGCCCCGGCCCCCTCCTCCCCGGCGTCCAGGCGCAGGACCAGGGGCAGCGGCTGCTGGTGCGGCGCCGGTACGCAGTGCGCCGCCGCCAGCCGTACGTGCTCCCCGGCGAGGGTCACCGGCCGGCCGCCCCACAGAGCGCGCAGCGCCTCGGCCGTCTCACCGACGGCGCGGTGACCCCCCTCGTCGCCGAAGGAGCCGCCCTCAGGGGAACCACCCTCAGGGGAACCGCCCTCACCGGAAGAAGGCTCCCCGGCTGCAGGGGCGGCCCCCGTTGAATGATGCTCCGGTAGGTACGCCGCGGCGGTGAGCCCCAGCGACAGCCGCCCGCCGCAGATGTGGTCCGCGCTCGCCGCCCGCTTGGCGAGCAGGGCCGCGTTGCGGAAGGGTGCCGCCGGGGAGAGCAGGCCCAGCTCCAGCCCCGGCACCGCGGCCGCCAGCCCGGCCAGCGCCGTCCAGCCCTCCCACACGGGTTCGGGCGCGCGCCGGGGCGTGGTGTCCGTGCGATCCAGCAGCCACAGCGTGCCCAGCCCGTGCCGCCTGACGGTGCGGGCGGTCTCGAGCAGCAACTGCCAGCCCTCGGCCCCGCCGGCACCGGCCAGTTCACCGGCCGCCCCCTGCGGGGCGACCACGCTCCAGCGCGGGGCGACAGGCGCCTGGCGCACGGCCTCGCGCCCGGGCCCCGCCGTCATCCGCGGCCCCCGCCGCACACCAGCGCGAGCAGGTGCCACGGCTGGTCGAGCAGGAAGTCGGGCTGCTCGGCGCGCAGCCGCTCCGCCGAGCCCTCGCCCCAGGTGACGCCCACCGTGGCCGTGCCGGCGGCGCGCCCGCTGCGGATGTCGATCACCGCGTCGCCGACCATGACCGCGCCTTCGGGCGGCGCGCCCAGCCGGTGCAGCGCCTCGTGGACGATGTCCGGGTGCGGTTTGGGCCGGGGTACCTCGTCGCTGCCCACGACCTCGTCGAGCAGGGGCAGCAGCCCGACCCGCTCCAGGACGGCGCGGGCCCGGGCGCCGGACTTGCCGGTGGCGATGGCGGTGCGCACGCCCCGCTCGCGCAGCGTCGCCAGCAGCTCCGGTACGTGCGGGTAGACCGTGACCCGGTCCATCAGTTCGTGGCTCGCGCGGACGAACGGCCCCTCCATCTCGCCGGGCAGCCCCATCAGCCGCATGATGTCCGGGAAGTAGCGCCCCTGGTGGGTGACGTACTCCTCGAAGGGCGGCTCGCCCGTGCCCACCACTTCGCGGTAGGCGATGGCGAACGCCTCGCGCATGACCTCGAAGCTGTCGATGAGGACGCCGTCGAGGTCGAAGACCACGGTGGCGAAGCGGCCGGGAGCGGGGGCGGCGGCCGGCGGCGGGGCGGCCGGGGAGGATGCGGGGGAGCGGGGCGGGGGAGTCAGGGGCATGGCAGGAGCTCCGTGGGTAGGGAGGCCGGGGCCCAGACCCCGGCGTGGCTGACGACTTTCGTGAAGCGGTCCGTGAGCCGGTGGAAGACGGCTCCCGGGGACGCGGTGGGCGGGTGGGCCGCCGCGTCCAGCCCGCCCCAGGCGGCCATGGCCCGCAGCAGCAGCGGATCGGCCGGCACCCACTGGCCGTCCACCAGGAACTCTGCCCAGCAGTGCGGGGTGGAGTACGGTCTGGCCACGAGCAGCCCGAAGGCGAAGCGGACGCCGAGGCCGCGCCGTTCGCCCTCCGCCACCAGCCACGCGGACGCGCCGCCGCAGTCCGCCATGCGCGTGCGCCACAGGAACTCCGGGTCCCAGCGGACGGCCTCCGGCAGCAGGAAGAAGCCGACCGGCTCCAGGGCGCGCAGCAGCTCCAGGACGGGCGGGGGGAACGCCGGCCACGGCTGCCGCGGCCGTACGGTGAGCCGGTGCGGGCGCGCGTCCGAGGGCGGGCCCGCCACCACGCGGCGCCGCCCGCCGGGCAGCAGCACTCCGTACGGGCAGGGGCCGGCGTGGCCGGGCACGGGGCACGACGCCTTCACGTCGATCAGCAGGGGCTGAGGGTCCGGGGCCGAGGCCGTGCGCAGGGCCGCCGCCCAGGAGCGGATGGCCCGCCGCTGAACCGACGCCAGCCCGAGGTGCAGGGCCGTGTTGCCCAGGTCGTAGCCGTCGAAGAGCCGGCCGGGGCCGTGGCCGGCGTGGGGCAGCCCGGCCGCCGTGAGCTCGTCCAGCAGCCTCGGCCCTATGCGGTGCAGGCGGCGCGCGCCCTGCTCGTCCACGGCGAAGCGGCGGTGCTCGTCGGGGACGAGCAGCAGCCGGTCCACGAGGGGGCGCAGCTCCCGCGCCGAGGGCGGCCGGGTCGGCACGTGAACGCTGATCTCCTCATCCTTTCTCCGGGGCGGGACACGTCTTCTCCGAGGCGGTGCGGGGCGCGACCGCGGGCCGAGCCGAGTCAGTCGAGATAGCCGAGGGCCTGGAGGCGGGCGGCCACCTGCTCCTCGTCGCCGCGCGTGTACGCCGGGCGCGGCGCGTACGGGGAGTGGTCGCGCAGCGCCGGGATCACCTCGCGGGCGAACAGTTCGAGGGACTCGGCCCGGTGCCGCTCCTCCAGCCCGCCGAAGGCGAACTCGCCCAGCACGGTGTTGAAGTGGCCCTCCGCGGCCGCGGCCCGGATCCTCTCGGTCACCGTCTGCGGCGAGCCGACGAAGACGAGGTTGTGGTCGAGGAGGAAGCCGAAGTCGCCGGACCCGGCGAGGATGTCGGGCGTGCTCAGTTTGCTGGCCGGGGCGTGCTGCTCGCCGGAGCGCCGCACGGAGCCGTACTGGAGGGTCTTGGCGAAGGTCTCGGTCATGTGCGCGGCCGCCCGCGCCTCGGCCTCGGCGTCGGTGGGCGCCACGTGGACGAGGGTCCAGTAGCCGATGTCGGGGTCGGTGGCGTGGCCGTGCTCGCGCCACCAGTCGAGGTAGTGGCGGTAGACGACGCCCATGGAGGCGCGCGGCACGATCATCGTCGAGCCCGTGTGGGCACCCACCTCGCTGAGGTAGCGCAGGGTGTTGCGGTTGGTGGTGGGCACCCACAGCGGAGGGTGGGGGCGCTGGAGCGCGGGGAAGGAGAGGGTGACGTCCCGGACCCGGTGCACGGGACCCTCGAAGTCGACGGCGCCCTCGCTGCCGAGAGCGGTGCGCAGCAGCTCGACGGCCTCCCGGGTGAGCGTGTGCCGGTTGTCGAAGTCGGCGCCGAAGGGCAGGAAGGGCTGGGGGCTGACGCCCGAGGCCAGCCCCACCTCCAGCCGGCCGCCCAGGAGGTGGTCGAGGGTCGCGACCTCCTCGACCAGGTGCATCGGGTGACGCAGCGGCGGGACCCAGCCCATCGGCCCGATGCGGATGCGCTCGGTGTGCAGGGCCGCGCCCGTGCAGAACACCGCGGGCGAGGGCATCCAGCTCTCCTGCGGCGTGCAGTGGTGCTCGACGGAGAATGCGTAGTCGAGGCCGAGCCGGTCGGCGTCGCGGATCTCGCGCCAGAGTTCGGCGTAGCGCTCCCCGGGTGTGATGCCGGGCCGGCCCCACACGTGGGTGAAGTAGGCGAACTTCATCAAACCTCCCGCAGGGTCCGGTCGGCGGCCGAGTAGATGTGGTCGATGCAGGAAGCGAGGATGGTCACTTCGGCCATCGAGCCCTCGCCGAGGCCCGAGGCCGGCCGCCCGCCGCCGGGGCCCCCGAGCCGGCGGGCGAGCTCGTCGACCTGCCGCTCGTACTCGATGCCCACGGGCTCGTCCGGCAGCGCCACGGTCTCCTCGCGGCCCAGGCGCAGCACGGTGAGGGAGGACCGCGGCAGGCGGTGCGGGCTGAAGCCGAACGTGCCGCGCAGCGTGGCCACGCCCTCGGTGCCCTCCACCGTGATGGTGGTGACGTCGAGGGCCTGGTGGGAGGCCCAGCGGGTCTCCAGCGAGATGCCCACGCCCGTGTCGGTGACCAGGAAGCCGCGGGCCGTGTCCTCGACGGGCTCCGCGGGCCGGGCCTCCGGGTCGTCCTGGGGGCCCGGCCGCCAGTCGGCCGTGGCGTCGCCGCGCTCCATCCAGTCGGCCGACATGGTGCCGGCCGCCCGCACCACGCGCGGCCAGCCCAGCAGGTGCAGGCCCACGTCCAGCAGGTGCCAGCCCAGGTCGAGCAGGGCCCCGCCGCCCGACAGCCGCCGGTCGACGAACCAGCCGGTGCGCTGCGGGATGCCGGTGGCCCGGATCCAGCTCAGGTCGAGGTTGCGGACGGTGCCCAGGGTGGGCAGGAGCTCCGCAAGGCGGCACACGTCGGTGCGGTGGCGGGCGGCGCTCCACGAATACAGCGTCAGGTCGCCGATGCTGCCCCGGGCCAGGTGGTCGAGGGCGAGCGCCTGGGCCTCGAAGAGGGTGCGGAACACCGGCTTCTCGACGAAGACCGGCACGTCGCGTTCGACGAGCGCCCTGGCCACGGGAAGGTGCAGGTGGTTGGGCAGGGCGATGACGGCCGCGTCCACGCTGTCGGGGCTCAGCTCCTCCGGGCGCCGCAGGATGCGGGTGTGCCCGTCCTCTCGAATGGCCTTCCTGGCCGCCACGGGGTCCTCGTCCACGACGGCGGCGACCCGGAACGCCGGGTGCGCCTCCAGCAGGGGCAGCCACACCTGCCGCGCGACCCACCCCGCGCCCACCACCGCCAGCCGGAGCGGTTCGCGGTCCGCGGGCCGCGCGGACCCGCCGGGTGCCTTGTCGGTGAAAGTCATCAGAAGCGCGCACCGCCGTCGACGACGAGGGTGGTGCCGTTGACGTACGAGGCCGAGGGCGACAGCAGGAACGACACGGCCGCCGCGACCTCCTCGGGCTCGCCGAGCCGGCCGGCTCCGATGAACTTGAGCACCAGGTCGCGTTCGGCCTCGGAGAAGTCCATCACCTCGGCCCGGATCGCCCCGGGCGCCACGACGTTGACGGTGATGCCGTGCCCGCCGACCTCGCCCGCCACGGACGCCGCCCACGGCTGGAGGGCGCCCTTGGTCGCGGCGTAGGCGCCGTGGCCCGGCAGCCCGCTGGTGCCCGCTCTGGAGCCGAAGAGCACGATCCGCCCGTAGCGGGCGCGCATCATCGGCTTCAGGCACGCCTTGGCGAGGTTGACCGCGCCGGCCAGGTTCACTTGCAGCAGCCGTTGCAGGCTCCGCTCGTCGGTGGCCAGGGCGAGCCGGCGGGTGCGCAGGCCCGCGGCGGCCACGCAGCCGTCCACCCGGCCGAAGCGCTGCACGGCGGCGGCTACCAGGGCGTCGGCCCCCTCGGGTCGGCTCAGGTCCGACGCGACGGGCACGAGCGTGCCGCCCTCGCCCTCGGCCTGCTCCTGTAGTTTGCGCGCGGCCTCGGCGCCGGTGTGGTAGCCGGCGACGACGGTGGCCCCGAGCGCGGACAGCTCCAGCGCGCAGGCGCCGCCGATCTGCCCCGACGCGCCCGAGACCACGACCACCCGGCCGCTCAGTCCGAGCCGCTCCACGGCCCGTTCGGTGACGCTGCTCATCAGCTGGCCTCCTTGGCGATGATCAGATGACACAGGGACTCCTCCAGCGGCAGGTGCCTGCTGACGCGGGCCCCTTCCCGGGACAGGCCGGCGATCAGGTCGCCGGCCGTGGGCCACGCGGTGCCGCCGTGCGTGAGCCAGTCCAGGGCCAGTTCGCTGCCCGCCCCGGACGGCGGCAGGAAGACGTCGTCGACCAGCAGCCGGCCGCCGGGGCGCAGGCCGCCCAGCAGCGCGGCGAGCTCGCTGCCCGGGCCGGGGCCGTGGACGGCGTTGGCGACGACGCAGATGTCGGCCGCGCCGCGGGGCGGTTCGGGGCCGGTGGTCACCCGGCCCTCCGTGACGGCCGCGGCGACGGCGGGCGCCGGCGGCCCGGAGAGCCGGCCGACGGTCAGCAAGTGGCCGCCGGCCGTGGGGTCGGCGGCCAGCAGGCGCTCCAGGTAGCGGCCCGGCCCGGCGGTCACCTCGACCATCCGCGCCCCGGCCGCCGGCTTCAGCAGCCGCAGGCCGAGCGCGGCCCGGGCCCGGGCGCTCGGGCCGTTCATGGCGCCCTGGTAGACGGTGACGAGCCGGTCCAGGCCGGCGGGTGGGGTCTGTTCGAAGGGCCGCCGTGCCACTCCGCTGCGGACGGCGGCGGCGATCTCCTCACGGCTGACGGGCCCGCGCGAGAGGTGCTCCTCCAGCCGGATGAACGCGGCCAGTTCGGCGGCCCGCACGCGCGGCTCCGTGTCCCCGGGCGCCGCGGTGGTCAGGACGCCCAGACCGGCGGCCGCCCGCAGCACCCACTCCAGCGCGTCGGCGTCGCACCCCAGCTCCCGGGCCAGGTCCGCCGCCCCGGCGCCCTCCGCCAGCCGGTCCAGCGCGCCCAAGCCGTGCAGGGCGAAGAGGACCTCGGAGGTCTTGTAGGCGCGCGCCGCCTCCGCCGCCCGCCGGGTGAGCCGGTAGCGGGGGGCGGCCCGGACCTTGCCCGCGGCGCTGGTGGGCAGGGCCGTACGGATCACGAACTCGTCGGGGACCTTGTACGCCGCCAGTTCGCGGCGGGCGTGCTCGCGCAGCGGCTCCGGCGTGAGCCCCGGCCGCACGGCCGACACCTCCGCGACGATGCCGTCCTCGCCCGGGTGGCGTCCGCGCCGCGCGGCGACCCGTACGTCGCGCACGTCCGGATGCCCCCGCAGTACCTCCTCGACCTCCAGGGGCGACACCCAGCGGCCGCCCCGGCGGATCGCCCGGTCCTTGCGGCCGATGACGCGCAGGCCGTCCGGCACGGCCACGGCGAGGTCCCCCATGGCGTGCCAGGCGCCGTCCACGCGGACTTGCAGCAGCCCGGGCGTGCCGCCGGGGACCGCCTCGCCGTCCTCGTCCGCCAGCCGGTACACGATCCCGGGCAGGGGAGCGCCGACGCAGAAGGGCTCGATACGGGCCCGCCCGGCGAACACCGCACCCGTCTCGGTGGATCCGTAGTTCCGGGCGAGAGCGGTGCCGAACGCTTCCTCGAAGGCGCGGTCCAGCCGCTCGTCCACCGGCCCGGCGCCCACCATGGCCAGCCGCAGGGCGGGGGCCGGGCTCCCGTCGTCCGGCCCGGGCCGGGAGCCGCCCGCGCGCAGCTTCCTGGCCGCGAGCAGCCGGGCGATGCTGGGCACGAGCGCCACCACCGTGGCTCCGCGGGCCAGTTCTGCCGCGATCAGGCCCAGGGCCGTTGGGGGGACGGGCCGCAGCGAGGCACCGGTCAGCAGCCCCCCGAAGAGCCAGCCCAGCGCGTACGCGTGGGAGAGGGGGACCGGCAGTAGCAGGGTGTCCCGCCCGGTGAGCCCCACGCCGTCGCGGTAGCGGCGGCCCTCCGCGAGGAGGCTCGCCTCGTCGCGCGCGACGATCCTGCTCTCGCCGGTCGAGCCCGAGGTGGGCAGCAGGACGGCGGGCCCGGGTCCGGAGGCTTCTCCGGGCGGGCCGGACAGCACCGGGGGCCGGTCGCCGTCGCCGTCGGGGACGGTCAGCGACCTGCCCCCGCCGGCCGCCCGCAGCAGCCGCCGGGCCTCGGCCTCGGGCGTGCCCGGCTCCAGGAGCAGCGGCCTGGCCCCGGCGGCCAGCAGGGCCAGGAACGCGACCACCCACGCCGGGCTGTTCTCGGCGCACAGGGCCACTGCCTCGCCCTCGGCCGCCCCGGCCCCGATCTCGTCCGCGGCCTTGCGCACCCGGTCGAGCAGCGTGCCCGCGTCCGTGCCCGGCAGCAGGACCCGCCCCGGCGGCAGCCCGCGCACCGCGTCCAGGAGGGTCTCCGGCTCGCCGTCGCCCATGTCACTTCCCCCCGGTGCGGAGGTAGTCGGCCTTGGCGTCGGCGATCATCTTGCGGATGCGGGGCGGGGAGTAGGTGGGCGCGGCGCACAGCTCGTCGAGGGTGATCTCGTCCTCGAAGTACATCGAGAGCGTGTCCCAGGGAGTGAAGCAGCCGTGGCAGGCCGACAGCCGCGGCCGGGGGGCGAGCAGGGCCCGGTAGAGCCCGCTGGTGCCGGCCTTCTCCAGCGTCTCCTCCCAGCTCTCCTCCAGGGCGTTGCCCATGTCGGAGAACCAGATGTTGGGGCACGGGGTGACGACCCCGTCGCTGAAGGTGGAGACGACCAGCCGCGGCAGGTGGCACCGGAAGGTGCGGCGCCCCTCGCGGTAGAAGCTCAGCAGCCGGTCGAAGTAGGGGCGCGGCGGGAGGACGGAGGCGAACTCGTCGTAGCGGTCGGCCAGCTCCTGGACGAGGCCGTGCTGCTCGGGGCGGACCGCGAAGCGCTCCGAGTCCGGGCCGCGCACGGGGAAGGGGAAGTACACCGGGGGCCGGGAGAAGCCCGTCAGCCACTCGGCGAAGGCGCAGGCCTCGGTGACGCTGCGGTCGTTGAGCACCGAGTAGATCTCCACGGGCAGCCCCGAGTCGAGGATGCGGGAGATGGCGTCGACGACCTTGCGGTGCAGGCTCTCGGTGGGCACCCGGTGGCTGTTGCCGTGGTGGAGGTGGCTGTCCAGGGAGACCTGGAGGACGACGTTGCCCCAGGAGCGGAAGCGGTCCAGGTGCTCCTGCCGCACCAGCACGCCGTTGGTCTGGATCACCAGCACCTCGTGCTTGCCGGCCTCCTGCTCCAGGAAGTCCATGATGCCCCGGACCAGGAAGATCTCACCGCCCGTCACCTTGAGCAGGGGCAGCCCGAAGTGGCCCCGCAGCCGGCCGGCGACGGCGTCCAGGCGCTGCCCCAGCGGGCTGCCGGGCTCGTAGCTGTCGCGCCGCGGCGGTTCGAAGATCAGCTGGAGGGAGTGGCCCTCCTTGAGATTGCTCTGCCCCGTGAGGCAGTAGGTGCAACTGAGGTTGCAGGAGTCCTCGTTGACCACGAGGTCGTTGCCGATCAGCGGCAGTTGCTGCCGGGTTCCTGCGGCAGCCGCCGACGGAGGAGTGCGAGGGGACATGAGTGCCCTTTCTACGGTCATGGGGGCTACGCGCGGTGCGGGTCACGGCCTCCCTCCGGCGGCCCGCCGGCCACGGGCAGCCAGTGGCGGTCGGCGAGCCGCTGCCCGTCGCCGTCGCCGTGCCCGCGGGCCCGGGCGAGCAGCGCCTCGCGCAGTGCGGGCACCGAGCCGAAGTGGGCCCGGGCCTGGCTGGTGTACCGGCCCGCGGCGGACAGCCAGCGCTCCACCGCCCCGGCCGGCAGCGGCTCGGTGCGCGGCCGCAGGCCCGCGTGGTCGCGCCCGCGCAGCCGGTAGGGGAAGTCCTCGTACCAGACGGTGCGCCCCGGTGCCAGGGCCTCCACCGCGCCCCGGACCAGCCGGTGGTCGACGTGCCCGCCCGCCGCCAGCGGCGCGTGCACCGTCACCCGCCCGGCGCACAGCGGGTCCAGCGCGGCGCGGACCTCCTCCGGCAGCCGCGCGTCCGCGGGGTGCCGGGGGCCGAGGAGCCGGCGCGGGGCGGGGTAGAGGAAGCCGTCGGGGCCGGAGCGCAGCGCGGCGTCGGTGAAGCCGAGTGGTACGAGGACGGCGCCCAACTCGGTGCACGCGGCCGCGTCCTCGCCCCGCCGCACCCGGGGATCGGCGGCCTCCCGCCACGTGCCGGACGCTTCGGCCGGTCCGGAGGCGGGGCCCGCGAAGACGGTGACGACGGTCGTCCGGCGGCCCTCGGCGGCCCAGCGCGCCAGGCGGCCGCCCACGGACCAGACGGCGTCGTCCGCGTGCGGGGCGAGCACCACGTGACCGCCGGGCTCGGTTGTCATCGCGCGCCACCCCGTACCGGTGCATCAGCCACGGCGGTGACGGCGCGCACGTACTCCCCGGGCGTGCCGTCGGGTCCGAGCAGGGCCTCCAGGGCGCGCACCGAGGCGTGCGGGTGAAGGGCCCGGAAGCGGTCCAGGTTCCGGTGGTGCTGCTCCCAGCGCCCGGGCCGGGCGTGGCTGAGATGGACGCCCAGGGCGTCCGGGACCAGGGCCCTGCGGACGCCTGCCGCGTACAGGCGGAAGCCGAACTCCAGGTCCTCGCAACCCCAGGTGAGCCCGAAGGCCTCGTCGAAGCCCCCTGCCCGCCGCCAGCGGTCGCGGTCGACCGCGGTGTTGGCGCCGACGAAGCCGAGCCAGGGCGCGACGTCCGGCAGGGTGCCGCCGGCCATGGCCTCCACCGTCCGCTCCAGGGCGTTGGCGACGAGCCGCCGGTGCGCGGCGGGCCCGGGAGGCCCCGGCGCCGGCGCGGGCCCCGGCTCGAGGGCGGCCCGGGCCCGCCGGATGTCCTCAGGGCTCCGGCCCTCCAGGCTCCTCAGCAGCCGTGCGGCGGTGGGTAGTTCGCGGGTCCGGCCGTGCGCGAAGGCGTCCGGGTCCGCCGCGCCGGCGTGGGCCGCGAGGAACTCCGGCCCCACCAGCACGTCGTCGTCCAGGAACACCAGGTGGGCCCCGCGGGCCGCGGCCGCCCCGGCGTTGCGGGCGGCGGCCCGCCCCCGCAGCGGCCCCGGGACCACCCGCACCGGCAGGTCGCGGGCCAGCTCCCCGGCCACGGCGGCCGGGGTGGCCCCCGCGCCCGCCGGTCCCGGATCGTCCCGCGCCGGTCCCGGATTGCCGTCCGACGGTCCCGGATTGTCGTCGACCACGAGCACCTCGAAGGGCGGCGCCCCCGGCCCCTGTCCGGCCAGGCAGGCGAGCGTCGCACGCAGGCGCGCCGCGGGCCCGCGGCTGGGCACGACGACGCTCAGCCGCGGATCCGTAGCGCCACTGGGCACCGGCATCGCGTCAGAGCGCGCGGACGAGGCCGGCGAAGACCTCGGCCAGCCGGTCCAGCACCGGCACGTCGGCGAGCAGCACCCGGTGGTGCAGCCACACGCAGTCGCCGCCGATCTCCTCCGCCACGGGACAGTGCGCGGCCAGCTCCTCGGTGCCGCCCGGCACCGGCCCGTGCCGGAAGCCTTCGGTGCGGTAGACGGGCGGGAAGCCGACGAAGGCGGGGACGCCCCGCTCCACCAGGCCGTCCACCAGCGCGAGCCGCTGCTGCGCGGTGATGCCGGGCAGCCGCACCATCGCCATGTAATGCGCGTGCAGAGTGCCGCGCTCGTCCCGGCCCTGGGGCACCACTCCGTCGATCGCCGCGAGCGCCTCGCGCATGTGCGCCCAGCGCTGCTCACGCACCTCCAACTGCCCGTCCAAACGTCCGAGTTGTGCGCGGAGGACGCTCGCGGAGAACTCGTTCATGCGGTAGTTGGAGCCCTGGGTCAGGTGGGCGTAGAGCCGGTCGCCGGGCGGACGGCCGCAGCAGTGCCGCAGATACGCCTCCCGGTGGGACTCCTCGTCGGGCAGCAGCAGGGCCCCACCCTCGCCCGCGGTCATCAGCTTGCCGTTCTGGAAGCTGAAGGCGGCGATGCTGCCGAGCTCACCGACGCGCCTGCCCTGCCACTGGGCGCCGTGGGCGTGCGCGGCGTCCTGGAGGAGGGGCACGCCCGTGTCCACGGACAGCTTCTCCAGCGCGTCCATGTCCGCGAACTGGCCCGCCATGTGCACCGGCATGATCGCCTTGGTCCGCGGCGTGACGAGCGCCGCCGCCGATTCGGTGTCCAGGCAGTAGGTGTCGGGCCGCACGTCGGCGGGGACCGGCACGGCGCCCAGGCGCTGCACCGCCAGGGAGGAGGAGATGAAGGTGAACGCGGGGACGACGACCTCGTCGCCGGCCCGTACGCCCATCACCTCCAGCGCGAGCTCCAGCGCGTGCGTGCCGTTCGTCGTCGCCAGCGCGTACGGCGCTCCGTGATGGCCGGCGAATTCCCGCTCGAAGTTCTCGACCTCCGATCCTCCGTTACGCCACCAGCCTTCCTGCGCGAGTGCCCGCAGCAGGCCGGTGCGCTCCTCCTCGCCGTGCTGCGGCCAGGAGGGAAAGAGTATTTCTTCACCGGAGTCCGGCATGATGAGCAGCCTTTCGGTCTCGCGCTTGTGATGGTCGACGTAAGGCGCCGTTCGACGGGATGGCGGAAGACGGTCCGGGGCCGCGCGAAGCAGCCGCACGGCGATTTACCGCAGCCGTGAGAAAGGGCCGGCCGAAGCGTCCGATGAGCGGCCGGTCACGGGACATGCGATCCGGCCCCCGGTCGTGGGCCGGATCGCATGCCCGAACACGAGCCTCTATCGGGGTAGTTGTCGGCGTCAACACCCCTGCACCGAACCTCTGCGTCGAACTCGCCGACGAGCCACGGGATTTCGCCTCCCGCTATGACCTGCGCGGACGGCCGCGCAGGAGGGGCCGGGTCCGGTCGGGCGGGGTGCCGGAGGCATCTGCGGCCGGTCATTTCGCCGGTGAAGTGGCGCGAATCGCGTGCCTGGAGCCGGCGGCGTGCCTGGCGTATCGTGGAGCGGGTTCCGTCCGGATACGTGCCGTGTGAAATCTGCCGCTGACCCGCCGAATCCGATCAGCCCCGGGGAGAGGTCGCTCCCCGCGCCCGCCGTCCGTACCGTGGACGCTCTGCTCAGGGGCTGTTAATGTCCTCGGGGCCATTGATGACCGGACGATTTCGCCTGCGGTCATGATGCGTCCCAGAGCTGGAGGCAATTTCGTGCCACCTTCTGCTCCTTCTCCCCGCACCCTCGTCATCGGCATCGACGGAGGTACATTCGACGTCATCGATCCCCTCGTGGAGCGGGGCCTGCTGCCCCACATCGGTGCGCTCCTCGGGCAGAGCGCCCGGGCCGTCACCGACTGCACCTGGCCGGCCCACACGGCGCCCGGCTGGAGCACGTTCGTCAGCGCCAGCCGGCCCGGCGGCCACGGCATCTACCAGTTCTACGACACCCAGGACCCCGGCTACGGCGCCCGCGTCACCCGCTCCGCGGACCTGGGCCGCACCAGCGCCTGGGACTGGCTCGCCGCACAGGGCCGCACCCTCGGCCTCGTCAACATCCCCATGTCCCACCCGCCCGCCGAGCTGCCGGGCTATCAGGTGACCTGGCCCCTGGAGCGCACGCTGCGGCACTGCCGGCCGCCCTCCCTGCTGCGCGAACTCGCCGCTGCCAAGGCCCATTTCCAGTCGGACCTCGCGACGATGTTCCGCGGCGACCTGGCCTATCTGGAGGAGGCCGAGCGCAACGTCGCGGCGCGCGTGCGCTCGGTGCGGCACCTGATGACCACCCGGCCCACCGACGTGGTGATGGTCGTCCTCACCGAGGCGGACCGGGTCGGCCACCACTACTGGCACTTCGGCGAACCGGACCACCCCGGCCACCGGCCGGCCCCGGAGGGCAGCGGCTGGGACGCCGCCGTCCCCCGCATCTACCAGGCCGTCGACCGGGCCGTGGGGGAGCTCCTGGAACTCGTCGACGAGGACACCAGCGTCGTGCTCGTCTCCGACCACGGCCTGGGCACCGGGCGCCACGCGCTCGCGCTGCACACCCTCCTGGAGGAGGCCGGGCTGCTGGCCACCGCCCCCGGGGAGCAGCCCGAGGACGGGGCGGCGAGTTGGTTCGCGGGCGCCGGGCGCCACGTCGACTTCCGGCGCACCCGCGTCTACATGCCCGTCCCCGGCAGCTACGGCCTCAACGTCAACGTACGAGGACGCCAGCTGCGCGGCAGCGTCGCACCCCGCGAACGCGAGCGGGTCATGGAGGAGACCGCCGCGCTGCTGGCGGGGCTCACCGGGCCGGACGGGCGCCGGGTGTTCCGGGCCGTCGTCCCCCGGGAGGAGGCCTACCCCGGCCCGCACTGCGGCCGCGCGCCCGACCTGCTCCTGCTGCCGGACGACGAGAGCGTGCTGCCCGTCTGCGACGTGGGCGGCGAGGTGTGGCGGCCCAGCCCCCAGACGGGCCTGCACCGTTACCGCGGCATGTGGGCGCACCGCTCCCCGCGGGTCCGCCCCGGCCGCCTGCCCGGGACCGTCGCCCTGACGGACACCATGCCCACCCTGCTGGCCGACCTCGGCGCCTCGTGGCCGCCGGACGTGCACGGCACCCCCGTACAGGCCGCTCTCGCCGGCGACGTGGACATCCCGCCGGCCGACCCCCGCCTCTCGGCGGTCCGCGCGGACACCGGCTCCGGCGGTGCGGCCACGGCCGCCGCGGAGAGCCCCGCCGGCGCCGAGGACGCGTACACCAGCGAGCGGCTGCGCGAAATGGGCTACCTATGACCTCCACCTCCACCTCCACCGGCTCGCGGCCGTCCCCCGGGCCCCCTGGCACCCCACCGCTCCCACGGAGCTGAGGAGAAAGGTTTCCGCGCATGGAGAAGACCGCAACGGACGAGATCAAGGACCGCCTCCGCAAGGTGCTGGTCGACTCCCTGGAGCTCCCCATGGAGCCCTCGGACGTCCCCGACCAGGGACTCGTGGACAAGCTGGGCCTCGACTCGATCAACACCATCGAGTTCCTCATCTGGGTCGAGAGCGAGTTCGGCATCGAGATCGCCGACGAAGACCTGTCGATCAAGCTCATCGACAGCCTCGACCTCCTGGCCGGCTACGTCCGCGAGCGCATGGCGTGAGCACGCCCGCCGCACGCGCCCTGGTCATCGGGCTCGACGGCATGCCCCGGTCCCTGCTGACCCGGCTCGCCGCCGACGGCACCATGCCCCGCGTCGCCGGACTGCTCGCCGAGGGCCACTGCGCCGAACTCCTCGCGCCCGTACCGGAGATCAGCTCCACCTCCTGGGCCACCTTTCTCACCGGCACCAACCCCGGCCGGCACGGCATCTACGGATTCACCGACCTCACCCCCGGCGGCGGCCGGCACATCCGCTTCCCCGGCCTGCCCGACCTCGCGGAACCCCCGCTGTGGGAGCTCGCCGCCCGGGCCGGCCGGCGCACCCTGTGCCTGAACGTTCCCGGCACCTACCCCGCCCCCGAAACCGGCGGCGCGGTCGTCTCCGGTTTCGTCGCCCCCGACCTCGAACGCGCCGTCAGCCCGCCCCGGCTGCTGCCCCTGCTGCGCGGCCTCGGATACGAACTCGACGTCGAAGTCGGGGACGCCGCCGCCGACCCCGCCGCCTTCCTGGACCGTGCCGAGCGCGCCCTGCGCGCCCGGACCCGCGCCATGGACCACCTCCTGCGCCACGAACCGTGGGACCTCGCGGTCACCGTGCTCACCGAGACCGACCGCGTCTACCACTTCCTGTGGAGCGCCGTCACCGACCCCGCCCACCCCCTGCACGAGCGGCTCCGTACCTTCCACCGCCTCGTCGACGACAGCGTCGGCACGCTCGTCGCCGCCCTCCCCGCGGGCACCGAGCTCTTCCTGATGAGCGACCACGGCTTCGGCCCGGCCGCACACCAGGTCTACGTCAACGCCTGGCTCAGGGAGTCCGGCTGGCTCGTCCCGCTCGACGCCTGCCCGCGCCCGGACGCCCTCGACGCCCGCAGCACCGCCTTCGCCCTCGACCCCGCCCGCATCTACCTCAACCGCAAGAGCCGCTTCCCCGGCGGCGCCCTCACCGACGCCGAGGCGGACGACGCGGCCGCCGAGATCGCCCGCGAACTGACCGCACTGCGCTGCGACGGCACCCGCGTCGGCCCCGACGCCGACGGGCCCCCGCTGCTGCGCGCCCTGCACCGCGCGGCCGACGTCTACCATGGCCCGCTCCTGCACCACGCCCCCGACCTCGTGGCCGTGCCCGCGCCCGGCATCCAGCTCCGCGGCGGCTGGGGCGGCACCGCCACCGTACGCACCGACCACCTCAGCGGCACCCACACCCGCCACGACGCGGTCCTCTACCGCCGCGGCGCGGCCCCGCCGCCCCCCGGGCGGGCCGCCGCGCCGTACGACATGACGGACGTGGCCCCCACCGTCCTCGCGTCGATCGGCATCCGCCCGGACGGCCTCGACGGCACGCCCGTGCTCGGCACGGCGGACCCGCCGCCCGGCGGCCCACCGGCCCCCCTCGACACCAGGGAGCAGTAATGAAGCAGGATCTCGGTCTGGTACCTTCGGCGCCCAAACCGGGAACGCTCGACCTGACGATCGACCCGCGCATCACGGACCCCGCGTCGTTCCGGGTCAGCTTCCTCATCCTCCTCGACGGCGACCTGGTGATGTCGCCCGAGCACCTGGGCGTGGCCTACATGGCCGGCGTCCTGCGCCACACGGGCTTCACCGCCGAGATCCGGGAGGTGGAGCACGGCGACGGCGAGGCGGCCGCCGCGGTCGAAGCGCTCAAGGACTTCCGGCCCGACCTCGTCTGCTTCACCCTCATGAGCCTCAACCTGGGCAGCTGCCTGACGCTGTGCCGGCTCCTGCGGGAGGAGCTCCCCGGCACGGTGATCGCCTGCGGCGGGCCCGCCGGCACCTTCGCCGGCCTGGACGTGCTCCGCAACAACCCCTGGGCCGACGTCGTCGCCGTGGGCGAGGGCGAACCCACCGTCCTGGACCTCGTCCAGCGGCTCTACCTCAAGGAGCCGCTCTCCGAGGTGCGCGGCATCTGCTACCGCGACGCCGGCGGCACGCCCCGCCAGAACCCCGCCCGGCCCCTCATCCACAACCTCGAAGACCTCCCCTTCCCCGCCCGGGACCAGCTCAGCCAGCACGGCAACAAGCTGGAGTACGTCCGGGTGAGCACCAGCCGGGGCTGCGTCGCCAACTGCGCCTTCTGCTCCGCGCCGCACCTGAAGAACCGGGTGCAGGCCGGCAAGGCCTGGCGCGGCCGCGGGCCGGAGCAGATCGTGGAGGAGGTCGCCGAGATCGTCGAGCGCCACCAGTTCCGCACCTTCGACTTCGTGGACTCCACGTTCGAGGACCCCGACGGCGGCCGCGTGGGCAAGAAGCGCGTGACGGCCATTGCCAACGGCATCCTCGACCGCGGCCTGGAGATCTACTACAACGTCTGCATGCGCGCCGAGAACTGGCGCGACACCCCCGAGGACCACGCCGTGCTCGACCTGCTCGTCGCCTCCGGCCTGGAGAAGGTCAACGTCGGCATCGAAGCCGGCACGGCCGGGGAACTCCAGCTGTGGGAGAAGCGTGCGACGGTCGAGGACAACGTCACCATCATCAGGATGCTGCGCGAACACGGCATCTACCTGGCCATGGGCTTCATCCCCTTCCACCCGTACGCCACCGTGGACACCCTCGTCGCCAACGCCGCCTTCCTGCGCGACAACTCCGGCCACAACCTGCGGCGGATGACCGAGCGCCTGGAGATCTACCCCGGCACCGCCATCGTGCGCCGCATGGAGGGCGACGGCCTGCTGAACGACACCTACCTGGACGGACTCGACCCCTACGGCTACGAGTTCAAGGACCCGAAGGTCGGACGCCTGGCCAAGCACTTCGCCCGGCTCTACAACAACGACGACTACCACCGCCACGGCGTCATCACCGAATACTCCTCCGTCTTCGCCTTCGAGACCTACAACGTCGTCCTCCAGACCTTCATCTCGCGCCTGCACCGCAGGTTCGGCCGGCTGCCCGGCGTCAACGACGTGATGGAGGCCTTCAAGACCCGCGTGCACGAGGTCCGCCAGGAAATGGGCCAGTACAACTACGCCTTCTTCATGTCCAACCTCGAAGCCGTCATGAACGACACCCTCGACCCCGCCAAGCAGGCCCGGCAGGTGGTGGACGTCGAGCAGTACTTCCACGACCGGATGCAGCTCCTGCGCGACGAGCAGCTGCGCGTCGGCAAGGCGCTCACCCGCCTCGGCGCCCGCGTCATCGAGGTCAGCTCGACGATCCCCAAAGAACGGCCCGGCGGACTGCCCCGCCAGTACACCGGGGAGGGCAGCGGAGCCACATGGTGAGAACGGGGGAGGGCACGGCGGAGCCCGCCCCGGCACGGGTGGCCGTCTGCACCCTCAGCAGCAGGGAACTCGTCGAACCGCTGGCCCGCCTGCCCGGCGTGGCCCTGGCAGGCACCCTGATGACCGCCAACCTGGGCATCGAGGAGATCGTCCGGGCCCTGGCGCGCGACCGCACCGTCCGCGGCCTGCTGGTCTGCGGCCGCGACTCGCCCCGCTTCCTGGCCGGGCAGAGCCTCGTCGCCCTCTTCCGCCGCGGCCTGCGCCCCGGCAGCGCGCGCATCCCCGGCGCCACCGGCCACCTGCCCGTCCTGCGGTCGGTGACCCGCCAGGAGGTCGAGGAAGTGCGTGCCCGCGTGGAACTCGTCGACCTGCGCGGCGAGCGCGACCCGCTGGTACTGAGCACCGCTGTCGCCGCACTGCTCTCCGCCGTACGCGACACCACCGCGGTCGATCAGTTTCCCGTGGGCGGACCCGACAGCGGTGCGGCTCCGTACGCACCACCGCTGCCCGCCTTCGGGCTCCTGCACCCGGCAGGACGGCGCAAGCCCCTGGCGAACGGCATCGACGGCTTCGTCGTGATCACCGTGGACCGGCCCCGCGGCCGCATAAGGCTGCGCCACTACGGCTCCGACGTGACGCCCCGCCACGAAATGCAGGGCACCCGGGGAGAGACGATGCTCCTCGGCCTCCTGGAGGCCGGCGTGATCGAGGACCCCGCCCACGCCGGCTACCTGGGCGGCGAACTGGCCAAGGCCGAGACGGCGTTGCGGCTCGGCCTGCACTACGAACAGGACCTGCCGCTGCGCCCGCCGGGACGGCCCCCGGGCCGCGGCCGGCCGCGCACGACCGGGAAGGAGCGGACGACCGTGGCAGACGTGCCCGCGCTGGAGGAATTCCTGACCCTGGTGGCCCGGACGCTGGGCGCCCGAGGCACCGCGCTGGACCCCCACACACCCCTCGGCGAGCAGCTGGCGGTGGACTCCGTACGGGTCATCGAGCTCACCGTCGTACTGGAGGAGGAGCTCGGTGCGGAACTACCCGACGACGCCGACGTGGCCCGGGCCACCCCTGCGGACCTGTACAAGGCACTGATGGGCTGACGAGAGACCCGGACGACCGGAGGAGGAGCATGGACAGGGTGTTGTTGCTCAACGGCCCCAACCTGGGGACCCTGGGCAAGCGGCAGCCGGAGATCTACGGGACGCGGACCCTGGCCGAGATCGAGGCCGAGGTCGCGGAGGAGATCCGCGGCCGCGGCTGGAGCCTGGTCGCCGAGCAGCGCAACGGCGAGGGAGAGCTCGTCGACCTCCTGGAGCGGCACCGCGACGTCGCGGGAGCGATCGTGAACCCCGGCGCGCTGATGGTCGCCGGCTGGTCGCTGCGCGACGCGCTGGCCGACTTCGGGCCGCCGTGGCTGGAGGTCCACCTGAGCAACGTGTGGGGCCGCGAGGCCTTCCGGCACGTCTCGGTGACCGCGCCGCTGTCCTCCGGCGTCGTGATGGGCATGGGCGCGCTGGGCTACCGGATGGCCGCCCGGGCCCTGACCCTCATGGTCCCGGAAAGCTGACGGGCGGCCGTGCCGGTCCGTGCCGGGTCAGGCCGGCCACACCTGCAACTCCTCCTTGATCAGCCGTGCGCTCACCGCGTCGCACGCGGCGGGCAGCGGGCAGCCGGGCGGGAGGAACCGTACGGTGAAGGGCCCGTCCGTGAGGCCGCGCCAGCGGTGGGCGGCGGCCCGGGCCGCGTCCGCGTCCATGGGGACCAGCACCGTCACCGGGCAGGACAGCAGCCCGGCGGCGGCCGCCTCCCAGCCCTCTTCCGGCTCGCGGTCACCGGCCCACAGCAGCACGTGCGTGGGCGGCGGATCCGCGCGTACGGCGTCGGCCAGTACGGAGCCCACCCGGTCGCCGGTGGTGAACAGGGCCCGGGGCAGGGCGTCGCCGGGCGGGCCCGCGAGGCCCTCGGGCCCCTGGCCCACCGTCACTTCGGGCGCCAGCGCCCGGCGCCAGCTCTCCGCGCCTTCCCCGGCGGCCCGGCCGGCCACGACGACCAGCCGGGCCACCGGAGCCATGAGCATTCCCGCCATGAATCCCTCCCCTTCCGTGCGCGGCTACGGCAGGCCGTCGGTCATCCCGAGCGAGAAGTAGTTCTCGTAGCCCAGCAGGCGGCGCAGCTCCGGCTCGGCGCGGGCGGCGACCTCCTCCTCCAGGCCGGTGAAGAAGTTCTGCTGCTGCCGGACGTACCCGCGGCAGTAGTAGTTGAGGATGCCGTGGCGCGGCAGGCCCGTGGTGTTGGCGCCCGTCTGGTGCCAGAGCCGGCCGTCGAAGACCATCACGCTGCCGGCCGGCGCGCACACCGGGACGGTCGCGGCATTGCCCTCGCCCCGCTCGTAGTCCGGCTGCCGCCCCAGCAGGTGGGAGCCCGGCACCAGGCGCGTCGCGCCGTTCTCCGGGGTGAAGTCGTCCAGCATCCACATGCTGTTGGCCACCAGGGCGTACGGCGGCCAGGGTGGGCGGGCGAAGGTCTGGTCGGCGTGCAGGTGCATCGGGGCGCCGCCGGGCCCCGCGATGTTGGCATGGGTGCTGGAGAGCAGGAAACCGACGCCCAGCAGCTCCTCCATCAAACGCATGACGGTGGGGTCCTGGACGTTCTCCTCGAATTCCTCGCCCTTGTTGAGCAGGCTGAAGACGCGCTGGTTGCCGCCGTCGTAGAGAAAAGCGGAACCGTCCTTGCGCTCCTGCTCGGCGACATCCAGCAGACGGCCCCTGAGTCTTTCGAACGCGCCCGGCGAAATCGGGCACTCCAACAGGCAGTAACCGTGATCGGCGAGGTCTCGTGCGGCTGTTTCGACGTCATTCGTCAGAGTCGCGCGCATATGGCGAGGCTAGCAGCCGCCATTACCCCGGAACAACACCCCGGAACAGCGCTCCGGAACAACAGCACGGTAATCCCCGCGACATGATTCCCGCAAACGCCGGAAGGGCGGTTCCCACGATGACGTACGCACCCACGCGGCCGGACGGGCGCATCAGGATCGGGGTCTGGCTGACCCCCCAGCACACCTCCGTACGGGAACTGCGCGCCGCCTGGCGCGCGGCCGACTCCCTGGGCGTGGACTCGCTGTGGCTGTGGGACCACTTCTTCCCGCTCACCGGCGACCCCGACGGCAGCCACTACGAGGCGTGGACCCTGCTGGCCGCCCTGGCCGCCGACACCCGCGCCGCCCGGCTCGGCACCCTCGTCACCAACTACGCCTACCGCAATCCCGACCTGCTCGCCGACATGGCCCGCACCGTCGACCACCTCAGCGACGGCCGCCTCATCCTGGGCATGGGCGCGGGCTGGGTCGAACGCGACCTGAAGGAGTACGGGTACCCTGCGCCCGGAGCGGGAGAGCGCGTCGCCGGTCTCGTCGAGGCGGTGGCCCGGATCGACCACAGGCTCGCCCGCCTCAACCCCGGCCCGCTGGGCGCCCTGCCCCTGCTGATCGGCGGCGACGGCCGCAAGCGCCTGCTGCGCTTCGCCGCCGAACGCGCCACCATCTGGAACACCATGGCCTGGCGCTTCGCCGAGGGCAACCGCGTCCTCGACCAGTGGTGCGCCGAAGTGGGCCGCGACCCGGCGGAGATCGAGCGCAGCGCCTTCGTCACCCGGGACCAGACCGACGACGAACTCCACCGGCTGGTGGCCGCGGGCGCCCGCCACCTGATCTTCCAGGTCGGGCATCCCTTCCGGCTCGACGGCGTGGAGCGGGCCCTGCACTTCGCCCGCACGGAGGGACGGGCCGCCCGCACGCCCTGAAGGCTCCAGGGTCTCCGGCATGCCGAAGGCTCCGGGGCAGCAGGACGCCGGCAGGCTCTCGGGCTCTACGGCAGCAGGACGTCCGCCAGCCGGTCCACCTGCGACAGCGCGGCCGCGGTGGGGTGCATGACCACCTCGTTCACCCCTCCGTCGGCCAGCGCCGCGACGACCCGGCGGATCCGGTCCGGCGTACGGGGCGTCTTCGCCACGAACTCCTCGGCCTCGGCGCCCAGCACGGAGAAGTAGTCCCGCACGAACGCGGCCGACTCCCGCTCCACGTCCTCACCCAGCGCGAAGCGCGCCAGCGCCACGATGCGCGGCGCGCCGGAGCGCCCGCCCTCGGACCAGGCGCGGCGCACTCGCGCGGCGAACGGCAGGACCGCCTCCGGCTCCAGGCCCGGCGCGGTCCAGCCGTCGCCCCAGCGCACCACGCGCCGCACGGCCGCGGAGCTCAGCCCGGCCACCAGCACCGGCACCCCCGGACCGGCCCAGGGCCCGCCCGCTCCGCCCGCCGCGCCCCGCCCCAGCAGCTCCAACTGCTCCTCGAACGCCTCGCGGCGCCCCGCGAACGAGCGCCCGGCGGCCTCGAAGTCGTCCTCCCGTACGCCCGGCCCCATCCCCAGGACGAGCCGCCCGGCGGACAGCGACGCCAGCGTCGCCACCGACTTGGCCAGCACCGGCGCGGTGCGCAGCGGGCCGATCAGGACGTTGGTCAGCAGCCCGATCCGGGAGGTCGCCGCGGCCGCGGCCGCGAGCGTGAGCAGCGGGTCGTGGCCCGGGTACACCAGACGCTCCGTGACGGCCAGCGAAGCGAATCCACGGTCCTCGGCCCTTTTCGCCCATTCCGTCAAAAGGCCGCCGTCCGCGCCCGGCACGGTATTCGGCAGCGCAATGCTGATCCTCATCGTCCTCCTGCCCCCTGTCGTATTCCTCCGGCGGCGCGTATGTTTTTCGCGGCGCTCATTTTTCTCCTCGCCCGGTCGCGAGCTGAGCACAGTGAGAGGAATCCCCGATGCCCGCTGCCCGTAAAGTGGCCGTGATAGGCCTCGACTCCGCGACTCCGCAGTACATGTTCGACCGGTTCGCCGATGACATGCCGGTGTTCACCGCGCTGCGCCGCAATTCCCTGTGGGGGCCGATGCGCAGCGTCGACCCGCCCATCACCATGCCCGCGTGGTCCTGCATGATGTCGGGCCGCACGCCCGGCGAACTCGGAGTCTACGGATTCCGGGACCGGGCCGCCCACGACTACGGCCCGCTGAAGTTCGCCACGTCCCACAGCATCCGGGCCCCGCGGATCTGGGACGAGATGACGGGGGCCGGGCGCCCCAGCGTCGTCCTGGGCGTGCCCGGCACCTACCCGCCCGCCCCCATCCGGGGCGCCATGGTCTCCTGTTTCCTCGCTCCCTCCACCCAGGCGCAGTACACCGCGCCGCCCGGCCTCGCCGACGAACTGCACAAGCTCACCGGCGGCTACGCCCTGGACGTCGAGGACTTCCGTTCCCCCGAACTCGGCCGCGTCTCGCAGCAGATCTTCGACATGAGCGAGCAGCGCTTCGAGGTCGCCCGCCACCTCGCGACCACCCAGGAGTGGGATTTCCTCTCCTTCGTGGACATGGGACCGGACCGCCTGCACCACGGCTTCTGGAAGTACTGCGACCCCGGCCACCCCCGGCACGAGCCCGGCAACCCCTATGCCGGCCTCTTCCGCGACTACTACCGCGCCCTCGACCGGCACCTCGGCCGCTTCCTGGAGTGCCTGCCCGAGGACACCGCCGTGCTGGTCGTCTCCGACCACGGGGCACAGCCCATGGTGGGCGGCTTCTTCATCAACGAATGGCTGCGCAAGGAAGGCCTCCTCGTCCTGGCCGAGGAGGTCGCGGGCCCCACACCCGTCAGCGCGGCCCGGATCGACTGGAAGCGCACCACCGCCTGGGCCGAGGGCGGCTACTACGGGCGGATCTTCCTCAACGTCGAGGGCCGGGAGCCGCACGGCACGATCCCCGCCGCGGAGTACGAGAACACGCGCGACCTCGTCGCCGCGGCGCTGGAGGCCGTGCCGGACGACCAGGGGCAGCCGATGGGCACCCGCGCCCTGCGCCCCGGCGAGCTGTACCCGGAGGTCAACGGCATCGCCCCGGACCTCCTGGTCTACGTCGGGAACCTGCGCTGGCGGGCCCTGGCCACCCTCGGCATGGGCAAGGGCCTCTACACGACGGAGAACGACACCGGGCCGGACCACGCCAACCACGGCGACACCGGCATCTTCGCCCTCAGCGCGCCCGGCGTCGCTCCGGGCGAAGCCGCAGGCCTTTCGCTCTACGACGTGGCGCCGACCCTGCGGTCGCTCCTCGGCCTTCCGTCGCAGGGCACCCGCAGGCCCGTTGCCTGACGTCATCCTCCGTATCCGCTCTATCCGCTCTATCCGCTCTGTCCGCCTCATCCGCCGAGCAGCACATAGGGAGTGGGCGGCCCCGCCGGCCGTCCCTCCTCCTCCCCGCCCCCGTGCACGGTGTGCCGCCGCCGGTAGGAGTCCAGTTCGTTCGTCAGCCGGTCCCAGACGGCGGACGCGCCCCGCCCGTCCCGGCCCGGGAGCTCCAGGTCGACCAGGCGGTAGTCGTTGACCCACACCCGGTCCGCGCGCAGCCGCTCGGCGACGGCGCGCGCCCGCGCCGGGTCGGCGGACCAGACGCCCGCGCTGAGCCGGTAGCGGGTGCCGTTGGCGATGCGGACCGCCTCCTCGTCGTCGGCGGCCCGGATGACCGACAGCACGGGGCCGAAGATCTCCTCCTGCGCGACGGCGTCCCGCTCGCCCACCGACGTCAGCACCGTAGGCCTGAAGTACGCGGCGGGGTCCAGCCCTTCGGGCAGCTCGCCCGCGGACGGCGAGCCGCCGCCGCACGCCAGCTGGGCCCCCTGGGACAGGCCCAGCTCGGTGAAGCGCCGGGCCGTGCGCGCCTGGCTGCGCGAGACCAGAGGGCCGAGATCCGTGGCCTCGTCCAGCGGGTCGCCCAGCCGCAGCCGCCCCACCCGCTCGACCAGCAGCCGTACGAACTCGTCGTGGACGGCGGTGTGCACCACGGCCCGGGTGCCCGCCATGCACACCTGCCCGTTGTGCAGGAACGCCCCCCACGTCACACCCGTCACGGCCTGCGCGAGATCGACGTCCGCCAGCACGAGGTTGGGGGACTTGCCCCCCAGGTCCAGGCGGGTGCTCGTGCCTGCCGACGCAGCCCCCTGCCGCACGGCCTCCCCGGTCTCGTCAGACCCGGTGAACGCCACCAGATCCACCCCCGGAGCACGCACCAGGCTCTCCCCGGCCACCGCGCCCGGCCCCGTGACCACATTGACCACACCGGGCGGCAGCCCGCACTCGTGCAGCAGCCGCACCAGGCGCAGCACGGACAGCGAAGCGAACGAAGCCGGCTTGATCACACACGTGTTGCCCGCGGCGATCGCGGGCGCGATCCGCCAGGCGGCGAGCAGCAGCGGCAGGTTCCAGGGCACGATCGCGGCGACGACTCCGGCCGGCCGCCACAGCACGTACGCGCCGCCGCCCCCGGCCTCCCGCTCGGGCACGTGCTCCGCCCACCAGGCGCTCCACTCGAACGCCGCCGCCGCACCGGGCACGTCCGCGCCCCGCGCCTTGCGCAGCGTCGCGCCGTTGTCACGCACCTCCAGCCGCGCGAACTCCGCCGCCTCACCCGCCAGCCGCTCCGCCGCGGCGCGCAGGAGGCGGGCCCGCTCCCGCGCCGGCATCCGCGGCCAGGGCCCCTCGTCGAACGCCTTCCTGGCGGCCGCCACCGCGCGGCGCACGTCCTCGGGACCGCCGCTCGGGACGTCGGCCAGATGACGCCGCGTCGCCGGCTCGAAGGTGCGCAGGACGGCACCGTCGTGAGCCGGCACGGCCAGACCGCCGATGTACATGGGAACCTGCTCGGCCACGCTCTCCATGTGCCTCACCGTCTTCTCGTGTCGTCCGTGAGGTGCCACCCAGGCCGGAACACGCGCGGGCGGCGGCCGCGCCGGAGCACGGGCCCCGGGCGGCCGCCGCGCGCCGGCTACGCGGGAAGGGGCGGGATGTTGGGGTTGAACCGGAAGACGTTGCCCGGGTCGTGCCGCGCCTTCAGCTCCCGCAGCCGGGCGTAGTTCTCCGCCGTGAACGCGCCGCGCGCGACCTCCACCGACGTGTTGTGGCCCGCGAGGAAGTTCAGGCACACCCCGGGCGTCGTCCAGGGCCGCAGCGCGTCGACGAAGCCCTGCTGCGCCCGGTCGACGGACTCGATCGTCTCCGGCTCGATCAGCGAGGCGATGTAGGCGTTGAAGACCGCGTCCGGGAAGTGGCCCACCGCGCTGGGCACCTGCGGGGGCCGGGACAGGGCGCCGCCCAGGTGGCGCAGCTCCACCCCGTGCACCGCGTTCGACCCGGGCCCGGCCAGCTTCAGGATCAGGCTGACGGCCTTCTCGTCGAGCTCCCGCAGCATGAAGGTCTTGCTGTAGCTCGCCACGGGCGACGGCGGGTCGTTGTGGATCTCCCCGGCGCGCGTGTACGGCAAGGACGCCACCGTGTCCATGACGACCGTCCCGGCCGCCCGGAGTTCGGCGAAGTGCTGCTCGGCCTCCTCCGGTTCCCCGAGGTAGGCCAGCCGGATGTGGGTGACGAACTTGCCGCGCAGCGGCTCGGGCAGGCCTTCGGCGTCGGGGTACTCGGTGAAGAACACCGAGGACGCCAGGTCCTCCGGCATCCGGGGCGCCCACGCCAGGTACGTCTTCAGCACCGCCGGCGTCGACTCGGCATCGAAGAACAGCCCGCCCCCGTACACCCGGCTCACGGGGAACAGCCGCACCTCCAGGGAGGTGACGATGCCGAGGTTGCCCTTGCTGCCGCGCACGCCCCAGAACAGGTCGGGGTGCCGCTCGGGGGTGACCTCCAGCAGCCTGCCGTCAGCCGTGACGAGGTCGAAGGAGGTGATGTGGTCGGTCGCGAAGCCGTACTTGCGCGACAGCAGCCCGAGCCCCCCGCCGAGGGAGTACGAGACCGCCCCGACGAACGGCGCCGAGCCGTTCAGCGGCGCCAGCCCGTGCACGGCCGCCTCGTGAATGACCTGCTCCCAGCGGACGCCCGCCTCGAAGCGCGCGGTGCGGGCCTGCGGGTCCACCCGTACACCGGTCATCCGGCGCGTACCGATGAGGACATCGGTGGCGGGCCGGGAGATCCCGTGGCCGGTCGCCTGGACCGCCACCCCCAGGCCGCGCTCCGCGGCGAAGCGCACGGCCGCGATGACGTCGGCCGCCCCGGTGGCGCCGACGATCAACGCCGGGCGGTGCGCGACGGACAGCTCGAAGCCGGCGAGCTCCGCGTCGAAGCCCTCCTCCCCGGGCAGCAGGACGGGACCGGCGACGTGAGCCCTGAGCTCCTCGGCATCCGGTGCGCCGAACGCGACGGGCGCGCCCGGTGACTGGTGGCTTGCTGAATTCACCGATGAACCTTTCTGGAACGAACGGGACGAGCGTCCGCGCCGGGCGGGCCGCGGGTTGCCGGCCACTGGCCGCAGGGCCCGCCCGGCGCGGAGGTGCGGGGCGTGCCGGTCAGTGCCGCGGTCCGAGGACCACCGGCAGCGACCGGACGGCGAGGGGCAGCAGTTCGCTGCTGTGCTCGATCTCCTCGGGCGGCACGGCCGGCGCGATGCCGGGGAACGCCGCGAGCAGCCGCGCGACGCCCACGCTCAGCTCGGCCACGGCGAGATCGGCGGCGGGGCAGGCGTGCCGGCCGGCGCCGAAGGCGATGGCGCGGTCGGCGATCCGGGCGACGTCGAGGACGTCGGGGTCGGGGAAGGCCTCCGGGTCGCGGGAGGCGGCCGCCACCAGCGGCAGCACCGCCTCCCCGGCGGCGATGCGGCCGCCGGAGAGGACCACGTCCTCGGTGGCGACCCGCAGCAGCCCGTCGTGGGTGGAGGGGTAGAAGCGCAGCAGTTCCCACACGGCCACCGGGACGAGGGCCGGGTCGCCGGCCAGCCGGGCGGCGAGGCCGGGGGAGGAGAGCACGCCGAAGAGGTGGCGGGCCAGGAGGTCCCGGATGGTGACGAAGCCGGAGATGATCAGGCCGTGGAGGAGCAGCGTGCGGTCCTCGTCGGTCAGGCTCCCGGCGTCGTCCCGCAGGTCCGAGGCGAGGAGCGCGTCGGCGACGCTGTCGCCGGGCCTGGCCCGCCGGTCGGCGAGCAGATCGCCCAGGGCCTTCCCCAGCCGGTCGCGGGCGGCGGCCAGGTCCTCCTCCGCGGCCCCCCGGGGCAGCAGCAGGAGCTCCACGTCGGAGGTGACGGACCGCCAGCGGTCACCGGGCAGCCCGAGCAACTCACAGGTGACGCGGCCGGCGAAGGGCGCGGTGTACGCCGTGACCAGGTCCACAGTGCCGGCCCCGGCGGGCAGCCCGCCGACGACGTCCTCGGCTATCTCCTCGATGCGCGGCACGAAGCGCGCGGCCCGCTCCGCGCCGAACGCGGCGGCCACCGGCCCCCGCAGCCGGGCGTGCTCGGGCGGGTCGAGGTCCACGATGCCCGAGCCCTGCGAGCGGCCGAAGCCCCGCCCGGGCAGCAGGGCGGCCCGGTGCCGGCTGAAGCGGTCGTCGGCCAGCACGGTCCGTACGTCCTCGTGGCGCAGGGCCAGGCGGATCCGCGCCCCGTCGGCGAGCCGGACCTCGGGAACGGGATCCTCGGCCAGGAGCTTCCCGAACGCGGGCGGGACCGTGCCCAGGGGGCCGGGCGGGAAGGGGAAGAGGGGCGGCACGCGGGAGGTCATGCGGTCCGGCCCCCGTCGCCCCGCGCGACGGTGCGCTCCGGCCCGGGCCAGGCGAAGTCCCGTCCCAGGACGATGTTGTCGAGCTGGTGCTCCACGACGATGTTGCCGCAGCCGTAGTCGTCGGCGATCAGCTCCACGTCCTCGGCGGACACCAGGTGCGCCGGGTCCGACAGCAGCGCGGCGATGCCCCGGGCCGGTGCGAGGACTTCGAGGGCGAAGCCCCGGGCCACGTGCTGGCGGTGGGTGTGGGCGGCGGCGATGAGGAAGGTGTCGTCGGTGTCGCAGATCAGGTGCCACAGGGCCCGGGCCTGGAGGAAGCGGCGGGGGCGGTCGGTGAAGCGGCGGGCGGACACGAGAGCGGCGCCCTCCGCGCCCCGGCGCGTGCCGAGGGCGACCAGCCCGCGGTCCAGGTAGGGGACCTGCTCGGTGCGGTAGCTCATCAGGGGGGCGGGGTCGAAGGGCTGGGTGTCCTCCAGGCCGGCCCACGCGCGGACCAGGTGCGCCACCTCGTAGCCGAGGTGCCAGGGGTTGTCGAGGCGGCCCGGGGCGAAGAACCGGGCGCTGACGTCGGCGCAGGCCTCCCGCAGCTCCGTCAGGGCGGCTGTCTCCCCGGCGCCCTCGGGGGCCGTGCCCATCAGCGTGCGCGCCCGGGCCACCCACTGGAGCTGCTCGGCGATCCGCTCCGGCCGCACGCCGTTGAAGAAGTCCGAGGCCAGCGGCTCGGGCAGCTGCTCGGCGGCCTTGACGATGTCGGCCTCGTACGGTTCGGCCTCGCTGTACGGGTCGAGGCCCAGGCGCGCGGCGATGCGGCAGAACGCGGCCTCCTCCTCGTCGGCGGAGCGGACCGCCGCCCACTCCTCCTGGAGCGGGGTGCCCGTGATCCCCTGCCCGGCCAGGCGGTCCGCGACCGCGTCCACGAAAGCGGCCAGGGAGGCGGTGAACGCCGCGCTCTCCACACAGCTGTTGCCGCGGCTCGCGAAGTGCTCGCCCGGGCGGACGTCGGGCCCCATGTCGGGCATCCACACGATCCGGGTCTCGCGGCCCTCGGGCACGAAGAGCATGTCCGGCCAGCGGAAGCCGTCGCACGCGGCGCGCAGGATGTGGCGGCGCGAGCGGACCCACCACGCCGCGCGGTCGTCGCCGACGCCGTATTTGTAGGCGAAGCGGAGCTGGGATATCTGGGTACCGGGCCGGGCGTCGGCTACGAGCGACCACCAGTTGAAGGCGATCCATTCGGCCATGGGGTAGAGGGAGCCGGTGACGTGCTCGCGGAACCTCCCGGCGGCGGGCTCCCGGATCAGGGTGACGGTCTCGGCGCCCACCGCGATCCGCAGGTCCGCCCAGGTCGCCCGGAGCTCGTCCGGGTCGCCGGCGGGGGCCTCGCGCCAATTCCACTGCAATCGGAACTCAGGAAGCATGGTCCGCCAGCCCTTCCGGCCATTCACTCGGGTGGAGTTCGTATCCGGAGTATTCGCCGGGGCGCCGGCCGGTCAGCCGGAATTCCACGACGATGTCACCGGACCGGTGCCAGACATAGCGCGGGAAGCCGTCCAGCCACGGCCCGCCGAGGTGCCCGGTGAGAATGCCGGAACGGAGCGTGCCGAGCGGGGCGGAGGCGAGGGAGGCGGGTAAGGCGGGGAGCCCGGCCGGGTCCCGGCCGAAATCCCGGGGCGCGAATGCGGCCCTTGCGGAGAGTTCTTCGCGGGTGACACGTGCGGGGAGCGGAGACAGGGCTCGGCGTGGTTCCCGCCGCCGCCCGGGCGCTCGTAAGACCATGGTGCCCACCTTCCGGAGAACGGGGGATGTCCCGGAGAACGGAGTGCTGCGCGGAACGGGGGAGGCGGAGCCCGGTACGCGTCGCCGCACGCCGGGCCCCGCGGACGGGTTATGCGCCGGGCAGGGGCGCGAAGAGGTCGATCACGGTGCCGTCGGGGTCCTTGACGATGGCGTAGCGCTGGCCCCACACGGCGTCCCACGGCTTGAGGTGGCCCTCGTAGCCGGCGTCGACGAGCTCGGCGTACTTGGCGTCCACGGCCGCGGTGTCGGGGAACTCGAAGGCGATGGCGACGCGGTGGCCGCCGGTCGGGGCCTGCCACTGCGGGTCGTACGAGCGGATCGTGGCCGCCGTGTCCCAGGCGAGCCGGACGCCGCCGTCGAGCACCACCTCGACGTGCGGCGCCGCGTCGGCCTCGGCGGGAATCTCCACGCCCAGCAGGCGGTAGAACTCCAGCGACCTGGCCATGTCCTCGACGACCACCGCGAAGAGGGAAATCCTTGCTGACATGCGTTTCCTTCCTGCACCTTCTTGCGCTTTCTTGCACTTTAAAATGGTCCGCCGGGGGACGGCCGTCTTCCGTCCGGGCCGGCCGGGCCGCGAAGTCCGAATGTGCTGGACCCGTGCAGGTTAGTGACCCATCGGCGGCCTTGGCCAATCACTCTGTCGTCCCCGCGTGTCAACGCTGCCTATTGAGGGGCGATTTCAGGACAACGGCACGCCGTCCCAATCCGACGGGACGTCACGCCCCAGCAGTTCGCACACGGTTGCGGGTATGTCGACGGGGGCCGCGATACGGGTCCGCTCGGCGCCGCCGGAGAAATCCGGGCCCAGCGCCGCCCAGTAGGAGTCGCGGCGGTGCCAGCCGCTCTGCCAGTCGCGGTGCACGTGGGAGGCCCACGCGGGATCCCCCAAGGGGAGGTAGCGCCAGTCCGCCGGCTCCAGGACGAGGTCCGGGGCCAGATGGACGGACTCGCCCTCGTAGACCTCCTCCCGCCGGTGCACGGCCGCGAGGAAGGGCCTGCCCGTACGGGGGTTGAGCCGCTCCAGCAGCGCCGCCGCGACCTCGGAGCGCACCGCCTCGTAGTCCCGCTCGGCGACCAGGCCCTGCTTGTACCGTCCCCGCAGGTTGACGTTCACCCCGTGCGTGCCCTGCACCGCCTCGAAGGCCCGGCTGCGCGCCCACTCCGCGCGGCCGTCCGCGGCGTGGGAGAGGAAGCCGCAGGACTCCAGCTCGGCGTTGACGGAGTGGTAGTTGCGCAGCGGCCCGAAACCGATCTCCGAGAAGGCCAGGACGGTGGTGCGGTCGTCCGCCCGCTCCAGGACGTCCTGGATCACGCGGTCGCAGGTGCGGTACGCGGCCAGGACCGCGCTCGACTCCTCGTGCTCCGGCCCCCGTTCCAGCTCCTGCCAGTAGATGTGCGACGTCCGGTCGATGGAGGTGAGATTGACGAGCACGACGTCGTGCTCCTCCAGCAGCGAGAGCGCCGCGCGCCCGCGCTGGACGTCGGCCTCCAGCAGGGAGGGCAGCAGCTCGTCACGGTCCTGGCCGGTCCAGAAGACCGACACGTCGTGGACCGGCCGCACGCCCTGCGCCGCCAGCGTGCGCTGAAGGCTCCGCGGGTGGCAGGCATGGAGGGTGGCGTACATCGGATAGGTGATCAGCGAGCCGTCGAACGGCTCGGGCGGATGGGTGCCGAACAGGCCGATCGAGGCGAACCTGACGCCGGCGAACACCTCCTGCTGCCACAGCACCGGGTAACGGCGGTCCTTCGAGGTCAGCACCTGCGGGGAGTACTCGGGATCGTGACAGGTCCAGTACGAGTAGAAGCCGTGCCGCCCGGCCCGCCGCCCGGTCAGGACGCTCAGCAGGCCCGGCGGCTCGTACGGGGTGCCCTCCGCGCGCAGCGGACCGTGGACACCCTGCGCGCGCAGCCGGGCGAAGCCGGGCAGGAGACCCTTCGCGCACCATCGCCCGAGCAGCTCGGGCGCGGCTCCCTCGGTGATGACGACGACGACACGCTGGCGAAACGTCACGTGCGACTCCCTCGGTCTGCTGGGCAGTTGGCATACCGGTCATCGGAGAACGTGGGGGAGCGAGCGGGGGAGGGGACAAGGGAGGGGACAAGGGGTGGAGACGGAAGAAACGAAGGGTTACGCCGCGCGCAGCAGGCGCAGGCGATCGCGGGTCGCCTTCGGCAGAGCCGACACCACACGGTCGTATGAGTGTTCCACCATCTCCCGCACCTCCTCCACGGGAACGGTCCCGTTCAGGACAACCGTGTTCCAGTGGCGCTTGTTGACGTGATAGCCGGGCTCCACGGCCGCGTACTGCTCCCGCAGGTGCAGGGCCAGATCCGGCTCACACTTCAGCGTGACCTGCGCGGGGCGTTCCTCGGAGGGGTCCTGGAGGATCGCGAACACCTTGCCCTCCACCTTGAACACCGCGGCCCCGGGGCCGAACGCCTCGTCGTCGAACGCCTCCGGCAGCTCCAGCGCGAAATCCGACAGTTCCTGCGGGGTCATGGGCAGTCCTTCTTCCGGTGGCGGGCGGCTGTTCCGCCCGCACGGGGCGGGTGGGGCTGCCGCCAGCGTAAGTCCGCTCCCGGCCCGCGGTGCGCCCGGGCACGGCCGCTGATCCACGATGGCCGAAACCCGGCAGAGGGTTCCGGCCCGTACCGCACCGCCGGCGGAGGCATTCTTGACGCGCCGCTCCGGCCGTTGCGAGAGTTTCCCCGGTCCCGCACTCCTGTCCGGGGCCCGATCGTCCTCCCGGAGCTGCCCGGTCGCAGCCCCGGTGTCCGCGCGCCTGAAGCGTGTCACTCCCTCACCCGAGCGGGCCGCGCCCGGCCCCGGCCGCCCCACCGCCGGTCACCCGGATTCCCCGGGGCTCGCCGGCACACCCCGCGCCCCGGCCCCGCCGGCCCCACGGCCGCCCGGCCCCCGTTCGCCGCCCCCGGCCCCGCCGGGACCCATGCCGCCTGCCCCGAACGCCCTGTGGAGGAACCCCCGTATGACTGCGGAGCGGACGCACGACGACCAGGACCGCGCCGGCGCCGAGGCGACCGTCAACGACATCCTGCAAGGAGCCTGGAAGGCCCGCGCCATCCACGTGGCCGTAGAGCTCGGCCTGCCCGCCCTCCTGCAAGAGGGCCCCCGGACCGTCGCCGACCTGGCCGCCGCGGCCGGCGCGCACGAGCCCACGCTGCGCAGGCTGCTGCGCCTGCTCGCCGCCTCGGGCATCTTCGAGGAACTCGGCCACGACGACCTCTACGGGCACAACGCCCTCTCCGAGGTGCTGCTGCCCGACCCCACCAGCCCGGTCGCCACCGACGCCCGCTTCCAGGCCGCCCCCTGGCACTGGCGGGCCTGGGAACGGCTCGCGCACAGCGTCCGCACCGGTGAGGCCTCCTTCGACGTCGCCAACGGCGTCTCCTTCTGGCAGCTCACCCAGCAGGACCCGCAGGCCCGGGAGCTGTTCAACCACGCCATGGGGTCCGTGTCCCTCGCCGAGAGCCGGCAGGTCGCCGAGGCCTACGACTTCTCCGGCGCGGGCACCGTCGTGGACATCGGCGGCGGCCGCGGCAGCCTCATGGCCGCCCTCCTCGAAAGCGCCCCCGGCGCGCGCGGCGTCCTCCTCGAACGCCCCGAGGTCGCCGGCGAGGCCCGCGCCCTGCTGGAGAGCCGGGGCGTCGGCGAGCGCTGCGAGGTCCTCCCCGGCGACTTCTTCGAGACCATCCCCGCCGGCGCCGACCTCTACCTCATCAAGCACGTGCTGCACGACTGGGACGACGAGGACGTCCTGCGCATCCTCCGCCGCATCGCCGCCGCCATGGCGCCCGGCTCCCGGCTCCTGGTGATCGACAACCTGATCGACGAACGGCCCGCGGCCTCGACCCTCTTCGTCGACCTGCTCCTCCTCGTCCTCGTGGGCGGGGCCGAGCGGTCGGAGAGCGACTTCGCCACGCTGCTGGAGAAGGCCGGCCTGACCGTGGAGCGCTCGCTGCCCTGCGGCTCCGGCCCCCTGCGCATCGTGGAGATCCGCCGCGCCTGACCCGCACAGCGCGCTCGCCCGCATCCGACCACAGCTGTAAGGAGTGTCGACACTATGACGGTGCTGGGTCTGGGGGGCTCCGGACACGACTGGTCCTCCTGCGCCACCGACGGCCGGGAACTGGTCGCGGTCGACGAGGAGCGCCTGGTCGGCAGCAAGTACGGGCTCGGCGCGGACCTCCTGGCGGGCCTCAGCCGCCGCGCCTGCCTCGACGCCCTGGCCACCACGGCCGAGGACGTCGGCCACGTGGTCTGCTGCGAACTCGTGCCCCGCCCCTTCTACCACTCGTTCCGCAAGCGCGCGACGGTCATCAACCACCACCTCGCCCACGCCTACAGCGCGTTCGGCGCCTCCGGCACGACCCGGGCCGCCGTCCTGGTCTGCGACAACTCCGGCAGCCTGGTCACCGGACGGAAGGACGGGCCCGGCCCGCGCGAGGCCGAGACCATCAGCGGCTACACCGCCGACGAGTCCGGGATCCGCCTCGTGCACCGGGTCAGCGGGGCCCACCTCGTCGACGCGGCCTCCGAGAGCGCCTACTACCAGCCGGGCGAGACCGACAACTCCCTGGGCCACTTCTACCGCTCGGCCAGCCTCGCCCTCGGCCTGTCCTACACGGGACCGAAGACCCGCTACCCGGTCAGCGAGGACGGCAAGACCATGGGACTCGCCCCGTACGGCGACGACCGCTTCACCGACCAGGTCGCGGAGCTCGTCACCCTGCTCCCCGGCGGCGGCGTGAGCATCTCGGCCGGCAAGGTCAACCACGTCTTCGAACGCCTCGTGGCATCGGGGGAGTTCGAAGACCGCGCGGCACTGGCCTACGCCGCCCAGGAGGTCCTCGAACGCGCCCTCGTGCACTGCGCGAACGACCTGCACCGCCGCACCGGCCTGACCGACCTGTGCATCGCCGGCGGCGTCGGCCTCAACAGCGTTGCCAACGGCCGCATCCTGCGCGAAACCCCCTTCGAACGCGTCTTCGTCGTACCGGCCGCCGGGGACAACGGCATCAGTCTGGGCTGCGCCTACTACGGCCTCCACCAGCTGGAAGGGAGGCCCCTGACCGGCCTCCCGGCGCTCCGGACGGCCTACCTCGGACCCGAATATCCCACCGCCAGGGCCGACGCCGCCCTCGCCGTCTCGGGCTTCACCGTGGAGACCCCCGACGACCTGCCGGGCCGGGTGGCCGCCCTGCTCGCCGAAGGAAAGATCATCGGCTGGTTCGACGGCCGCTCCGAGTTCGGCCCCCGCGCCCTGGGACACCGCAGCATCCTCGCCGCCCCCTACCCCGCCTCGGTCCGCGACCACCTCAACGACCACGTCAAACACCGCGAATGGTTCCGCCCGTACGCCCCCGTCGTCCGCGAGGAGCGCGCCCGCGACTACTTCGACCTGGACCAGCCCTCGCCCTTCATGCTGATCGTCGCCCGCGTCACCCGGCCGGACGCCGTACCGGCGGCCGCACACGTCGACGGCACCGCCCGGCTCCAGACCCTGGACGCCGGGCAGAACCCCAAGGTGCACGCCCTGCTGGGCAGGTTCGAGGAGCTCACCGGCTGCGGCGTGCTGCTCAACACCTCCTTCAACGTCGCCGGCCGCCCCATCGTCGAGACCCCCGAGGACGCCGTCGAAGCCTTCGCCGGCATGCAACTCGACCACCTGGTGGTCGGCGACCGGCTGGCGACCAAGGCCTGACGGACCGTATGCCGGAGACAGGGAGGAGACCCCAGCGGTGGACGTCCCGGTGCTCGTCGTCGGAGGAGGGCCGACGGGCCTGGCGACGGCGCTCTTCCTCGCCCGCCACGGCGTACGCTGCCTGCTCGTCGAACGGCACACCACCACCTCCGCGGTACCGCGCGCCACCCACGTCAGCCGGCGCTCCATGGAACTGTTCCGCGAGGCCGGCCTGGAGGAGGAGATCCGCCGGGCCGGGTTCGAAGTGGTGCGGGAGGACGACCCTCGGGCCCGGGACCGGCCCGCCCGCTTCCTGCCCAGGGTTGTCCTCGGCGCCGCCTCCCTCGCCGGCCTGCCCCACGCCGACGTGCTGGAGACCGGCGAGGAGGAACTGGCCGTCCCCGGCCCCTGCGCCCCCTTCTGGTGCGGCCAGGACCGCATGGAACCCCTCCTCGCCGCGGCCGCCGCCCGCAACGGCGCCGACGTGCGCTTCGGACACGAGCTCACCGGCCTGCGCACGGGCCCCGACGGCGCGCAGGCCGTCATCCGTGCCGGCGCCACCGGGCGCGCCTACACCGTAGACGCCCGGTACGTCGTCGCCGCCGACGGCGCCCGGGGCGGCATCCCCGAACGCGTCGGCATCTCCCGCGAAGGGCACGGCACCCTCGCCCACCGCGTGAGCATCCTCTTCCGCGCCGCCCCCGGCGCCTGGGACCGGACACGCCGGTTCTTCATGTGCATGATCCGCAACCCGGGGTTCGACGGCGCCGTGATGGAACTCAACACCCCGGACCACTGGTGCGCCGCCGTGGACCACGACCCGGCGCTCGCCGAGCCGGACGGCACCTACGCGGAACGGACCTGCCGCGCACTCGTCCTGGCCGCGATCGGAGACGAACACGCCGACGCGGAGATACGCACCGTCTTCCACTGGCGGGCCCGGCACCGCATCGCGGCCCGCTACCGCGCCGGACCGGTCTTCCTCATCGGGGACGCGGCACACCTCCACCCCCCGTCGGGCGGCTACGGATCCAACGTCGGCTTCCAGGACGCGCACAACCTCGCCTGGAAACTCGCCGCCGTCATCGGAGGGTGGGCGGGCCCCGGACTCCTCGCCACCTACGACCAGGAGCGCAGGCCCGTGGGAACCGCGACGGCACAGCAGTCCATGCTCCTCGACGGCGTACCCCCGCAGACCCTCGGCGGCGCCACCCTCTGCGAGCCCCGGACGCTGATCATGGGATACCGCTACCGCTCCACCGCCGTCCTCGGCGCCCCGCCCGGCCCGGCGTTCCCCGGCACCTTCGCCCTGCGGGCGGACCCCGGCACCCGGCTGCCGCACCTGTGGCTGCGCACCGCCGCAGGCACCGAAGTCTCCACACTGGACCTCTGCCACGGCCGCCTCACCCTCCTCGCGGCCCACCCGGCCTGGGCACGGGCGGCCGACCGCCTCGCCGACGCGGCCGGCCTTCCCGTGCGCGGCCTGCACGTGGCCCCCGCCGGCGGCGACCTCGACGACCCCTCCGCGACCTTCACCGCGGTCTGCGGGACCGGGCCCGCGGGAGCCGTACTCGTCCGGCCGGACGGCATGGTGGCCTGGCGCACGACGGGCGACGTCCCGCCCGGCCCGGAGCGGGCCCACGCGCTCCTCGCCTCCGTCGCGGAACGAATGCTGTCCCTGCCGGTACGGGACCGGGCACACATCGCGTACACCACGACTCGGCGAACCGGGAGCGACGGATGACCACCTCTCATTCCTTCTCGCACTCCTTCCACCCCTTCTGCACGTGCTGGCCGGGCGCCACCGTGTGGCTGACGGGCCTGCCGAGCGCGGGCAAGACGACCATCGCCCGGGCGCTGGCCGTACGGCTGCGCGACGCGGGGCGGCGGGTGGAGGTGCTCGACGGCGACGAGAACCGCGCGGTGCTCAACGCGGACCTGGGCTTCTCGCGCGAGGACCGGTACACCAACGTCCAGCGGGTCGGCCTGCTCGCCGAGGTGCTGGCCCGCAACGGCATCGTCGCCGTGGTGCCGGTCATCGCCCCCTACGCCGACAGCAGGGAGGCCGTGCGCAAACGCCACGAGGCCTCCGGCACCGCCTACCTGGAGGTGCACGTCGCCACCCCGCTGGAGGTGTGCGCGGCCCGCGACGTGAAGGGCCTGTACGCCCGGCAGGCGGCGGGCACGCTGACCGGCCTCACCGGCGTGGACGATCCGTACGAGGCCCCCGTCGCCCCGGACCTGCGGATCGAGGCGCAGGTGCAGACCGTCGAGGAGTCCGCGCACGCCGTGCTCCGGCTCCTGCACGCGAAGGAACTCGCATGAATGCGCATGTCTCTGCCGACCCATATGTCTTGTCGCATCTGGAGGTGCTGGAGTCGGAGGCGGTGCACGTCTTCCGTGAGGTGGCGGGGGAGTTCGAGCGGCCGGTGCTGCTGTTCTCCGGCGGCAAGGACTCCATCGTGATGCTGCATCTGGCGCTGAAGGCGTTCGCGCCCGCGATGCCTCCGTTCGGTCTGCTGCATGTGGATACCGGCCATAACTTTCCTGAGGTGATGGCGTACCGGGACCGGGTGGTGGCCGGGCTGGGCTTGCGCCTGCACGTCGCCTCCGTTCAGGAGGCGATCGATGCGGGGCGGGTGCGGGAGCGGCCGGACGGGACGCGTAATCCTTTGCAGACCGTGCCGTTGCTGGAGGCGATCGGGGCGCATCGGTTTGATGCGGTCTTCGGTGGTGGGCGGCGGGATGAGGAGAAGGCGCGGGCCAAGGAGCGGGTGTTCTCGCTGCGGGACGAGTTCGGCGGCTGGGATCCGCGCCGGCAGCGCCCGGAGTTGTGGCAGCTGTACAACGGACGTCACGCCCCGGGCGAGCATGTACGGGTCTTTCCGTTGTCGAATTTCACTGAGCTGGATGTGTGGCAGTACATCGCGCGGGAGAAGATCGAGCTGCCCTCGATCTACTTCGCGCACGAGCGGGAGGTTTTCGCCCGGGACGGGATGTGGCTGGCTCCCGGCGGCTGGGGCGGCCCGCGCGAGGGGGAGAGCGTGGTGCGGCGGCAGGTGCGTTACCGCACGGTCGGTGACATGTCCTGCACCGGCGCCGTCGACTCCACCGCGGCCACCGTCGCCGAGGTCATTGCCGAGATCACCGCCTCCCGTCTGACCGAGCGCGGCGCGAGCAGGGCCGACGACAGGCTCTCCGAAGCTGCCATGGAAGACCGTAAGCGCGAGGGGTACTTCTGACCGTGACCACGTCTGTGACCGATACGGCGACGTCGCTGCTGCGGTTCGCCACCGCCGGCTCCGTCGATGACGGCAAATCCACCCTCGTCGGCCGCCTCCTGCACGACTCCAAATCCGTCCTGACCGACCAGCTCGAAGCCGTAGCCCACGCCTCCCGCGACCGCGGCACCGGCGCCCCCGACCTGGCCCTGCTGACCGACGGACTGCGCGCCGAGCGCGAGCAGGGCATCACCATCGACGTCGCCTACCGCTACTTCGCCACGCCCCGGCGCCGTTTCATCCTCGCCGACACCCCCGGCCACGTGCAGTACACCCGCAACATGGTCACCGGCGCTTCCACCGCCCGAACCGCCGTCGTCCTCGTCGACGCCCGCAACGGCGTGGTGGAGCAGACCCGCCGGCATCTCGCCGTAGCAGCGCTCCTGCGTGTCCCGTACGTCCTGCTGGCGGTCAACAAGATGGACCTCGTGGGTTACACGGAGGCCGTCTTCGCCGCCATGGCCGCCGAGTTCACCGCCTACGCGCGCGAGCTCGGTGTCTGCCAGGTGACGGCCGTCCCCGTCTCCGCGCTCGCCGGCGACAACGTCGTCACCCCCTCCGCGCACATGGACTGGTACGGCGGCCCCACCGTCCTGGAGTACCTGGAGACGGTGCCGGTCGTCACCGACCCGGCCGCCGAACCCGCACGCTTCCCCGTCCAGTACACGATCAGGCCGCAGACCACCACCCACCCCGACTACCGCGGCTACGCCGGCCGGATCGCTTCCGGCGTCCTGCGCGTCGGCGAGCCCGTCACCGTCCTGCCCTCGGGGCGCACTAGCACGATCGCCGCCATCGACGCACTCGGCCACAGCGCCGACATCGCCTGGGCGCCCCAGTCCATCATCCTCCACCTCGCTGATGACCTCGACGTCTCCCGCGGCGACCTCATCACCCCCACCACCGACACGCCCCACCTCACCCAAGACGTCGAGGCCACCGTCTGCCACCTCGCCGACCGGCCGCTCCTCCCCGGCGCCCGCGTCCTGCTCAAACACACCACCCGCACCGTCCGCGCCTTCGTCAAGGACATCTCCTCCCGCCTCACCCTCGAAGACCTCTCCCAGCACCCCAAGCCCGGCCGCCTCAACGCCAACGACATCGGCCGCGTCACGCTGCGCACCGCCGAGCCGCTCGCCCTCGACCCCTACGCCACCTCCCGCCACACCGGCTCCTTCCTCCTCATCGACCCCACCGACGGCACCACCCTGGCGGGCGGAGTGGCGGAGTGATGGACACTCGTCGAACCTCGTAGCGAATCCCGTGGCGACTCCTGTAGAGACGCTCCGAACGCCCTTTCCGGAAGGCCTAGTTCTGAAGGATGAGCTCATCGGTCCGGTGGTCCGATTGAGTAGTCGGCGCACACTGAGGAGGATGGCGTCCCATGTCACACTTAACTTCCGGGCTGGACTCCCCCCGGACCGGGCGACGCAGTGCAGGGCCGGCATGGGTGGCCGTACTGGCCGCGTGCGTAGGGCAGTTCGTCGTCATCCTCGACGTGTCGGTGATCAACGTCGCCCTGCCGTCCATCCGTTCGGGCCTCGGCATCGGTGAAGCGAGCTTGCAGTGGGTGGTCAACGCCTACGTCATCACCTTCGCCGGGTTCCTGCTGCTGGGCGGCCGGTTCTCCGATCTCTTCGGCCGCAAGAAGGTGTTCCTCCTCGGGCTGGGGGTGTTCACGGCGGCGAGCCTGCTGGGCGGCCTCGCCCAGTCACCGTGGATGCTCATCGTGGCCCGCGCCCTCCAGGGCATCGGGGCCGCCGTGCTGTCGCCCGCCACCCTGACCATCCTCACGACGACGTTCCCCGAGGGGAGCGGTCGTGTCCGGGCCGTCGCCGCGTGGACGGCGGTGGGCACGGGAGGCGGCGCGGCCGGCGGCCTCATCGGCGGCCTGCTCACCGACTACCTGTCCTGGCGCTGGGTCCTGCTCATCAACGTCCCGCTGGGCCTCGTCGTGATCGTGGCGTCGGCGGTGTGGCTCGCGGAGAACAGGAGCGGTGACGCCGCGGCGCGCCGGCTGGACCTGCCCGGAGCGGTGCTGGCGACGCTGGGCGTGGGAAGCCTGGCCTTCGGCATCTCGCAGAGCGAGACGCACGGCTGGAGTTCGGCGCGGTCGTTCGTGCCCCTGCTCGCCGGTGTCGTCGCGCTCCTGGCCTTTATCGCCGTGGAGCGCCGGGCGCGCGAGCCGCTGACGCCCCTCGGCATCTTCCGCGTACGGACGGTGTCCGTGGCCAACGTCATCACCGTGATCAGCGGCATGGCCTTCTACGCGATGTGGTACTTCCTCTCGCTCTACATGCAGAACGTCCTGGGCTACTCGGCCGTCGAGACCGGCCTCGCCCTGCTGCCGCACACCGCCTCCATCATCCTCTCCGCCCAGTTCGCGCCCCGGATCATGCGCCTGGTCGAGGGGCGCGTCCTGCTCGCGCTCGCCGGCCTGCTGACGGCGGCGGGATTCTTCTGGCAGTCCGTCATGGGGGCCGACGGCACGTTCCTGGGCACCCTGCTGGGGCCCGGCATCGCCTTCTCCTTCGGCGCGGGCCTGATGATGACGCTGCTGGCGGTCTTCGCCACCTCCGGCGTCGGCCCGTCCGAGTCGGGGCTCGTGGCGGGGCTCGCCAACACCTCGCGCACCATGGGCGGCGCGCTGGGGCTGTCCGTCCTCGCCTCGGTCGCGGCGAGCCGCACGGCCGGTGCGGGGGGCGGCGCCGAGGCGCTGGCCGAGGGGTACGGGCGCGCTTTCCTCGTGTCCGGGGTGATCATCGTGGTGAGCATGCTCGCCATCGTGTTCCTGCCCAAGTCCCGGCAGACCTCCCAGGAGGTCTCGTGAGCCCTGACGCGCCGCCCGTGCCGGGCCCGCTCACCGGCGAGCAGGAGCACACCTGGCGGAACTTCGTGCACGCCACCCGGCTGGTGGAGGACTACCTGGACCGCTGCCTGCAACGGCAGGCGGGCGTCCCCCACCTCTACTACGGGCTGCTCTTCCTGCTCTCCGAGGCCCCGCGCCGGCGGATGCGCATGACCGAGCTGGCACGCCGCGCCAAGATCACCCGGCCGCGGCTGTCGCACGCCGTCGCCCGCCTGGAGAAGCTCGGCTGGGCGCGCCGCGAGGCCTGCCCGGGCGACCGGCGGGGCCAGGAGGCCGTCCTGACGGACAGCGGCCGGGAGATGGTCGCGCGGGCGACTCCCGGCCATGCCGCCGCCGTGCGCACGGCGGTCTTCGACAGTCTGACCCCGGAGCAGGCGGGCCAGCTGAACAGCATCTGCCGGGCCATCGAGGCGGGGCTGGACCGCGAGGGGGCCGACCTGCCCTGGCTGCGCTGAGGGATACGGGACCGGCCGGCGTCCTGCCGGCCGGGGGAGGAGGGCGAGCAGGATGAGTGATTCCGCACCGGGGCCCGCCCCGGGCGCAGGCGGCCCGGAGATCTCGGGGACGACACGGCTGTTCGCGGTCATCGGGGACCCCGTGGCACAAGTGCGGGCCCCGGGACTCCTCAACCCCCTCTTCCGGCGGCTCGGCAGCGACGCCGTCCTCGTCCCGGTCCACGTCCGCCCGGAGGGCCTCGCCGAGGTCCTCCGGGGGCTCCAGCGGACCGTGAACCTGGACGGCCTGCTGATCACCGTCCCGCACAAGGCGGCCTGCCTGCGGTTCGCCGACGACGTCAGCCCCGCCGCCGCGCTGAGCGCCTCCACCAACGCGATGCGCAAGGACGCCGACGGGCGCTGGCTTGCGGAGAACTTCGACGGGGAAGGCTTCGTCCGGGGCCTGCGCGCGGCGGGGTACGACCCGCGCGGGGCGCGCGTCGCCCAGGCGGGAGCGGGCGGCGCGGGCAGCGCCATCGCCGTGGCGCTGCTCGGGGCCGGGGCCCATGTCGCCGTCTGGGACCGGGACCCGGCCCGCGCGGACGGCCTCGCCGCCCGGCTCGCCGCACGGTGGCCCGGCCGGATCACCGCCACGAAGGGCTTCATGGCCGCCGACATCGCGGTCAACGCCACCCCGATGGGGCTGCGGCCGGACGACCCGCTGCCGTTCGACCCGGCAGGCCTCGCGCGCGGCACGGTCGTCGCCGACATCATCATGAAGCCGCGCCGCACGGCTCTCCTCCGCGCCGCCGAGGAGTGCGGCCTTCCCGTGCACTACGGCGAGCCGATGCTGACCGAGCAACTCCCTCTCTACCGCGAGTTCTTCCGGATCGGCGCCCCCGGCGACCCCACGGGCGCGTCATGAGCGTCCTGGGTATCGATCTGGGGGGCACCAAGGTGGCGATCCGGCTGGAGCCCGGTGCCGGAGCGGAGGCCGCCCAGAGCGTGTTCCGGTGGCCCGCGGTCGGCGGCCCGGCCGCCGACCTGACCGCCCTCGCTGCCGCCGTGGAGGCGCTGCGCCGCGCACCGGCGGATGATTCGGTGACCGCCGTGGGCGTCGCCGTACCCGCGACCCTGGATGCCTCCGGCCGCGTACGGGGCTGGCCGAGCCGGCCCTCGTGGCGGGGCCTCGATCTCGTGCGGGCACTGACGGGCCTGTGGCCGGAGGCCGAGGTGCGCCTGGGGGACGACGGCGACCTCGCCGCGCTGGCCGAAGCCGGAGCGGCCGGCTGCCCGGACCTCGTCCACCTCGGCGTCGGAACGGGCATCGGCGGCGGCATCGTGCTCGGCGGCGTCATCCGCCCCGGCACGGAGCGAGGCTCCTGCGAGGTCGGACATATGATTGTCGACCGGGCGGGGGAGCGCTGCGACTGCGGCCGGCACGGCTGTGTGCAGTCCGTTGCCTCGGGGCGGGCGGTCCTCCGGCGCGCCGCCCGGCGCCGCGGCCACGACGTCGGGTTCGACGCGCTGCGGGAGGCCTGGCAGAGCGCGGAGCCGTGGGCCCTGGAGACGGTCGGGGAGAGCGCCGCCGCCCTCGCCGCCGCCGTCGTGAGCCTGTGCGAACTCGTGCATCCCCGGCTCGTCACGATCGGCGGCGGCTTCGCCGCGGGCCTGCCGGGCTACGTGGAGGAGGTCGCCCACCGGGTCCGGCAGCTCGAACGACCGGAAGGCCCGGAGATCCACCTCCGCCCCGCCGCGCTCGGCGCACTGTCGTCCCTGGACGGCGCGGTGCTGCTGGCCCGCGGACCAGCTCCGTCCGCGCGCTGCGGGTGACTTTGAACGACTACGACCAGCCGTCGGCGGCCTCGCGGCGCCTGTCCTCGACGACGTCCTCCCACGCGGTGTCGTCGGCGGCGGGAGCACCGCTCCACAACTCCACGCGGATGCCGATGTCCCCGTGATCCGTACCCGTGATGATCAGCGCACCATCGGTGCCCGCGGCGAACAGGCCGGTGGCGGCCACCTCGCCGGTGCCGGGAACGCTGTCCTGCGCGCCCTCCGCCTCGGGGCTCAGGATCGCGTACTGGCCCTCGGGAACGGACAAGCGGGCCGTGGCGGCCCCGATCAGGTCCGGCACGACCCGCTCCATCCTCTGAACTGCGGCTGCTCAGGGCTACTCGGTGGGGCTACTTGGTGATCTCCACCCAGCAGGTGCTTCGACTCCTGGTAGCTGCCCAGGTTCGTCGTCACTCGCGCAGCGCCGTGTTCCTCCTGCACCCTGGCCGCCACGTCCCGGGTAACCGTGAGCACCTTCAGAAGCAGCTCCTCGCCGCCGTCGACGAGGTCGACGAGGTCGACGAGAGATGGAGTGTGCAGTTTCGGCACGACCACGATGTGCACGGGGTAGGAGGGCCGCGTGTGCTCGAAGGCCGGCACCGCATCGGTCTCCGCCACCACCGTGACGGGTGTATGGCCGCTCCAGGACCCTTCAAAGCTGTCCGCGGGGATCCGCCGGATTCCGCAGACGAGCTCTGCTGACCGCACGGCCGCCGCCTCGCTGCGAGGCTGATGCCATGGGAAGGGGCATGTTCGATGCCTGTCGGCTCAGGCGTTGAGTGCGTGTCCGGTTGTTGAGTCCACGTGGTCCGGGATCTCGTCATGGCGATCGCCGACGGTCAGTGTCCCAGCGGGCTCGAACATGAGGATTGCGGCGCCGGACGGAGCGTATGGCTTGTGTTCTGTGCCTCGGGGGACGGTGAAGACCGCGCCCTGCGGAAGCAGGACGGTGCGTTCGCCATCGGGCTCGCGCAAGGAGATGTGCAGCTCTCCGTCGAGCACCAGGAAGAACTCGTCGGTGTCGTCGTGGACGTGCCAGATGTGTTCGCCCTCGACCTTGGCGATGCGGACGTCATAGTCGTTGACGCTCGTGACGATGCGGGGGCTCCACAGGGCATTGAAGGAGGCCAGAGCCTTGCCGAGGGGGATGGGTTCGTTGCTCATGACCTCATCCTGGGCCGTTTCGCATAGTTGGCGTGAGTGCTAGGAATTGCACATGGCGAAAGAATCCTCGCACGCAGTTCACACAGCGGGCGTACACCGCGTGGTCGTGATCGTCGACGAGAACTCGAACCCCTTCGAGCTCGGCTGCGCGACCGAGGTCTTCGGCCTGCGCAGACCGGAGATCGGCCGCGATCTCTACGACTTCAGGCTCTGCTCCCCCGAGCCCCGCACCTTGATGCGAGACGGATTCTTCACGCTCACGGGAGTCGCCGGTCTGGAAGCGGCCGACGCGGCGGACACCTTGATCGTCCCCAACCGCCCGGACATCGAGGTGCCCCGCCGCCCCGCCGTGCTCGATGCCGTCCGGCGCGCGCACGCGCGTGGCGTGCGCCTGGTCGGCTTCTGCAGCGGCGCCTTCACACTGGCCGAGGCCGGAGTCCTCGACGGGCGCCGGGCCACTGCGCACTGGCAGTGGGCGGATTCCTTCCGGGCCCGCTTCCCCTCTGTCCACCTCGAATCAGACGTGCTGTTCGTGGATGACGGCGACATCCTCACCGCCGCAGGGAGCGCGGCCGCACTCGATCTCGGGCTGCACATGGTCCGCCGCGACCACGGCGCGGAGATCGCCAACTCTGTGAGCCGGCGCCTGGTCTTCGCCGCGCACCGGGACGGCGGCCAGCGGCAGTTCGTGGAGCGCCCCATGCCTGACCTGCCGGACGAATCCCTGGCGCCTGTCTTGGCCTGGGCCCAGGAGCGATTGGACTCACCACTCACGGTCTCTGACCTTGCGGCACGCGCGGCGGTCAGTCCGGCGACGCTGCACCGCCGCTTCCGGGCACAGCTGGGAACGACACCGTTGACGTGGCTCACGGGGGAACGACTCGCCCTGGCATGCCGGCTGATCGAGCGAGGTGAGTCCCGCTTGGAGATGGTCGCGCGGCGCAGCGGGATTGGCACCGCTGCCAATTTGCGCACGCTGATGCGCCGCGAGATGGGGATCTCTCCGTCGGCATACAAGGCCCGGTTTGGGCCACAGACGAATTGACAGCGGGGCCCGTCGACGGGCAGTTCCTGGCGGCCTTCCTGCAAGAAGGAGGGCGTGTTGGTGGGCTGTTCGCCTCAACAGCTGGCGCCGCCGTTTGCGGCGCCGCGTCCTGTCCCGCCAGGCCTAGCAGCTTGGTAGGAGCTGGGGCGAGTCTGCCGGGTCAGCTGGCTGAGCGAAAGGGGCCTGATGCTGTCGCGAGAGCGACGAATTGAAGACCTGTGGACTCCTGGGTTCTGCCCCCTGGGGCAGGGGTCGCCTCGGATAACCTCTTCTTGTCCGACGCGACGAAAGGGGAGTGGCAGCCCGTCGGCCCGGCGCCGGATCGGAGGGGACAGATCGTGTCGTACGGCGAAGAGCCTGCCCGTGCTTCTTTTTATGGGGCCGATCTCACCAAAGGTGATGTTGATGCCCTTGAAGAGTTCTTCGCCGCCCGGGTGACGCTCCTCGCCGAGCAGCGCTCCCCCGGCAGCGGCGAGGCCCGCATGGCCTGCGCGCTGGAACTGTCCGTCGGCATCTTGATCGACGAGCTGTCCCTGTGGTTCGACGACGGCGAACCCGCCACACTTACCGAGCGCATGCGTGCCTGGAACCGCGTGGTTTTCAGCGCTTGGCCCTCGCAGGGCACCGCCGGCTACGACGAGGATCGCTGGCAGCTGCTCTCGCATGCCAACGCCGATGCCGCCGAGAAACACACTCGATTCCGGCGGAACCTCGCCACGCAACGGCGGGTGCCCCGAGCTGCCCTCGACGACGAGGCGCACCGGTGACCGCCGATCTCGGCAGGCGTGGGTCTTGCGAATATGCGCTGGCCGGTCGAGCTGAAGGACGGGAGACTCAGGTGCTGTGGACATGGGGATCTCTGGTTTCAAGCCGTCCTTCCTGGTCGGGATCGAGGCGGTTCGGCAGGCGCACGGCTCCCGTCTGGCGAGGCTCGCTGGTCGGCGGCTGACGGGGTTCGCGTTGGTGCGCTTCGTCCAGGACGGAGACTGGTTCGCCGACTGCCCGGTGGTGCTGGATTTCGACGGCGTTCAGGTGGAGGTTTGTCACTCGAAGTTCGATGAACTCTCGATCGGCTGGCACACGATCGACACTGCGGCGACCATCACCGGGTGGGAGTGGTCCGAGCTCACGCCTCAGTGGTCTCGCAGTGATGAACGTCTGGAGCTGTTTGTCGGCCAGGAGCTGTGTGAGGCCGCGCTGCTTGAGTGGCGGCCGGCAGACCGTGACCTGGCGGCCGGAACGGTGGCGGTGGAACTCGTCTTCGCCGCCGGGGGCTGTCTGCGGATCGTTAACGGCCTCGACGAGAACCGCATCGAGGTGGGTGCGACCCAGCCGGATTACATTCGGCACCTGCTTCTTCATCATCGGCGGCCGCAACCGTCTGCCATGGGCTGATACCGCCCTGCAGGGCCAGCTCGACCACACCGGCCCCGCAGCCTTGCTGGCCTGGCCCCCAGCCTCCACGGCGCCATCCGCAGTGCGCTGCGCGCCGCCGACGACCACACCGCGGACTGCTGGACCCCCGCCGACTGGCACCGGGCAGCCGAACGCGCCCTCGCCGCCCTCGGCCGGCAGTGGCAGGAGACCCACGCACGCATCCCCGGCCGTGCCTCCTCATCGCGTGCCTGCGTCATGGCCTGCGCCTGGCCCGCGACCACGACCTCGGCTACCTCGCCTGGCTCACCGCCGCCGCCTTCGCTGACACCGAGGACTCCGTCTGGGAGCCCCTCGCCCCGCCCACCCCCATCCCGGCACCCGGCGCCGGCCCGCAGTCGGGCCCGGACCACGCCTGCCGACGCTTTGGCCGAATTCCTCGCCGCCATCGCCCGCCGCCGGCACGAGCACCGCGAGCGGACCGCCGAGCGCCTCACCGCCGTCCTGACCATCGGCCTGCTGCCGGGTGAACTCACCGAACTCGCGCTGTACTACCCGGGCGAAAGCACACAGAGACCTTGGGCTCGCAGAAGACGCCGTCCACGGCATGCGCCAGGTCGCCGACGCCGCGGGCCGGCTCGCACCCACGCGCCCGCCGCCTGGTGTGCCTAGCCCGCATCCACGGCGACATCCCCACCGCCCTTGCCACCATCCCCACCCACCCTGGGCCGGCAAGGCCGCCACCATCGAGTCCTGGGCCGCATCCACCTGCCTCACGGCGACATCGACCGCGCCGTCGTCGCATTCGCGGACGCACGCACCGAGGCCGAGCAACACGACGCCCCGGGCGAGCGGGCCATCTCCCAGACCTTCCTGTCCTTGTCCCTGTCCCCGGCCTGCGCCTTCGCCGACCCCGTCCGTGCCGACGACGAACTCGCCCTCGCCCACCAGCTCCTCGAACCACTCGACCAGCGCGCCACCACCCTCTACGCCGACAACGCCGCCCCCGAACGCGACGCCGGCACCAGCCGCGACGTCACCGACCGCACCACCGTCCTGCGCACCGAGGTCACCGTCACCGGACTCGCCTGGTTCACCCCGCTCCTGGAACTGCCCTCACCTTCCACCACGCTGTACGCGGCGAACAGGACGACCTGACGGCCACCATCGGCCGCCTGCGGGAGGCGACCGCGAACGGCGACTTCGCCTACCTACGTCCATGTCGCTGCTGCCATGGGCGACCTGCCCCAGCCTGCCGACCCCGCCAGCCAGTGGCTCGACGACGAACGCACCGTCCGTGCCCGCCGGCGCGCCCTGGTCACCGCTCGCCAACACCACCTGTGGAACCGACCGGCGACCGGGGCCAGCGGGGGCCGCTCTCCGAGAGCGCCGGGGATCCGTTCCCGGCAATCGCGGAACACCTCTGCGAAGACAGGGGAGGCGCGGCGATGATGACCGGCATGTCGGACACTCTTGAGATCCTCGCCCTCATCTGCACCGGGCTCTACGCCGGATACATGCTCGCCTTTCTGTCGGGTGTCATGCCTGCTATGAAGGAGGTGGACGACCCTGCCTCGTTCACCCTCGTCATGCGGGCGGTGAACCGAAAAGTGCCGGGCCCGCTCTTCCTGCTGCTCTTCCTCGGCTCGCTGGCTTTCCCGGCCGCCTCGTTCTTCGTGGCGCCCCAGGCGCGTGACGGGAGCGGGTCGGTCCTCGTGGGGGTCGCCGCTCTCTGCGCGCTGGTCGGGCACCTGATCACCTCGGGCGGCAACATCCCCCTCAACAACGCGCTGGAGTCCTCGCGCGGCCGGGGTGACGAGCGGGCCGCCCGGACGGCGTTCGAGGGGCGGTGGAACGCCCTGCACGGCGTGCGGACCCTGTTCGCCGTCGCCGCCTTCGTCCTCGTGGCCGCGGCCCTCGCACGCTGAACCTGTGGCGGGGCGCCCTGGCCGAGGCCGGGCAGACCTACGCCTCACACTCGGGCGCCGAGACGATGGCGTATGAAAGTGAGCCGTGGAGCTATGTACCGCCTGCAGTAGGGAGACTTCAACGATGCTATGAGCACTCAAGGACAGAACACCACCCCCATCCTCGTCACCGGCGGCACCGGTAAGACCGGACGGCGCGTCGTCGAGCACTTGCATGCGCTCGGCCGCTCGGCCCGGGTCGGCTCGCGCGGCAGCGAGAGCTCGACGGCGTTTCCGCCGCCTACGTGACCTACCACCCGGACCTCGCCTTCCCCGGTGCGAAGAAAGCGGTCGGGCGGTTCGCCGTGTTCGCCGTGGAGCGGGGCATCCGCCGCCTGATGCTGCTTTCCGGCCGGGACGAGGAGGGCGCCGTGGCCAGCGAGGATGCCCTCAAGGCGTCCTGCGGTGACTGGACCGTCGTCCGCGCCAATTGGTTCAACCAGAACTTCAGCGAGAGCCTATCCCTCGACCCGGTCCGCTCCGGCGGCTGGCGCTCCCCACCGGTGACGCCGTCGAGCCGTTCGTCGTGCCGGTGACATCGCCGACGTGGTGGTCGCCGCCCTCACCGACGACCGGCACATCGGCAAGACTTACGAGCTGTCCGGCCCGCGGCTGCTGAGCTTCCACGACGTGGCCCGCGAACTATTCGGCGGCCACCGACCGGACCGTCACCTACATCCCGGTCGGCGTCGACGACTACCGCGCGGCACTGCGCGAACTGGGCGAGCCGGAGGAGTTCGCGGACCTCTTCACCCTCGTCGTCGACGGCCGCAACGCCAGCCTGGTGCACGGCGTCCGGGAAGCGCTCCGGCGAGATCCCAAAGACTTTGCGGACTACGCCAAGGAGGCCGCGGCCACCGGCGTCTGGGACGCCTGACGAAACGGTGTCCGGTGGCCCTCTGGCCGACCGCTGAGGGCCGGGCGCGTGCTGTCCAGGCGTACCGGGACTCCCGCCGCGCGGAGCAGGCCCGCCACCAGGAGCGGGAGGGCGCCTGGCATGCCCCGCGCAGCGAGTCGGTCCGCCGCCTGGTCGCGGAGGCCTTCGTCTCTCGCCCGCAGCAGCCGTACGAGGACGGCGGCGACGTCGTGGCCGCCGATGCCGTGACCGGCGTCGACGGACTCAGCGAGGACGAGGGGGCGGACCTGGAGGCGAGGGCCCGGGGTGGGTTCATGTGCGGCGAGACAACCCTCGTCACCTCCACGGTCGACGAGTACGGGCGTGAGGCCGCGGAGCGCAGGGTCGTCGCCGGCGGCACGCAGAGTGGACTTCGACATCGGCACCGTCCGCAGCCACGGAGCCGTCACCACGGTCCTCAACAACTACGGCGACCACGGCGACCGCGGCAAGGAAGCCTTCTGACCCTGCCCTCGGGCCCTGCCCAGGTACGCCCGTGAGTTCTCCAAGCCCTATCGGTGGTATCGGGTGTCGCGAAGATCCAGGCCCCGCCGGTCTTGACCCGGTGGACAGTGCCGAACCGCGGGTCATCCATCGCGGCGGTGGCCACAACGCCCGCTCGAGTGGCAAGCCTTGGTGATCGGTCATGGCGCGCCGCGCCGCGCATCCTATGCCCGTCGGCGGTACCGGTCGGCGGCCGCGACCGCAGTGGCGGCAGCAGCGGCGGCCACCAGGGACAGCCACGGCGGCGTTGGCCCGGCGCCGGTGACCATCCGCAGCGCGGTGATAAGCAGCCAGCCGCTCGTTGCGCCCAGGGCGATACCGACCGCCGCATCGACGTTGGCGAGCGGCCCGGACACGGGCGGGGGTGCGGCGCGGCCCGCCGCCACGCGAGAGGCGGCCAGCGGCACGGCTAGGGCCAGGACAGAGAGAAAAGCGATGAGCGGGGTCTGCAGATAGCCGGGCGCTGGAACGTGGTAGGTGAGTGCCTGTACGGCCGCCAGCCCCATCAGTAGCGCCCCGAGGAACGCCGTCTGCAGTAGGGCCAGCCGCTGCTCACGCCGGTTGAGTCGGCTGACGATCGTCGTCTCGGTGATCCGGACGATCTCGCTTACCTGCTCCCGAACGTCGCTCAGATATGCGCAGTCGTCCTCCACTATCCGGCGGAAGCGGGTGCCGGCGCGCCGGTCTGCGTCGAACATGGAGTACGGCCTGACCTCGGCGGGCAGCGCAACGGCCTCTTCCATGGAGTGGAGTGCGATCTCCACGGTGCGCAGCGCCGAACGGCGCAGGGTCAGGGTGCGGACCAGGCCGGTCTCGCCGACCTGGAGGCTCTTGAGCAGGGCCTGGGAGCGCAGCAGTTCTTCGAAGAGTGCGGAGGACTCGTTTTCGATGAACTGCCGGTGCAATCTCGTGAGTTGGTCGCAATGCGTGGTCAGCAGGAGCCGGAGTTCACCGAAGTTGCGGCCTTCGAGATAGACCGTCATCTGACGATGCATCATACCCGCATGGACCAGATACCGCACGAACGGCGCCAGCGTGTGCCGGTCGGGAGGCTGCCAGAGCCACTGGTCCAGCGGGCCTTCCGCCTCTGTGGCGGCAAGCGCGGCGATACGGCGGTCCCGTACCGGGGCCCGGCCCTGCCTACCCGGCTCGGGGTGCCATACCAGTGCTCCCTGGGCGGTCCGCTGCCATCGCCGCTGCCAGGGGCCGTCCCGCAGGCCGGGGATGTCTCGGGCCAGGAGAGTGGCGGTGGCTGCGACGGCGTCTTCGGAAGCCAGGGTGCTGTCTCCGCCCGGGGTGCCGACGGGCTCAGAGGTCAGAGCGTCAGCGAGTGCCGTGTAGATGTGGTGCAGACCGAGCAGCCGTTCGGAGGGGAACTGCCCGAGGTGCTCGGACCACCGCCTGTCCAGGTCTGCCCAGCTGTCGGTCTCGTCCTCGCCGGGGGCCAGCATGGCCATGACCCCCAGCGCATCGTGCTCAACGAACAGGAACGCCTGGTGCACGGAGGGTCTGCCGACGTCAGGCTCCCGGGGACGTTCGCGTGCCCGTATCAACCGAGTTCCGCCGCCCCGGGTGTGGCCGAGCTCCTCGGCGAGCTCCTGTTGGGTCGGGAAGGAGGCGTTGAGGTGCCAGCGCGCCAGTGGGGCGTGCATGGCGAAGCTCTCACAGTTCTCCCAGAGCCGCCGCACCGCGGCGACCGCCCGCGGATCCTCGGGATCGGCGACGGCTAGGACGAGGAGCGCTCGACTGTGCAGCATGAGGCCTGTCACCGGGTCAGTGACCGAGGCCGGGGCCGGATCCCGGGGTGTGCTGCGCGGTGCCGGGTGGGTAGGCGGACACGTCCTTAATGAAGGTGATGGCCAGCGCGAGGGTGTCCGCGGGGGGCTCGGTGAGCTGCTCGGGTTCGGGTTCTCCGGCCAGAGCGGGCTGGGCCATGAGCGGGGACGTGAGCTTCAGCAGACGCGCGTACGCGTCCTGGGCCTCGGGCAGCGCAGCTTTCTTGAAGGCGGACTTCAGACTGCGGATCTCTTCGTTTACGCGGGACCAGGATGCAGCGCCCTGCAGCTTCCAATCCTCCGGAACGTCCAGATAGGTGAGAACCTCGGCGTATAGCGCGTCCCAGGCGGCGGATTGGTCGTCATCGGTCAAAGCAGGACTCCTTCGGTGGGACTTCACGGGTGTCAGTGGACTTCGTGGGCTCCGGGGCAGCGGGCCGTGTCGGGCCGAAGTGGATGTACGTGGCCCACAGCTGGGGCTCGCGCGGTAGGACTTGTCGTATACCGCGCACAGCGTCATGGAGGGCGAGCGCGGGGTCGATCCGGTCCAGGGGGCGGGCACCCGCAGTCCCCGGGGTGAACAGGCGCCGGGCGATGCTCGCCGCGTTGGCAGCGAGTGCAGGCATGAGCGAGCCCAGCACATGAGGGAAGCCCGCGACCTGGAATGCCGCCCCCAGGTGTGCGACCTCGTTGACAAACCGGTGGCCTGCGAAGCCGCCGTGGCAGGTGAGCAGCAAGCATCCGATACGGCCGCTGCCGAAGCGGCGCGCCCTGATCTCGGCGACGCTCAGCCGCGCGTCGTGGAGCAGGAGTTCGGAGTTGCTGGGGTTGTCTGCGGCCGCTTTGGTGTGGGCGGAGATGATGGCCCAGGCGTTCTCGCCGAGCTCTGTTGCCACCCGCTCCGCCTTGGCGGTCTTGTCGACCAGGGGCTTGACGCGGTATGCGGCGGCGATGCTGATGGCCGCCCGGCTGGTGGCTATGAGGGGCTCCTGTTGCGGCGTGTTTTCCATCGCGACGACGGTGATCGACCCGCCGTTCGTATGTGCGCTCTCAGCCAACCGTCGGCGTGCTTGGCGCAGCATGCGCAGTGTTGGAGTGTATGAGGAGACGACCCGGTCGATCGCGCACGTTCCCGTGTTGGGGTTGAGCGCTGCGTGCAGGGGGAGCAGGGGCAGGCGGCCGGTGGGGCACCAGTGGATCCGGGGCCAGCGCGATGTCTGCGGCGTTGCCGGGTCTCCGTGTCCGAGGTGGGCCAAAACGGGGCCGACGATATGCTGCCACAACCACACTTGGACTTCTGCGAGGCGGTCGGTGCGACCGGTTTCGTCGCTGTCCCACCACCGGGCTGCCTGCTCGTCCACCTCCTCGGGTGTGACCCCGGGCAGCGGGACCACCTCGACGTGGTCCTTGCCGCCTTTGGTATGGATGACGAGAGCGTCAGAGCGGTGGCCGCTGACATTGATCAGCACGGTGGGGTCGGGGTCAGGGCCCATCGGAATGCCGGCTGGGGCGGGCAGGCGGAAGAACTCGAAGCCGGGCTTCTGCCGGACGCTGGCGAGTACGTCGAAGTACCCGGCGCACTCCGCGTGTTGCTTGTCCTCGTCTTCCGGGTCAGGAGCCCCGGGCAGGCCGGCCTCGTGCCGTCGGCGGTCCTCGGCCCGGAGGTCCTCTGCCAGGTCTGGGTGGGCGCGGTCGAGGACGTCCATATCCCAGTCGTCGGCTATCTGGGCGAGCAGAATCCCGCGGCCTTCCTCCAGCCGCTCCACCGCCTCCTCGGTCCTGCCGGCTTCGATCGCCGCCGCGGCGGCGTCGGTGACCAGGTCCTCGAAGAGGGTCAGCACCTGCTCGCGGTCGGCGGGTTCCAGGTGGGTCTGACTCATGGCCCCGCGGATCTTCAGAGCCATACGGTAGGCAGTCTCGGAGGTCCGCCAGTCCTCCTCCTCGGCGGCGAGCCGACCCCAGGCACGGGCGGCGGTCAGCCGTACCTTCAGATGCCCGGCGGGGCACGAGACCACCTCCTTCAGGAGCCCGGCGGCCTCGCGCCGGAAGGGCCGCGGGACCTTGGCGACCTCGGCTTTGTACTGCAGCGAGTTCGCCAGCTCGATACGGAAGATGACGCCGTCGGGCGTGTCCAGACGGCTGCCCTCGACGCAGGCCCGTCCGTTGACGATCGCCTCGTCGAGATCCTGGATACGGTGGGACGCGTCATAGCGCATCCGCAGGGCGTTTGTGAGCACCGCCAGGAAGCGGAGATGGCCGGGGCTGCCGGGCGTGCTGATCCGCACCGCCTCGCGGGCGTCGTTGACCGCCTTGGACAGCTCGGCGTCCGAGGCCGGGGCCACGAGCCGCTGTGCATTGGCGCGGTTGGAGAGGGCGGCCGCAGCGTGGTACGCGGTACCCTCAGCGATGTCCACGGCCTGCGTGAAGGCCTTGACCGCGTCGACGATGTCGGGGCGGGTGCCCAAATGCTCGTACCGGCGGAGCAGTGCCGCACCGAGCGTGGTTGCCGCCAGGTAGCGCAGCCGCAGATCCTCAGTCGTGCTTAGGAACTCTTCCGCAAGCTCGGCTTCCTTGACCGCCGTCTGCACGAGGGTGGAGTCACCGACGCGTGCCAGGCGTGCCTGGAGAGCCTGCGCAAGGACGAGGCGGTAGCGGGCGCGCAGGAGGGGGTCGACGTCGGGACGCAGAAGCATCTCGCGGAAGATTTCCACGCCAAGGTCCCGCCGGCCATTCAGGTTCAGCTCGGCGGCGAGCAGCACAGCGTTCCCAAGGTCATCCATGACATCGTCCTGATCGGACCCGCGCCGCGTCATGGGGTGATCGGCCAGGGCGCACAGGGTGCGCAGGAAGCCCTCCAGGAGCCGCCGGTCGTGGAGGCGGTGGAGTTCCGCGACAAGGACGTAGAGGTGGGACCGTAGCGCCGTCACCACATCGGCGTCTGGTGCCCGCGATGGTTCGCGCGAGGCCCGGGCGGAGGTGACGTCCGGCAGAGCGGCCGCGGGGATCCCGGAGTCGGCCCGGTGTCCGAGGGCAGCGAAGCACCAGGACGCGGCCACCCGGTCGAGATGGTGGCCGTCGTCGTCAGCGCGCCCGAGGTACCGGTACCAGTGGAAGAGGCCCAGAAGGTGCAACGCCGCCGTTGACTTCGCTGCTGACGAATCGCTGTCGCCGGGCCGCGAGCCTGCCAGTCCCGAAAGCCCGGTCAAGACCGTCCGGGCCAGTGCCGTGGCTGCGGCGAGTGCGTCCGGGATGGCGAGAGCCGCAGCGTCCTCAGCGGCCAGAGCCGCGTCGAGGCGTAGCCGGAACGCTATTGCAGGGTCCGATGCAGTCAACACGCTCTCCTGTACCAGTGGGAACGAGACGGGGTACGGCGATGAGTAGACCGTCCCCGGGAGGCTCGGTCCGACGAGAAGCGAACCACCACAGCCGCTCCGTGCGCAGGGGCGCACGGTGTCGCACACTGGCGCGTATGGTCGCAGCCGGCGCAGACAGTGCCCCGAGGCCGCTGTATCCCCGAAGCCAGGGCGCGGGCAGGACGCAGAAGTCCTGGCGTGCGACAAACTAGTGCTGATCGACAACTAAATGTTGAACCTACTCGACCGCAGCCGCCCGCGGCGCCGCCATCCGACAGTAACTCCTTGAGATACCTGCCCGGTCGTCGTAGATGCTCTCGGTCACTACGACCACGCGTTCCCTCAACGAGAACGGCGGAACGTTGAGCCGATAGGTCTCTGGGGACCACGGAAAGTCACCAGCGCGCTCAGCAGCGCGGACACCCCGTGACAGTTGAATACGCGGACTGTCAGTAGCAAGGCCGATGGCGGTGGGCGAGCGTCGAGATGAGGTTGATCCCTGGGAGTGGACACCGGGTTTCATGCGGCGAATGGCACCGTACGTGATGTGATCCGTTGCTGTACGAACTCGGCTGGTGTGAGGTAGCCGAGTGCTGAGTGGCGGCAGCGCCGGTTGTAGTACGACAGCCAGTGGAACTGCTCCAGTCGCGTCCGCGCCTTCGAGGTCGAGCGGTTTCCGTGGAGCGACTCGCGCTTGAGTCCCTGGAAGAACGACTCGGCGAGGGCATTGTCGTAGCTTGAGCCGATGTGGCCCATGCTGCGGCGGATGTCGTGCCGGCGGCAGACCTCGACGAAGGCGGCCGAGGTGTATTGCGAGCCGCGGGCCGTGTGAAAGACGCCCCCGTGAACCTGGCTGCCCCGGGCGGACACAGCCATCTCGATCGCGTCGGTGACGAGCTGGGTGCGCATGTGGTCGGCGATCGACCTGCCGATCACCCGGCGTGAGCAGATGGTCGATGACGGTGGCCAGATGAAGCCATGTCGAGCCAACGGCTATGTACGTGATGTCGCCGTACCACTTGGTGTCGAGCGCTTCGGCGGTGAAATCGCGCACTACCACGTCCGGGGCCACAGGTGCGGCCTGTGCCTCCAGCGGGGCGGTTACCGCGCCTGTGGCGAAGAGAGCGAGCGCGCCGATCACCGAGGCGGTCACCCGGGCCATCCGCCGTCCGTGCATCTTCACGATGGTGTTCCTTTCGTGGTGCGCCGAACCCGTCCCCGTGACGCCCGGTCGGGCGGCCGAGCGGCTCGACGACCAGCACTGTTGCCGCGCGCTTGATGACCCGCCACACTTTTGGCTCCCGGTCATTGACCGGTCATCAAGAAGCTGGCTCAAGGAGGACTCATTGGTCAGCAACCAGGGCCGACAGGAGGGGGACATCAACCCCGCGGACGGCCCAGTGGCGGAATTCGCCATCGCACTGCGCAGGTTGCGCGAGCAGTGCGGGCGCCCGACGTACCGCCAGCTGGCGCCCCTGTCGGCGAAGGTCGGCAGCCCCTAGTCGGACACCACCTACACGCCGAGGTCGGAGCCGTGCCCGGTGCCGTGCCCGGCGGTGTGCGGGATGATCTGGAACCGGCGGACCTTGTCCCGGTAGACCTCGTGGTCATAGCCGCGATCGGCGTACAGGTGCTTGACGCGGCGCAGATGCTGGCTGCACTTGCCGCGGATCGACAGGACGGCCTGGATCAGCGGATCAGTCGGGTGACGTCGCTGCGGCTGCCACCGGTGGTGAGACGAGAGATCGTGAGTTCAGTTGTCAGTGAAGGAGACGCAGACTGCGGCAGGATCGAATACCACCTGGTCTTGGGTGTAGCAGTCTGCCTGCCGGGTGGCCACTTCGGCTCCGCATCCCGAGCAGACAAGGTTGAGACCGTCACCGCCAGCGGGGCCCTGGCAGCAGCCGATCAATCGCATGGTGTCGGGGTGCCAATCGGTCCCAAGGACGTCGTCAGGATGGACGACGAAGCCGGGGGGATCGCTATCGAACTCGTCCAGCCGGAAGTTCGGGGCATAGGTGCCGCGGGGCACCCTCGCCGGTCGTGTCCGGACACCGGGGATCTCCGATGGTGGGACTGGTGGCGGGACTTTGATCTTGGTGACCTGTCCGGTGAGGGGCTGTCTGCAGGGGTCACACAAGAAGCGCGGCATGCCGCTGATTCTGCACCCCGAGATATGCCCTGGCCAGCGGTTTTGTGGCTGTTCACGGCTGTAACAGGCGTCCGGGCCTCACGGTCGCCGGGATAGACCTTGTCGCGGATGCCTGATCCGGGTCGAACGGGCGTCCGCCTGAACCAGGCCTGTCATTGCCCTCGACGTCCTCATGAGGACGACATGGACACCCGAGACATCACTGTCGGTGCATTGAAGGTGACTCTTTCGTGATTGATCCATCGGTGATATCGCTTGTCGCAGCCGTTGCATCGGCACTGATCGGGGACTCAAGGGGGGAAACATGTCGGATCAGGCGTGTGCGCCACAAGGAGATCCCGCTGAGCCGGCCCTGGTGCTCAGGGGCCCGGTGATGCAGTTCCCCTCCATGCCGAGCCCCAAGAAGATGGTCTTCGGCTATGACCCGGATGAGTTCGAGGAGTTCGTCAAGGAGTGGGTTCCGGCACTGAATCCGCTGTATGTGCGAGTGGAGCGGCACGGCGGCAGCGGAGACCACGGGATCGATGTGGCCGGCTACCGCACACCGCAGGGCCTGGAAGGGCCGTGGGACAACTACCAGTGCAAGCGCTACAAGAGCGCTTTGGGATGGAGTACTGCCTCGGCTGAGATGCGGAAGATGTTCGCCGGTGTGGTGCTGGGGCACTTCATCCGGCCGACGCAGTATGTCTTCGTTGCCCCCGTGATCGCCCGCACACTACGGCAGGCTCTCGCGAAGCCGAGCGAGGCCCGCGCGACGTTCCTCCAAGACCTGACGGGAACCACCGATGAGGTCATCACCCGGCTGACGGCCGAGGAGCGGCTACGCGTTGCGGAGCTGGCCGGGCAGACGGACTTCTCCATGTTCGTGCCGGTCGACATGGACCTGATGCTCGCCCAGCACAAAGCCACCCCGGCCTGGGCGACCCGCTTCGTCGACGAGATGCACGAGCGCCCTGCCATTCTGCAGCCTCCGGAACAATACGATCCCGGCGAGATCCGCTACGTCCAAGAGCTGGTGAAGGTGTATGCCGAGCGCTGGAAGAACGCGGCCGACACCTTGGAACTGATCGCCCAGCACTCCAAGGCTGGCGATCATATGCGGCGTCAGCGCGAGGCGTTCTACAGCGCTGAATCCTTGCGTCGCTTCGCTCGCGACGCCTACCCCGAGGGACACTTCAACGCGGTTCTGGACGATGTCCACACCATTGCGGTAGAGGTGTCCGACGGACGCTACGAACTTGGCTGGGACCGTCTGCAGGCGGTCCTCGAAGCGGCCGGGGCTGTTGCTCTGACCGAGACAATTCTCAGCCGGTACGTGAGGCCCCTGGACCGCAAGGGGGTATGCCATCACCTGGCGAACGATGGTCGGCTGACATGGTGTGAGGAAGGGGGAGCCGCGTGAACCCGCTCAATAGCCCGCTGGAGATCGGGGTGCGGGCGCTGGTGCTGCTGGCAGAGAGCCACCCCCAGTCACTGGATCTGGCGCAGCTGGCCGTGCTGGACCACGCTGTTTTGCACAGCGGTGACCTCGACGGCCCTCCCAGCCTGCACCCGTCCCTGCCTGGTCACTCGGGCGAGCTGGGCATGAAGCGCACCGTGCTGGAGCAAGCGCTGCTGGTACTGATCCGTGCCGGGCTCGCCGGCGTCGAGGCGGACGAGACCGGCCTGGTCTACCGCGCCACCGAGCGCGGGCCCGCCTTCGTCGACATCCTCGAGGCCCCCTATGTAGGGCGGCTGCGCGAGCGGGCCGAGTGGGCCGTGCATCACTGGGCACCGGAGACCGACGTACGCGCCGCCACAGCGGCTCTGCTGAACGACTCCATGTCCTCATCCACGCCATTCGAGGGCCGTCGTGACTGAGCTGCAACTGACCCATCTCACCTATGCCGGGTCCAATGTTCCCCCGGCGCAAATCGTCTTCGGCCCGGAACTGACCGTTATCTACGGCACCTCCGACACCGGCAAGTCGTTCATCGTCAAGTCGATTGAGTACATGCTGGGCGGCGTAGACTTGACGATGGTGCCGGAGGCAGACGGCTACACCCAGATTCTTCTGGGGCTGCTCATGCCGGATGGCACCCCCCTGACCCTGGTCCGCGCCCCCGACAGCAACAGCATCCACCTGTACAACGAGGATCTGCGCGATCAGGTGTTCCGCACGCCGGATGCGACGGTCACCGCGGTCCACAATGTCCGCAGCAAGAACAGCCTGTCGATTCATCTGCTGCGCGCGCTGGGCCTGGACGAGATCCTGATCCGCAAGAACGAAGCGGGCGGTACCCGCCCTCTCGCGCTGACCGACTTGGTGCACCTGTCCCTGGTCACCGAGAACCGCATGGTCGGTGAGGTGCCGCCGGTGCTGCGTACCGGCACGGCCGCTACCCGCACCGCAGAATTGTCCGTCATGCGGTTCCTGGTCACCGGAGAGGGAGATCCGGCCCTGGACACCGGCCTCAATGCCGGTCAGCGCCGCGTCCACAAGGGAAAGGTGCAGCTCCTGGACCAGCTCGTCCTCGACCTGTCGTCCAAACTCACCAGGCAGGAGAACGGCCGCCAACTGCGCGATCGGCTCATTCGAATCCGCGGAGCGCTGGAGGATCAGGCCGGCCCGCTTCGCCAGGTCAACGAATCCCACCGCGAAGCGGTCGACTCCCGTATGGAAACCGCCCGACAGCTGGCTTCCCTCGACGAGCGACTGACCGAAGTCAGTGACCTGCTGGGCCGCTTTCGGCTGTTGGAGGCCCAGTACCGCTCGGATCTGGAGCGCTTGGCAATGGTCAACGAAGTGGGCAGCATCCTGGGCTATTTCAAGGTAGGCACCTGCGTGTTCTGTGGTGCAGAACGTGAGCATCAACAGCCCAACCACGGTGCGGAGGAAACCACTCAGCTCCACACTGCCGTGGAGGCAGAGGCCGTCAAGACGTCGGATCTGCTCGGCGACTTGCTGCCCACGATCGCCGACCTGGACGGCGAACAGGCAACCCTCGTGAATCGCCGAGTTGAGGCCCAGTCCGACATCGGTGTGTGGGACCAGATCATCACCGAGCTGGAAGGCGGCATCACCCTTCTACGATCGGACGTCGAAGAGCTTGTGGAGGAGCGCTCCACTGTCGAGCGGGAACTCGAGCTGCACGAACGCATCGCAGAGCTCGACGAGAAGCGCTCCCGCCTGGTTGGTGAAGGATCTGTTTCGTCCACACGTCCCACTCAGCACATCTCGACGAGCATCCTGGGCGATTTCGACTCGATCCTCCAACAGACTCTGAACGCATGGCAGGTCCCGGGCGTCGATCACGCGGAATATGATCAGTACTACGCCGAGATCCGCGCGGGCGGACGCACGCGGGCGGGACGCGGCAAGGGTGTGCGATCCGTCCTGCACTCGGCTTTCACCACAGCGCTGGCACGCTTCTGCATGGACCGAGACCTGCACCACCTCGGCTTCGTCGTCTTGGACTCACCGGTGGTCACTTACCGCGATCCAGAACCCGACGAAATCCCCGATGTCGAACTGACCTCCACTGTCGTCGACCGATTTTACAAAGACATGCTGTCCTTTCCCGGCCAAGCCATCGTCATCGAGAACGGCGACCCGCCGACCAAGGTGCTCTCGGAAGCCACCACCTACCACTTCACCGGAGCCAGAGGTCGGCGAGCAGGCTTCTTCCCCACAGCCCTGCACTGACGCCAGGAGAGCATCCGGCCGCAGGTACGCGATTCAGTCAGTCCTGGCCGGGAGGGCGCGATGGGTACTTCTGGCCCGTCTTGGCATCGGTGAGGGGTGTCGTCGGGGTGAGCCCGTCGACCGGGGATTCCGGTGCTCCCCTGTCTCTCTCCACGGGCGGGTTGGCGGGAAGCTCCGGATCTGGTGGGCTGCTCTTGCGGGGCTCACGGGGGCTGGCGAGGCACTCCGTTTCGGCAGTGCACTCCTTCCAAAGGTCCTCCGAGGCTGTGCCGACTTGGTACAAGATCTTCTTCGCCGGACGCTGCAGCCGGAGATCTACCGTCCAGGTGCTGCGGCTTCTGTCCAGGACGGCGTTGGCAACTACCCACCGTTCTCCATTGCCAGCTGCCATCTCAGGCCCCAGGAGACCAACTACGGCCGTTCCAGGCCCGAGGTTCTTGAAAATTCCCTCAAGGCGCACCATCACGGCTGGCGAGGGCAGCTTTGGGTGCGGTCCAGACGACACCTTAGTGATGTATGCCTCCTGCCGGATCTCGGCGGTGGACTCGACGGGCGACGGTTCCGAGTCATCGGACCCTTTTGTGAGCAGGACGCCGATAATTGCTGCCGCCGCAGTAACTACGGCAGCCAACAGAGTTTGCCAGCTCTGCAAACGGTTACCGCGGGACTGGCCAGAACGGCTCTCTCCATCTGGCGCACCCGAACTTGGCGGCGACTCCTGGCCCATGTGCTCTCCCTCTTGAGGATGCCGCCACCTTGCATGGGTTCGTAATCAAACAACCAGTCGCCACGCCGCTGATCAGGTCAGGGCGACCATCCACCTGGCGCCCTCGGTGATATCGGCTATCTCTTGGGGAAGCCGCGGCCCTCGGCGCACTCCGCGCCCTGCCGGGTCTGTAGTACGGCAGTCTCGTCAAGGCCAGCACCGCGCCTTCATCACTGTCGGTAAGCGAAGGGCAACGCGACCGTTCTCCACGGCGGTGCAGAACTTGTCGCGGGTTTGGCTGGCGCGCTGCTGCGCCGCCGTGGTGTCGGTGCGGGCTGAGCGCACGAAGAGGGCCGCGGTGACTGCGATGGTTGCCAGGGCGACCGCCATGATGGCGAGGGGTATCACCTGGTCTCCCCGCGCCGGGCGGTGACCAGGGCGCGCCAGCGGTCGCGGGTGGCTGCTCCCCCGTCGATCCACCGCACCGGGGAGCCGGCCTCGGCCGGGAGGTCGCCCATGAAGGCGGCGATGTCGGCGTAGTAGGCGTAGTCGCCGCCGCGGGTCAGTTCCCTGAGCCGGCTGATCGCGGTGGCCAGGGCTTGGTGCGATCCCCGGACAGCGTGGCGGAAGGCGAGGGCGAGCTCGAGCGTCGCCTGGAGCGCTGCGGTGAGGCCGGCGACGTCGATCTCGGTGCGCAGGATGTGGGCGCGGTCCTCGACGTCGTCGGTGCCGGCGTCGCGGACGAGGGCGGCGATCTGGGTGGTGAGGGTGGTGGCGCGCAGGTCGAGGCCGTCGAGCAGTTGCTGGGCGAGGAGGAGTTCGTCGTCGGCCCGGGTGGGGTCGGCGAAGGTGGTGGCGAGGGCCAGGTGGGCCTGGGTGGTTGCCCGTTCACCGGCGACGCCGTGGTGCTCCGCCTCGGATCGTGCTGCCGTGTACGCGGCGACGGCCTGGTCGGCGTTGCCGTGGGGCCACCAGATGTCACCCCCCCCGTGCCCCGCGACCCCGGTGCCGACCGCGAGGACGGCACATGGCTCCCTCGGCGGCAGCGAGGCCCGTTCGGCGAGCACCTCGACGGACCCGCGGTCCTCCAGCAGCGCGCGGGCGGCGTCCTCAACGAGGCGATCGTCCGAACTGTGGGTACGGTGATGCAGGAGGTGGGCGGCGGCCCTGGCCACCGCGCGAAGGGCCTCGGAGGCGTCGGGCGCCAGCGGCCGGCCGGCCACCGCAGCCACCCAGATCGAGCCGAGCGCCTCCCCGCCCGCCCGTACGGCGCCCACCAGCCGCTCCGGATCCTGCCCGTGGGCCGGCCGGTGCAGTACGTCGTCCCCGGCCCACAGAGCCTGGAAGAACCCTGCCTCTCGCATGGCGGCCACCCGCCACGGCGGGACACGGCGACCGAGGATGGTCAGCCGGCGGTGCTCGTCCACGTTCTCCTCGGTCGACGAGTAGGCGAGCACCCGGGACTCCGTGTCCTCGATGGTCACCGCACCGCCCACCAGAGCCGCCACGGCGTCGGCCAGCGAGTTGAGGTCCCCGAGGCTCGGCCCCTCGAGCCCCGCCGGCTGGTACGCCCGCCGAGGCAAGCCCCGCCCGCAGCACGCCCACCAGATGCGCCCAGGTGCACCAGGCGGTACGGAAGAGCAACGCCGTACCACCGCTCTCGGCGGCCGCCTGAAGCGCTTCGGCCGCACCGGGCTCGGGCCGCCCCGGCCCGAACACCACACCCGTCGCACCCGACTCGCCCGCCCGGCGCACGACGTCACCTCCTTGGGCTGAGCGCGGATCGACCCCCACGGCGAGCAGCAGCTCCCGAGGCCTGATCACGGGTTCCAGCAAGTCCAGCACGTTCACGCCGGTGACTGTGGCCTTCAGGCCTTCGGGCGCCGCGTGCAACTCCACGGCGCCCACGCCCACGACGGAGAGCAACCGCTCCAGTGTCACCCGCGTCTCGCCGCCCGGCCGGACCCTCCAGGTCCGTCACGTCGCCCCCCAGGCTCGTTCCCCCACCGCCCGGTCCGGCACCGGACAGGAGCGTGCACACCCGCCGTCCGCCCTCGGCGGCCGATCCGGAGAACGTACGACATCGCGAACTACCGCCGCCGGCAGGCTGCGTCACGAGGACGGACCGCCGAAACCAGTGACATGCACAAGCCACGAGGTATAGGGTTCCGGCCACTGTTACCCAAAGTATTGCTGTGGCCAATGATTCATCGCCGCAGCACTCCTGGGCCAGTACCCAACCCCCCTCACAGCTCTGCCGACATGCACCGAATCGGCCGTGCACGTCGCAGGAAGGCATGTCGATGTCCCGAGTACGGACCCGAATACGACCCCGCATCCGCATGGGTTTCCCGAGACCCGCCGCTCTGACCGCGATGGCAGGAGCAGTCGCCTGCCTGGCAGCCGTCGCTGTACCGTCCGCGACCGCGACCACTTCGGCGGCCGCCCCCGACCAGGCCGCCGCCTGTACGATCCGCCCCGCGGAGAAGAACTCCGAAGCACCCCTCAGCTGTCTCGGCGTCACCGCCTCCCTCGACCGGCTGCCCGCCGTGGGCGAGCGGGCCACCCTCACCGTGAACCTCAAGGCGCAGACGGACGTCAAGCACGCCGGTCTGTCCGTCCAACTGCCGCCCGCGCTCCGTCTGACGGGCGAGAGCCCCGGTTTCACCGCCCCCACGACGGACGCCTTCGGGCAGCGCACCAGCCGGACGCTCGCCCTCACCCCCGGCACCCGCACCCTCACGCTCGACGTCACGGCGATCGCAGCCGGCCCCGTACAAATCCAGGCGGACATCAGCGACACCGACCGTCCGGACCCGCGCCGCGCCGGGCACGGCTCAGTGGAACTCACCGTCGGCAGGACCAAGGGCTCCTCCATCAAGGGCATCGCGATCACCAAGGCCGCCGCGACGTCGGACGCCCACGGCCCTGTGAGCGACGACCGCAAGGCACGCCCAATCGCCCCCAAGGCCCCTGCACCCGCCCGCACCCCCGGCCTCGCCTCGCCTTCGGCCGGCGTCGCCGCGCAGGTCTGCATCAGCGGCACCTTCCGCAACCGCTTCCAGTCCGCCGAGGGCGGCAGCTGGAACGGCAAGGCCAACCGAGACGAACCGGTCAGTAACGCCAACATCACCCTGTGGGGCCGGCCCACCGCCAACAGCGGTACACAGAAGCTCGCCACGGGCATGACCGGAAACGGAAACGGCGCGTTCAACCTCTGTTACACCCCCACCACCTCCGTCACCTCCAAACTCTGGGTGGAGTTCCAGACGCAGGCGGGCCGGATGTGGTCCGTGATCGACGGCAACGGCCGCCTCTACAGCACCGCCACGTATGCGCTGGACAACGTCTCCCGCAGCACCGGCCTGGGCAGCGTGTACGCCAACGCCGGGCAGAGCCGGGCCTGGCACGCCCTCGACACGCTCAACAAGCTGTGGTGGAACCGAGGATCCACCACCAACTGCTGGGCCGGCAGCCAGCAGGACAACCGCTGCACCCCCATCACCGTCCAGTGGTACCCCGGCTCCACCGACGGGACGTACTGGACCGCCGGCGAGGACAAGATTTACCTCGCGGACAACGACCCCGACTCCGAGCACACCACCGTCCACGAGGCGGGCCACGCCCTCATGGGCAAGCTCTACAACGGCTGGTGGCCGAACGTCACCAACTGCTCGCCCCACTACGTCAACCGCACATCCTCCACCAGCTGCGGCTGGACCGAAGGCTTCGCCAACGCGGTGGCGTTCCACACCTTCAACGACACCACCTACTACTGGGGCAACGGCAGCTCCCTGAACCTCGCCAATGACCGCACCACGACCGGCATCGACCAGGGCGACGCCTGCGAGGCACGCGTGGCCACCGCGCTGGTCGACCTGTGGTCCCAGGTCGACGGAGGCTGGACGAAGAGCAACACCATGATGACCAAGACCTGGCAGTCCAGCTTCCGCGAGTACTTCCTCACCGACCGGCCCGACTACGGCCTGGACACGGGCTCCAAGGCCCGGAACATCCTCTACAACCACACCATTCAGTACTGACCGATCAGCACCTGCCCGGTCCGGGCCGCCGCCCAGCGGCCCGGATTACGCGGACATGCAGTGCGCTCCCGGCGGGCTGGTGTTCCCCACGCGCGTTCCAGCCCCGCGTTCCAGGCACCTCACGTCTCCCCTGGTCATGGGCCGTTCCCCCGTTCGGGCAATGACGAATTCGATCCGGGCTGTACCGGGCACGGCGAAGGATCCGGCACGGCTCTCCAACGGCTGGCAGAATGACGTTGATTGAGGCTGGACATCGTGTCTGCCGGGCGGGTTGAGCGTTGTTCGACTCGTGGGGGCATCGCCGTGGATCGTGTCGGACGCACTGTGGGAGCGGATCGAGCCGCTGCTGTCCGCGCAGGGATCGCAGGTTCCGGCATCCGGGCCGCAAGCGGCTGCCTGACCGGCAGGTGCTGTGCGGCATACTGTCGGCGATCGGCGTGCGTGTCCTGCCGCCCCGGACCATAACGGACGCCACCCAAAGGGGCTGGGACTTCACTCGTTCGTGGGCGAGGTGGGCCGAGCCCGGCGCGGGCGAGCACCTGATTAGGCTGGCGGCTGTGAAATCGAAGATCTTGTCAGTGCTCATAGCCGGTTCGGCGTGCCTGGCCGCCGCGGCGTGCGGGAGCGAGAAGTCCAGCGGGAACAGTGACAGCGCCAAGCCCAAGCCATCGGTCACCATGCTGCCGCAGAGGCTGGAGAAGCCGCCGACCCTGCCCGAGGAGAAGCTGCAGCCGTCCCCGGCTGCCGATGCTCCGTTCAGCGAAAACCTTCAGTACGAGTTGCGCCGCAAGACCCTGGAGATGGCCGGAGCACCGGGAAAGATCACCGCCGAGTGCCCGGCGGACATCTCCTCGAACAGTGGAACGAAGGCGACCTGCAAAACCACCTACGAGGGCCTGGAGGTGGAGTGGAACGTGACCATCGGCGAGAAGTCCCTCTTCAACACGGTGAAGTACAAAGCGATCCCGCGCCAGGGGATCCTCACCCGCGACGGCGTCGCCCGCCTGCTCTACGGCAACTACCGTGACTACATCGACTACGCCCTGTGCAACGACATCCCCAAGGCCGTTCTGGCGCCCCTTGGCACCCAGTCCAAGTACGTCTGCGAAGTGGTCGACAAGGGGGAGAAGCCGTCCGGCTACGGCCAGCCAGTGCGAGCCACCGACTCCGGACCACGGTACTACTGACGGGCCGCAGGCCCGAGAAGTACTCACCAGGCCGCCGTCCGACTCTGCAAAGCGAGCGCCCCGTGTCACCGGGTCGCCATCATCTGGGGAAATCATGCGATGCCAACCGTGACCATGCCTGCGGACGTCGCAGTGCGACATGCACGGGACATCCTGGACGCCGGGCCGCACTTCTGGATCCACCCGCTCGGCGGTTCGGTGCTCATCGAATGCCTCATGGATGGACAGGTGACGGTCGCGACGATTCCGTCAGGCTGAGTACAGAACCCTCTGGAACGCCCCGTCGAGGAATCGGCGGGGCGTTTCGTGGCCTCCACCGAGCAACGCCCGCTAGGACCGCGTAGCCCTCCCGCACTCGTCCCCGGAGGACTCGCTCCGCCCGACCGGTGTGCTGCGGTCGTACGGGTCGATCTCCGTGCCGGTTCCGTCCGCCCGGCGGTCCGTGCCGAAGGGTGGGGTGAAGTAGCCCGTGGGGGCGCCGCAGCCGCCGTTGGTCATGTCGTACTTGTACGAGACGATCGAGAACGTGCCCGGCTCGGTGATCACCTTGCCGGGGTCGTCCCAGTTCAGGACCAGCTCGCGCCGGACGATCGTGCGCACGATCTCGTCGTCGCTGCCGCCCGCGTCCGCGCGGGAGACCGGGTAGACGAAGGTGACGTCGGCGGTCACCTGGAGCGCGCCGCGCTCGCCCTCCCGGTAGGTGAGCCGGCCCTGGGTCTTCACGACGTCGCCGACCAGACGGGTGCGGGAGGGCTGGAAGCGGCTGAAGAGGAGGAGGGGGTCGTTCTTCTCGTCCGGGGTCCGGAAAGCGGTCTTCAGAAGGTCTTGGACGTCCTTCTGGTGAGGGTTGATCAGCGCAATCGCCTTCTCGGGACGCTCGCCCCGCAGTACCCCGCGGTCCAGACCGGACGCGACGAGGAAGTCCCGGCTGCTGGCAAGGGCCCGCTCGACCTCGGCCGCGCTCATCCAACCGACCGCACCGGCCTTCGGCACGGTGATCCCCGCCGCTCCACTCGCCCAGCCCGCCGCCGGCGAGCCGCGGAACGGCTCGTCCACGGTGGGGCGCTGGGCCGCCCCCGCAGGTACCCGGGTCGGGCCGGCCGCCGACGGCGGGGAGTCGGCGCCGGCGAACAAGTCCACTACCCGCCCCGGCGCGATCGCCACCACCAGCAGCACCAGCAAGGCCAGCAGCCCGACCACGTACCAGCCCGTGCGCCGCCTGGGCCGCACGGGTGCGTAGCTGCGCCAGCCCTCCGGGCCGCGGCCGGGCTCCACGCTCAGCCGCTTTGCCACGTCACGGGCCCGCGCCGACGGCTCCTTGGGCGCGTCGGCGGCACCCGCCACCGACTCACGCAGAAACCGCTCCCACTCCTCGTCGGACCTGGACGAGCCGTCCGGCTCCGTACCCGCGCCCATCCCCAGCCCCCTGGCAATCAGTAGTCCGCGGCCCACTCCTCTGGGACGCGTCCGCATAATGACACAGAGAGCTGACAGTGAGATCGGCTGGGCGGACGGTGTGGGCGCGCCACCACCCTCTCAACTGGCCAACTGAAGAGCTCGGTCGCAGTCGGCCGGCCTCATTCTGTTAAGCGCTGAAGGCCCCGATGTGATCACCGTCGCTTCCTCGCGGCAGTGCAGGGCCGTAGCCTCCGCTCATGAATGGTGCGCGTGATGGAGTCACCTGGCTCACCGAGTCCTACAGTGACGGTTTCACCGTCATCTTCTGTGCGGATGAAACTGCCGAGGGACTCTTGCGAAGACTGGGGGCTGATGGTGCGGCGATCCGGTCGATGAGCCGGGAGCAGGCCGAGGCCATCGACTTGTTCAACCACTACCAGGACGAGGACGACCTCGACAGCGTTGGCCTCGATCTGGAGGAGCTCCGGTCCGGCGGATTCGTTGCGGATGGCGGCGAGGTGGCCAGGGCGGGTGAGACCTTCGGGTGGGCTTACGCCATCGAGAGCTTTGGCGCTGCGTTGAACGATGAGGCTCTCGTCGAGCGTGCCTCGGTTGGTACCCGGCTGATCTGCTTTCGACGGAATGTTAATTCGGCTTCGTGGCTGACCTGTGCGGTGGATGGCCGTGTCATCTGTTCATACGACCCGCTCCACCCGGACGGCTATGAGGCTGAGGGTTTCTCCATTGCCGGGTTGCTCGAGGCGGAGGACCGCACGGGGCGTGTGCTCCAGGAGTTGGAGGCTTGGGGGCTTGGCGTGCCGCGGAGCTTGGATTTCGAGGATCTCCCGGCGGTGAGGATCCGGCCCTGAATGCGGCCGGCGGGCCGGACGGAGTGTCCGACCCGCTGGTCATCCCAAGGCTAGTAGACGCAGAAGGGGGAGCCGTCAAGGATGCGGTTCTTGACGTAGTGGCGGGAGAGGCCGCCGCCCGATCTGACCGCCTTGTCGTCTGCCTCCCGGTGCAGGGGCTTGCCGCCGTAGTATTCGTTGCCAGGAGGGTTATTCAAAAGCCCTCAAGGTCAGACGGGCGGCATCAGATCGCTCTCGCTGACGGTGTACGTCAGTTGAGGGTAGATGAAGTCCGTTTCATTGTTCTCACGGCGCCGCAGTCGGTAGAACTCGTGCCTCTGCTCATCGTCGGCCGATATGAGGCGCGCACCCTGCGGGAGGTAAACGTGTCCGTCGCGAAACCGGACAAAGGTCTTTGACGTTCGAAAGGTTACTCCCAACCATTGGTTGTCCGCCGTCCGGCCGGGCGTGTCTAGTACGATCTTGTGCCGGAGTCGCCGATTCGAGTCGACAGAAAACGCGACGATGCTGTTGTGGGTGAGGGGGATCTCGAACTTCTCGGCGCCGGACCCCTTTGATTCGAAGATCAGCTTCCTCGGCGGGCTCGATTCGGGATGCTGGTAGCAGGAGAAGACGGCGATGAACGACTCGTTGGCCAGATCGAGGGCTTGGTCGGAATGACTGCCCATGGTTGTGTAAGCGTTCGTGTAGATCTCGATGAGAGCGTTGTTGAAGCCGACCGGAAGCGCCGCGCGTTCTTGAATCTGTTGCGCCAGCCGTTCGTGCACCGCCTGGAAGCGCTGCGTCGGGCTGCTGTATCGAGTGGTAGTGCGTACGAGAGGCACACCACCCGCCTCGCCAACCTTGGTAAGCACGGCGCCTCGCCGGCCTTTCCCTGCGTCTTCGAAACGAGCCGACGCGGACAGCTCCGCAAAGAGATTCTCCTCGGTTGGCAAAGCGCACGAGAGGACCTCATCCGAGATCCTAGGCGCGGGGGGCAACGTAGTCTCCCGTGTTCATGCTGAAGAGAAATTCGTCGCCGTAATCAATGAAGGACGAGGTCCTGTTCTCCTCGGCGTACAGCCTGCGCAGCTCGTTCATGCCGGCCGGCGTGGGTGGTCCCAGCTTCACCAAGTCTCCGCCCACCTTGAGGAATGTGTGGCCGTTCTTGTGAACGGCTTCGGCGCTCGAAGAGCGCACCACGTATCCCAGGCGGGTCGGGAGCAACTCGGCGTCCAGCGCTGAGGGCCGGATTTCGTGCGTATACAGGCGGTTGGTGGACAGCGGCATGAAAAACACGGAGCCGGGATAGAGAGTCAGGGTGAACTGAGGGGGGAGCGCGACCCCGTCGCGTTCTCCGGTCGGTTCCTTGAGGCGGAAATGGAGTTTGGCCAGCCCGCTGGTACCCCTCACACCGTAGTCGAAGGCATCTTCGGCCAGGGGCTGCAGCCTGTCGAGCCGGTCATAGAAGGTGCAGAAGGCCATGAGGCCATTGACAGGCATGTCCTTGGTCTTGTCGGCGTGGGCCGAGATCTTGGCCTTGGACTGCTTACGCTCGGCCGTGGCAAGGGTGTTGTGGTAGATCTGAGCGAGGACGTGATTCAGCGGTGCCTGGTTCCGGAAGACGGTGGCGGCCTCGCGGTTCAGAGCCTCGACGATGCGCGTGTCGGTCAGGCGAAAGCTCTCGGTCGGCCCCGAGAGATTCGTGGAGCACCGGAGCAGGCGGAAATGTAGTTCGTCACCGTTTCGTGTGACGGGCGTCAGATAGATTCCGCTGCGATGGGCTGTTCCAGGCTTGGTGGACTCCGTCAGGGACTGGAACGCGTGCTCCGCACGGATCCGCCCGAAGTGATCGTCGCCGAGCCCGAAGAAGCGACGGTAGTACACACCGACGCCGTGTACGCGGATGGGAACTCGGCCGAGGTCGACGAGGGCCCAAGGGTTGTCGACGTCCTCGTGGCAACCGTGTGATAGGTCCCGGATGACGAATACCCGGGCAGCCGCATGCAGTTGGCGGCCACTGATCCCGGATATATCCCCACACAGGTAGACGGTCTTCTGAGCGAGGTCGGGTGAACCAGAAGCGAGGTCCTCTGGCGTGATGACGGACCCGAAGAAGTCCCTGATCAAGTCATGATCTTGCAACATCGAAGGCGCAACCAAGATGTTGCTCGCCTCCTCGATGCAGGCTTCTGTCAGCCCTGTTGTGTACATCAAACGGTACCCGCCATTCGCAGATCTTGGTGGATTGCTCAAAACCGTGGACATGGCAACGGCCCGCACTCTTTCATTTGTGTTGCGAAGCGTAAACGAAAGGAGGCGGACCGTTGAACGTTGATGCTCTCATGAGGCTCGAAAGCGGGCAACGGGATACCGTCTCCGCGCACGGTCGCCGGCTGGATCCTGACTCACCCCGACACCCTTGCCGGAGAGCGAGTGCTTGAAGCTGAAATCCGTCCTCGCCGGCTGCCCCGAAGACCCTCCGCCCACGCAGGCTGGTTCCACGAGGCCGGGCTGCTCGCCGTCGAGGAAACCCGCCTCCTGCCGGGCCGGGCTGACCGGGGCCTGGGGGTAGCAATGGGACTGCGACCGCCCGAGGTCTGAACCAGCGTCAACGCGACATCGAGAACGCCAGATACGACGGCCGTCGTACCGCCTTGAAACGATGCCGCAGCGGGTGCGACGCCGGCTGCGAGGCAGGCAATTGCCAAGGGAGCCGGCTCGGGTGCGCCGGAGCGGAGGCGACGGACGCGAAGCCGACGTGGTGAAACTCGCCGGCCTCGACTTGGCTGCACCGGCAGCTGCCGGCCTCATCCTGGAACAGGTCCCCGCCGAAGCTTTCTGCCGGGGCTCACCTGTCGCAGGTGTCGATCCGACGGACGGAAGTCGTAGATCCGTGGCGCTAATCCCGCAACCGCACCCCGTGCCGCTGCCGCAGTCGGTGGATCTCCCACCAGGCCAATGCCGTCACCGACGCCGGGCCACCGAGGAACGCGCAGACCCCGAGTGGCACCGGGCCCGGCGGCAGGCCGCCCGACGACAGGCCGCGGAGGGCGAGCGCCCAGACCAGGACGGTGGTGACCAGCGCGGGCAGCGCCGCGTGCACGGCGGACAGGTTGAAGGCGTGGCGCAGCGCCGGGCCGGAGGCGAAGCAGAGGAAGAAGATCACCCACCAGAACGGCGCCCAGCACACGAACAGCACCGACACTCGTAGCAGCAGCCCGAACAGTCCGTTGGCGCTGCTGGGCAGCAGTCCCATCCCCTTGGCCGCCGCCATGAACAGCAGCGGCACCAGCACCCAGGCGCCGAAGTACCACAGGGCCGACCGGCCGGCCGGCCACAGCTGCGTCCGCATGGCCCGCCGCGTCTCGGGCCTGGCCGCCCAGAAGAGCGGCGCCACCACCGCCACCGCACTCAACAGCGCCAGCCAGGGCGCGAACAACACCCCTTCCAGGAGCTGTCTCTGCGCCTCCCACACGTCCTGCCAGTCACCGAACGCGGCCAGCAGCACCCCCGAAACGACGAGGGCCACCCAGGCCCGCACCCGCTGCACCCGGAGCGCCTCGGGATCCTCGATGTACCCTTCCGGGCGTACGGGGAAGATCCGGCGCGCCATACGGCGTGACGTACGGGCCAGTTGGTAGCCGACCAGCAGCGGCAGGGTCAGCCACCACAGGAACGGGAGGAGCAGCACCAGCAACACCCCGGGGCGCATGTGCTCCCGCCGCCCCTTCAACACCTCACCCAACGGCGGCCATTCGTCCTCACGCAGCCGTCGCCACAGCGGCGTGTACGGCTGTGGCGGGTCGCCCGCGGGCCGCGGCCCGCCGTTTGGCGGCCGCCCGGGCGGTCGGGGTGGGTCCATGCTCATGGGCGTCCCTTCCACGCTCCCCGGAGGGAGACGCGCCCCGGCCTGGCCACGGTTCCCGACCGGACGCCCCGTGCTGCCGGGGCGCGCCGTGCCGGCCCCGGCACCGGGCATGAGGCCGGGCCGTACACACTTGCTCGTGCTCGAACGACCTGGCATTCGCGGAAGTCGTGTTCGCGGTAGCGGCAGGTGTGCCCCTTGCCGGGTTGTCACAGGCGCGAGTCACCAGCCGTTCATGAGTGGAGCCGCGCTCACGCGAGGCCCCACGACGGGATCAGACGGTGAGCACGAGCTTTCCCCGGAGGTGACCGCCATCGAGCAGCCGGTGCGCGTCGGCGACGCGCTCGAACGGGAACGTCTCCTGCACGTGGACCCGGAGCCTGCCCTGTTCGGCGAGTTCGACGAGACCTCGCAGGGCGACCGGATCGGGGTCGACCGCGATGCCGCTGAATCGCATGCCGGCCGCCTCGTACGTGGCGGCGAGCTCCGCATCTTCCTCGGCGACCGCGGTCACCAGGTGGCCGCCTGGGCGGAGCACTTCGAGCGACCGCTCGGCGGTGTCGCCGCCGACCGTGTCGAGCACGACGTCGATGTCGCGGACCGCCTCGGTGAAGTCGACCGCCGTGTAGTCGATCACCTCGTCGGCGCCGAACCCCTCGACGAACTTCCGCTTGGCCCCGCCGGCGGTCGCGATCACGTGCGCGCCGAGCGCTTTCGCGATCTGGATCGCGACGTGACCGACCCCGCCACCACCGCCGTGGACCAGGACGCGGTCGCCCTCGGTCACGCCGCCGAGGTCGACGAGGCCCTGCCACGCCGTCAGCCCGGCGATCGGCAGCGCCGACGCCTCGACGTGCGAGAGCGACGCCGGCTTGCGTACCAGGTGCAACGCCGGCGCCGACACGACCTCGGCGTACGCGCTCGCCGCCCGCGGGAACAGCGGCATCCCGAACACCTCGTCGCCGGGCCTGAACCGCCACGTCCCCGGCGCATCCTCGACCACGCCGCTGATGTCCCACCCGAGGATGAACGGCGGCCGGCCGATCAGCGGGAACTCACCGGCACGCAGGCGCGCCTCCAGCGGATTCAGCCCGATCGCCTTGACGCGGACGAGAACCTCGGTCGGGAGGGGCCGGGGCTCCTGCACGTCCACGATGGTGAGGACCTCGGGACCGCCGAGCGTCTGCTGGGTGATGACTCGCATGACTCTCCTGGCTTGGGAAGGAAGGGGAGGAAGGGAAGGGAAGGGGGAGAGAATCCAGGCTAGGTATCCGATAGGAACCGGCAGGTACCCTTGGCGCCATGAGCGGTTTCGGCCCCGGCGATCCCTTTCTCGCCGACTGTCCGGCCCGTCTGGCGGTCGAGCTCATCGCCGACAAATGGACGGTGGTCGTGCTCTACGGCCTCAGCAAGGGCCCAGTACGCCATGGCGAGCTCATCAAGCTGATCGGCGGCATCTCCCGCAAGATGCTCACCCAGACGCTCCGACGGCTCCAGGCGCACGGACTCGTCCGCCGCCACGCCTACGCCGAGGTGCCGCCCCGCGTCGAGTACGAGCTCACCCCGCTCGGGGCGACGCTCATCGATCCGATCCACATGCTGACCGAGTGGGCGAGGGCGAACGGCGACGCAGTACTCGATGCACTCGACGCCGCCCCCGAGCCGGTTGCCCCTGGCGACTGAGGCCCCGCCAGGGCACTGTGCATCCTCTCGGCCGCTACTCGGCATCGGCCCGGCCGCGCTCGGTCTGCAGGCTGCACTCGACTCGACACGACTCCCACCTCCCCACATGGAGCCCGGCGGGCGGCGCAGTCAGCCGAGCATCGCGTACAGCTGGGCCCTCGACGTGATACCGAGCTTGGGAAACACCTTGTACAGGTGGTAGCTGACGGTCCGGGGCTCAGGAAGAGCCGCTCGGCGATCTCCGCGTTGCTGAGCCCCTGCGCAGCGAGCCTGCTGACCTGTAGTTCCCGGGCGGTCAGGAGCGCGTTGCCGGGGAGGGCCGGTGCCGGACACTGCGCGGGGAGGGTGGCGCCCGCGGCGCGCAGCTCCCTGCGGGCCATGTCCGCCCACGGCGTGGCGCCGATGCCGCGCAGCTCGTTCTCAGCCCGGCGCAGTTGCTCCCGGGCCGCCCTGACCCGGCGGCAGCGGCGCAGCCACTCGCCGTAGAGGAGACGGGTGCGACCGGCGTCGAACGCGGCGAGCGGGCGGGCCTCCAAAGCGGCGGTGAACAGCGCTTGGGCCTCGTTGTCCTCGGCGAGCAGCGCGTGACACCGGTGACGGGCCGCGCCGAGCGGCCCGTCACCGTCGTGGAGAAACCGCGCCCCCGCACAGTGCAGGGCCTCGCGTGCCCGCTGCGGCTCTCCGGCTCGCACGCATGCCTCCACGAAGTCCGGCAGCACCAGCGCGCCCAGCATGAAGTGGCCTGCGGTGCCTCCAGGAGCGCAGACCTCGCCCAACAGGCGGACGGCACGCCTGGGCTGCCCGTCGGCCAGGGCGTTCAGGCCCAGTGCCCAGTGCCCGAGCGTCACCGCGGAGGCAATGCGGCTGGCGACGGCCACCTTCAGGCATTCCGCCGCCAGGGCGCGGCAGGTGTCGGCGTCTCCCTGGGCGGCGGCCAGCCACGCCAGCATGGCCCGCAGATGCCCCGCGGCGCCGAGCAGATGCTGAGGGACTCCGTCGAACAGGCGGTACTCGCCGAAGAGGCCGGGTTCGACCGCGTCTGGGCTGTGGAGCACCACGGACTCAAGGGGTACTCACACATGAGTACGTCCGAGATCTTCCTGACCTGGGTAGCCGCACGGACGTCCCGTATCCGGATCGGTCACGGAGTCGTCACCCTGCCGTTCGGATATCAGCATCCGGTGCGCGTCGCCGAGCGCACCGCGATGCTCGACGTGCTCTCCGGCGGACGCCTCGACATCGGCGCCGGACACGGCGGAAGCCGGCAAGAGCTGGCCCTGTACGGAGTGGATCCGGACACCGCGCGCCAACAGGTGCGGGAAGCACTGGAGATCATCACGGGAATCTGGAAAACGGAGCGGACGGAGCGGTTCGAATGGCATGGTTCCCTCGACATCGGCCCCGGAGAGATCTTCCCGAGGCCACTCCAGAGTCGCACCCGCCCCTTTTCATGAGGACCCGGCCATCGACGGACAGCAGGCTCTCAGCAGGAAGAAGCAGGCAGTCCTGGACGAGATCGCTGCCTGCGGAGTCGCTTTGCGGCCCGAGTATGTTACCGCGTACAACACCGACCACCCTTACGGTACGGCGGATATGGCGGTGATGCGTGTTGAGGAACTGGCGGACGCGGGAGCGGACGAAGTGATCTGCCTGGTCCAGATGGGGACCGTCCCTCACAGCGTGTGTCTGGAGACGATTCGGCAGTGGGGCGCCAAGGTCATCCCGCACTTCCGTGTCCCGCAGTAAAGCGTGTTGCAGAAGGCTGCGGGTGGGCGGGTGGGTGGGCCGGCCGGGCGGTGGCCACGACGACTTTGGCGTCAGAAGCCGTTGTCCTTCCGGATATGAGCCTTGAGTTGCCGCTGTTCAGGCACGGATTCGGTGTCGCTGCGGCGCGGTCGCCGGACTTAGCGTGGCCGCGAGCCGACGGGCGACGTCGGTGATCCCGGCCCCCTCGCCCGCCTCGGGGGTGGTGGCCGGGGCGTACGGCGAGGGTGCACTGAGTCGGACACCGACCGCGCCGCCGGCCTCGATGCGCTCCGGCGAGAGGAGCAGTGCACAGCGCCGAGCGGTCCCGGTCGGCTACCCGCCGTGGCCGGGCGGCCGGGGCGCCGGGACCGGTACGCGGGTGAGGTGGAAGTAGAAGTCCGCGGGCGCTCCCTTCTTGTCCATCAAGCCCAGCAGCACATCGTCGGTGAGCCGCCGGAAGTGGTCGATGATGGGTAACTGGTCATAGACCATCGCCGTGGACTGCTTGCCGCGGTAGACGACCTCGTGGAGCGTCGCGAGGCCCATTTCCTCGTACGAGAAGACGTTCCCCTCCTCGTCGCGGCAGAGCAGCGGTTCCACCTGGCCGGGAGAGGCGAACCGCTTGCCGTACCACCGCATCTTCGCGAGCAGCGCGGCGTTCTCGCTGGTGTGCTCGAACCCGCCGCCCCGCCAGGTGCCGATGAGGAGGTCGGTGTCGACCGGTTCGAGCCGGTCGAAAAGCTCCGCAAGTCGTGCGTTGTCGCACTCCCCTGCGGACGTGATGATGTCCAGAACTTCCTGCACGACGCGTTGGATGCTCATGGGCGGGATCTCCCTTGGCCGGGGGACGGACGGTGTGTGCCGGGTGTCCGTGGCGCCGCCCGCTCCGCCCGGCAGGCGAGAGGCCGCCCTGCCGGGCCGTACAGGGTCGAAGCGGTGGTACATCCGCGCGTGCCAGAGCACCACCCGCTCCAGCGCCACCGCGGAACCGTACCCGGCCGAGCTGAGCGGAGCCAGGGCGCGTCGGCAGCTTTCCAGCCCCGCCTCGGCACGGTCGTGCGCCTCTTGCTCACTCAGGCCGATGGCGAGCGCGTCGGCCTTTCCCTCGGACTGTTCCCGGTGGTGGCCGCGCAGGTCGTTGAGCAGACGAATCGCGATGGCGCCCTCGCGCAGCGCGCCGCGCAGTACGGGGAGCCGCCGTGGCAGATCCGGTTCGTCCAGAAGGGTCCACAGGGCGGTGACCTGCTGTTCGACGCCGATGGTCCAGGCGCCGTGCCGCAGGTAGTCGGTCAGCTGTGGCACAGCGCCACCGGCGTCCGCGGCCCGGGCCGCTGTGCTTTCGTGCTGCATGCCGACGAGGGTCTGATGCATGCTTTCCCGCCAGAGGGCGAGGAGTTCTGGTCGGCCGCTGCGGTGCAGGTCTGAGGCGATCTCCGCCAGAGCACGGGCCATCGGATCGTCGCTGCGGCAGCCGCGGTTGCTGTCGCGATCGGCGCGTCCCGCGAGGACTTGGTGCCAGGACCGGACGCGGGCCGCGCTCTCTCCCGGCCCTGCCTGGTCCGGTGCGTCCAGGACGTTGTCGATCGCCATCAGCCAGACCATGAGCCGGGAGATCTGGTAGCAGGACTCCGAGGGCAACCAGGGTGTCATGAACGCTGTCTGAAGACACATCAGTGGAACGAGCGCGGGGTCCATGGGCAGCCCGTGCCCTTTGAGCCAGATCTCCAGCCGCGGCATGTTCTGCAACGCGGCGGAGCATGTGTCCGCTACGGAGACGATGTCCGTGGGTGGGTGGCCGGTCGGTAGCGAAGTGTCCACGCCATTCAGGCTACGTACGCGCCGGGCGGCGAACCACGCCTACGAGCCACCCGCGTCCCCCGTACGCAGTCGCAACGGATCCAGCGGAACGCGAAGGATTGAGGCCTGATGTCGACAGAATGCCCGATACCGTCCATCCCGGACGCGAATTCATCGCCCTTACCGCCCTTACCGTCCTTGTCGCCTACGCCGGACACGCGCTTGTCGCCCACGCTCGCACCCCGCGTGAACCGTGCGCTCGACCTCGCCACCCAGCACGTCCTCGCCACCCAGCGGCGCAACGGCTCCTGGCTCGCCGCCCCCGCCGCGCGCATCACCGAGACCGCCCTGTGCACGTTGACCCTGGCTCGCTCACCACACCCCGGCGCCCACCGGGCGGCCGAGCGGGGCAGGGTCTGGCTTGCGGGCGGCGCCGCCCCGCAGGGCCACCATCCGGTGGCCCACGCCGTGGAGGCCGCGCTGCTTTCGCTTGCTCTGGAGACCGGCGATCACATAGACGTGAGCCACCCCTCCTTCACGGACCGGGCGCTGTCGGCCCGCGCCCGGTTGCTCCAGGCCATCGCCCTGCACGCCGGCAGAGCGACCCGCGGCGGCACCGGGCCCGCCGCGCTGCGCGCACTCCTGGCCTCCGAACTCGCGGCCCCGGGGCGCCTCAAGCGCTGGACCCGGGTGGAGCTCTGGTCCGCGCACGCTCTGGTGGAGACCCACTTCGGCAACCAGTCGGCTGCCCGGCACGCCACCCGCGTGATCGCCGACGAACAGTCTCCGGCGGGCGACTTCTTCGCCAACCCGGTCACCACCGCTCTCGCGGCGCTCGCACTCCAGGCCGCGGCCCCCGGCACAGCCGCCGCCCGCAGCGCCGCACAGCACCTGATCACCAGCCAACTCCCCGACGGAACCTGGCGCTTCCCCACCAGCGACGTATGGGACACCGCGCTGACCGTACGCGCCTTTCACGGCGCACCGGTCTTCGGCCGCCGCGGCCTGCCCGCCGCCGTCGCGTTCCTGGTCGCGGCGCAGAACCCGGACGGCGGCTGGCCGTACCGCTCGGGCGTCGAGTCCGACAACGACACCACCGCGGCCGTCCTGATCGCGCTGGGCGGCCCGCGCGGTGTGCCCGGCACGACGATCGGGGCCGGATTACGTCACTTGGCAGGGCAGCAGACGTCCGACGGACTGTGGCGGACCTGGCAGTCCGCCGGGGACCCTCCGGTGGACGATGTGATCGCCCATGTCGTCACTGCCCTTGACCGCCACTCCGGCCGTCACCGGGTACGGCCGGCCGCGGCACGCCGCTGGCTCACCGAGCGCCTCGGCACCCAGGGGCGCTGGCACGCCGGGTGGTACCGGGGCCTGCCGTACGCCACGGCAGAGGTCCTGCCCGCCCTCGACGCCGCGGCAGCACCCGTGGCCGGGCACCCCGCCGCCAGGACGCTCGCCGAGACCCGTAATCCCGACGGAGGCTGGCCCGTCGAGCCGGGCGGCCCCAGCGTTCCCGCCGCCACCGGCCTGGCGCTCGCGGCCCTGGAACGCGGCGGCCTCCACGACGCGAACCACTGGGCCGAGGGGCTCACCTACCTCGTGGAGACCCAGCGCGCCGACGGCACCTGGCCGGGCGTCCCCCTCATGTACGGTCCACGACCGCTGCTCACCCACTACCCGACCCACACCCAGGCCTTCGCCGCGGGCGGCCTCTTCGCCGGGCAGCGCCGCCTGGGCGCCGCCCGAGTGCTGAAGGAGGGTTGACCCGTGCGGCCCGACAGGGTGCCGGAACGTTTCCCCCTCGAAGCTCCCGTCGTCCCCGGCCGGGTGCCGCTGGCCGGGCACGCCGCACGGCTCCACCGCGACGCGCTGCGGTTCGTCCGCGGGCTGCGGCAGTACGGACCGGTGACGAGGATCTACATCGGCCCGCGTCCGGTCCATGTCGTCAACTCCCCGGACATCGTCCGGGAGGTGCTGACCTCCCAGGCACGTTCCTTCGACAAGGGCGCGATGTTCGACGCGCTGCGCGTACCGCTCGGCGACGGCCTGATCACTGCCGCAGGCGACCGTCACCTCCGCCACCGCCGACTGGTTCAGCCCGCCTTCCACCACGCCCGGATCGCCCGCTACGCCCACGTCATGTCCGAACGCTCCCTGGCCCGGGCCGCCGCCTGGAAGCCCGGAACCACGGTCGATCTGGTGCCGGAGATCCACCGCCTCACCCTCGACATCCTGCTCCGCACCCTCTTCGCGGACCCCCAGGACCCCGAGCTGCACACCGCCGTCGAAGACTGGCTGTCCGTCAAGTACCACTCGATGCGCCTCGCCCTGTCCCCGCTCAACGCCTGGGCGGAACGCCTCCCGCTGCTGCCCGGATGGCGGCCGCCCGACGCCGGCCCGCTGCGCCGCCTTGTGGCCGTCCAGCAACGGATCATCGGGGCGTACCGCGCCGCGGGCCAGGACCGGGGCGACCTGCTGTCGATGCTCCTGCTCGCCGGCGGCCCGGACGGCGCCCTGACCGATGCCGAGGTGACCGACGAACTGATCACGCTCTTCCTCGCCGGGACCGGTACCGTCAGCGCGGCGTTGGCCTGGGCGCTGTACGAGATCTCCCGTCGCCCCGACGTCCAACGACGGATCCACGACGAGCTGGACACAGCTCTCGCCGGACGTCCCCCCGGCTTCGACGACCTGCCCGCACTGGTCTACACCCGACAAGTACTGACCGAGGCGATGCGGCTGCACCCGCCGTCGTGGCTGCTGATGCGCCGCACGCTGCGGCCGGTCGCCCTCGGCGGCGTACAGCTCTCCCCGGGCTCGGAGGTGTTCTTCAGCCCCTACGCACTGCACCGCGATCCGCAGCTGTACGAGGACCCGGACCACTTCGAGCCCGAACGCTGGCCACCCCAGGGTGCGGCGAAGGCGCCACGCCACACCTACCTGCCCTTCGGGGCGGGCAGCCGACTGTGCGTCGGCGAGGACTTCGCCTGGACCGAACTGACCATGGCGCTGGCCGCGTTCACCGCCCACCGACGCCTGACACCGGCCGACTCCACCCCCGTACGGCCGCTGGTCGGCACCGTCCTGCGGCCGGACCGCCTGCCACTCACAGCCCATGCCCGCCCGTCCTGATCCGACCCCGTTGCGATGGCGAGGAGCCACACATGATCGACAAGGAGACGCGCACGCCGGCGCACGCACAACCGTCGGCCGACCCGGTCCCGCAGCCCGGTCGGCTGCGCGACCGGGTCGCCCTGGTCATCGGCGGCGCCTCCGGGATCGGTGCCGCGTGCGCGGAACGACTGGCCGCGGAGGGCGCCATGGTGATGGTCGCGGACCTCGACGAGGACGGCGCGCGGCGGGTGGCCGGGCAGATCACCACGGCAGGTGGCGCCGCCCTGCCCCGCCGGATCGACGTCACCGACCCGGACAGCGTCGGCCTCGTCGTCGCGGAAGCCGCCAACCTGCGCGGCGGCCTGCGCATCGCGGTCAACAGCGCCGGCGTCATGGGCCCTCTGAACCCACTGGCCGACCTTTCGCCGGCCGACTTCGACACCGTGATGAAAGTGAACCTCTACGGCGTCTTCCACGCCCTGCGCTGCCAGCTCGCCTCGATCGCCCCCACGGGCGGCGTGATCGTCAACCTTGCCTCCATAGCGGCCCATTCGGGCTTCCGCGGCCACGCCGCCTACGCTGCCGCCAAGCAGGGCGTCCTCGCCCTCACCCGGACCGCGGCCCGCGAATACGCCGACCACGGAGTGCGCGTCCTGTCCGTTTCACCAGGCATCGTGGACACGCCCCTGCTCGCCGAACTGCCGGCCCATGCCACCGACGCTCTCCTCAGCTCCCTTCCCCTGCGGCGCACCGCCCAGCCGACCGAGGTCGCCGCCCTCATAGCGTTCCTGGTCTCCGACGACGCGGCGTACGTCACGGGCAGCGACCATGTGGTCGACGGGGGCTACCTGGCCAAGTAGCCCCCGCTCGGTGCCGCGGGGGTGCCCCCTGCGACTTTGGCCAAGGGGTGATCGGGGTCGTCAGTAGCCCCGCGACCACCACTGCAGGGAGACGGAACTCGCCGAGCACTCGTCCACGGTGACTCTGCCCTCGGCGCTGGGCGTTCCGTCTGCCGCCTTGGGGGCAGTGAGGCAGAGATGGGTCGCCTCGTTGCGGAAGCGGATCCTGCCGGATTGATCGGTCTCCGCGCGCCAGCGCCGGCCGGTGTTGTCGTTGTTGGTCCGGGGGTCTTGGCAGCGGAAGACCACTGATGGGTCTCCGGGGCGGGCGTGATCGCTGGCACGGACGTCCATGCACTTGCCGCTGCGGAGGTCGATCAGCCGGACCAGGTTGTCGCTGTAGTCGGTGTACTGGAAGTACCACCGCTGCTGGTTGTTGGGGGAATCGCTCTGCTGGATGACGAGGTTGGTCCGGTCGCCGGTACCGCTTGCCTCGGTGCGCAGTATGGAGCCGTTGGGGGCCAGCAGGCGCTGGTTCTGTGTCGAGGGCCCGTCCCATTCGCGGGGCCGGACGTTGCGGGACTTCTGGTACCACAGCTGCTGGTCACCGTCGGCGCAGGCACGGCCGCGCATGGGCCCGGGCCTCTGGGTCTCGACGGCCAGACACAGGGCCGGGTAGGCCGCGTTGCGCCAGCGCACGGGGCCGCCCTCCTCGCTGTCGGCCTCTTCGTCGACGTCGACCGCGGGGTCCTCGGGGTGCCACTGGGCACGCGGGTCGCTGCAGAGGATCATGGTGATCTCGCTCTCCGTGGACAGGTTGATCCCTGGGCAGCGGTCGTCGGCGGCCGTGTTCCGATCGCTCGTGCCACCCGCGCTCCGGGCTCCCGGTCCTCCCCGTGGGGTCGGTCCGAAGGAGTACCAGTAGCCCTTGTCCGTGGCGGTGGCGAAGACCTGAGTCGGGCGCCTGAAGTTCTCCCGCTGGGCGATGACCCGCCTGGAGGCGGGGAGCGTCTCCACGGCATTGCCGGTGGCCACGTTGATCAGCGACATGTGGGCGGTGACCGCGGGGCGTCGGCCCGGCGGCGGAGGTGGCGGCACGGCCGGTGGGTTGAACTCGACCGGGGCGTGGTCCGAGCCGCGTCCGGCCGGGATGGTGGCCACCATGCGCGGGGTGCCGCGCATGAGGGCGTAGTCGATCTCGCCGCCGTTCTGGTGGGTGGGCCGGTCGGGCCGGGCGAGGAACTCACTGGGATCGGCGGTGACTATGGTGCGTGCGGTGTTGATGGGCTGGCCGGCGATGTTGCGGTTGTAGTCGCCGAGGATGACGTAGTTCTCGCCCGGGCGGACGTCGGCCCGGATCGCGGCGAGAAGCTGCGGGGTGTCGTTGCCGCGGGCGTGGATGTTGTAGTAGACGGTGTTGCCGAGCCGGACGCCCAGGGCGCGGCGGGCACGGTAGTCGTTGTTCGTCGAGTTCGCGTTGAAGACGGGGTTGTTGACCACCCGTACCTCGTCGGCGTGTTCCTGCGTCACGACGGCAAGGTTGTTCCGCCCGCCGCCCCACGTCAGGGGGCTGGTCGGGGCAGGCCGCTCGACGTGGGTCTCCAGGAAGTACACCGTGTGGAAGCGGCCGTTGTACTCCCACGGCGACCGGTTCACGGTCATGGGCATGTTCGGGTGCGGCTGAGGCCCGGGGATGGGGATGGTCCGGCTGTCGTTGTACTGAAGGGGCACCGGCGGCGGCCCCGAGCCCGCCTCCTGAAGCGCCACCACCGGGTACCGCTCGGCGAGCGGCCCCACCTCGGAATTCCATTTCCGCCCGCCGTCGCTGCCGTACATGTTGTTCGTGGTGAAGGGACGGGACGGGTTATCGGGTGCGGCCGGCGCGGACGGGGCCACCGCGACGATCGCGCCGACCGCTGCCGTCACCAGCGCGGTCAGTGTCGCCACAGGGCGTCTGGCCCATCCGGGTGGTCTGCGAAACGCTGAACTCATGCTGGGTGTCTTCCTGCGGGGTGACATCGGTGTGCGATCAGGCGGTAGCGGTATCGGATCTATCGGATCCTCGCCGCTCTGTCGGCGGCGGGTCACCCCTGGTTTCATTGAGTGGACCCGTCCGGTGCGATCCGCGGAGCTTTGGCGTGAACAGCTCGCACGATGGGCAGTGGCGCGCACAGGCACGACCCCGCGTCCGAGGAAGCTGCCCGGCCCACGGCGAGCCCCTCTTGGACCGGGCGTTTCGTGTGCTCGGCTGTTGCGGGCCGGATACTCCGGTGCTTTCGTTGACCGCCCTGACCGTACGGGCGGATCTGCCCAAGGCCACCGCGCTGCGCATCGCCCGCAAATTCACCGAGCAGGGCGCACTGGAACGTACCGACTCCGGTCACTGCACCATCGGCCTACGGGTCCTGGAGATCGCCGCTATGGCACCGCGCGGCCACGGCCTGCGCACCATCGCCATGCCCTGTCTGCAAGTCTGCAAGTCTGCAAGTCTGCAAGTCTGCAAGACCTCTGGCACGCCACCCTCCAGCATGTGCAACTGGTCGTGCGTGAGGGCCTGGAGCGCGTCCTTATCGAGCGGATCTCCGCGCCCGATGGCCGGCGCGTGATGTACCGGGTCGGCGGCCGGATGCCGCTGCATGCCACCGCTCCAGGGCTCGTCCTGCGGGCCTTCGCGCCCGCCCAGGTGCAATCGGACTTCCCTGCTGCTGACCGGTCGGCCGACGAGGACGAGTCGACGGGAACGGCCGAAGGTCTGCGGTCCCGGCTCGCGGCCCTCCGCCGTGACGGGTACGCGCTGTACTCACGCCTCCAACGGGACACCCTCATGACCGGTGTCTCCGCCCGCATCGATGACCGGCACCAGACCGCCATGGCTGGTTCATCGACTGCACCGAGAGTCGTCCCGAGGAACTCGTGCACGACGTCGACCTCGTTGCGGGCCTGCTGCAGGAACGGCGGCATGACCGCCGCAGAGGCCCGCGAGTTGCGGAGGTCGCTGAACACCCTCCGTTGGCCGATCGGTCCCCAAGGCCGGAGCTGCGCGGTCACAGCGGCTGGATCCTCGGCTGAGGTTGAGGTTGAGGTTGAGACTGAGGCGGGCCGCAGGACGGGGCCGCGGCCGGGATCAGGCAGGGGCTGGGGCGGGGTCAGGGTGCGCGCAGCATTCCGCCGTCGATGACGTGGTCGGCTCCTGTGATCCAGGCGGCCTCGTCGGAGGCGAGGAAGGCGACGAGCGCGGCGATGTCCTCGGGTGTTCCGGGGCGTTGCAGCGGGATGCCGCCCAGTCCGGCCACCCATGTGTCCAGGGCCGTCTCGCGATCCGAGCCGTCCCGTGCGGCGGCGCGCTCCAGCAGTTCCTCGGCGGCCGAGGTGATCGTCAGCCCTGGGGAGATCCTGTTGACGCGGACGCCCCGGGGGCCGAGCCGGTCGGCGAGGTTCTTGCTGTACGCGGAGAGGGCGGCCTTGGCGGCCGAGTACGCCGCAGCCTCCCCCATCGGTTCGTGCGCGGCGGTCGAGGAGATGTGCACGATCACCCCGGCGCCCCGGGCGATCATGCCGGGGAGGACGGCCCGATCGAGCCGGACGGCGCCCATCAGATTGGTCTCCAGGTTGTGGAGCCACTCCTCGTCGTCGGTGTCCAGGACACTGTCGGGACGGGTGACCGTGCCGCCGGCGTTGTCGACCAGGATGTCGACGCCGCCCAGCTTCGTCTCCGCCGCGCGGGCCACCCGGGCCGCGTCGTCGGCCACGGCGGCGTCGGCGGTCACGAAGTGCACCCCCTCGGGGAGGCTGCCGCCGGGGCCGCGCGCGGTGGTGAGCACCGAGGCGCCCTCGGCGACCAGCCGCGCCACGATCGCGGCGCCGATGCCCCGGGTCCCGCCGGTCACGACCGCACGCCGCCCGGCCAGACGCCCGGCCAGACGCGCGGCCCCGCCGGTACGGGCCGTGACGCCGGTGGCGGTCGTGCTGTCCGTGAGGGTCGTGCTGTCCGTCGTCCGCGTTCCGGTACTCACCGGACGACCTCCTTCGCGTGCTGCGCCAGCCAGTCGGGGAGCGACTGGAGACCGGGGTTGAGCGCGCGTACGGCGTCGAGGTCGCGGTCCCCGGTGAAGGTGTCGGCGGCCTGGACGTAGTAGGCAAACATGTTCGCCACCTCGTCCGCCGCGAAGGCGCCGGAGGCGCGGTACTCGTCCAGGCTCGCCGGCCGGTAGACGACCTTCTCGCCCAGGGCCGCCGTGAACAGTCCGGCGATCTCCGCGCCGGTGTGGTGGGCGCCCGCGATGCTGACGGTTTCGCCGATCAGCTCGGGGTGGCGGAAGACGCCCAGCGCGGTCCGGCCGATGTCCTCGGAGGCGATCGCGGCGAGCCGGGCGCCGGCCATCGGCAGGGGCCGTTGCCGCCCGGACCCGGACGGCGAACCCGTCCGCGGGAGCCCGGGAGCCTGGGAGCCCGGCTCGCCGTGCCGCTCGCGCGGCGCGGCGGTCGCCGGGATCCGCCACACCGGCCGGTTCAAGAGGGTGCCCCGGCTCGCCAAGATGCTCCGGGTGCCGACGCCGGCCGACCGGGGTACCGGGGCGGCCGTGGCAGCCCGGCACCCCGCCCCAGGCCGCCCGCGAGACCCAGACCCACGCCCCGCACTGCCGGGTCGTCTTCACGGTGTACGAGATGAAACGCCTCGGCCCTGAACCGGGATGTGCGACCCTCCGGGCCCGGGCGCCTGCTGTGCGCGTTCTTCGCCGCCACGGCGGCGACCGAACGGGAGTACATCCGCAGACGGAAACCGGCCGGGCACCTGGAAGGGTGCCCGGCCGGCCACAACCGCGTATCAGACCCGAACCCGCGCTCCCGACACCTACCCGGCGCTCCGGATGTGGGCCCGTGTGGCCCCTGCATCCGGGATACACCTGTCAGGCGCGGTCAGTTGCTGGTGAGAGAGGTCAGCTTGGTTCGGCTGTCTTCGTCGGCAGGAGGTAGGACGACCAGGCACTGGTCGGGGTCCTGGGTGATAGTGAGGATCTGCCAGGGAGGGCGTGGGCGAGTGTGTCCAGGACGCCGCCGGAGGGGGCGGGCAGGCGGCCCTGTTCCAGGCGGGTGTCGTGGTCGACGCTGATCCCGGCCCGGTGGGAGGCTGCGCCGCACCGCACCCTCGGACCTGCGGGGATGCCCCCATTGCAGGCGACACCCCGGCGGGTCACCACGGCTGCAGAAAACACAGCCGCATTCTCAGGGTCCAGCCCACCACACATCCGGCGCTTGACCTTGACGCGGCGGCAAGGTCTCTACTGAGGTCATGAGGATCGGAGAGATCGCCGCGCTCGTCGGGGTCACGACCCGGGCGATCAGGCACTACCACCATGTCGGGCTGGTCCCGGAACCGGAACGGCGCCCCAACGGATACCGGGCTTACAGTGTCCGCGACGCTGTCCTGCTGGCCCGCGTACGTCGGCTGACCGAGCTCGGGCTCAGCCTCGACGAGGTGCGGGACGTCCTCGCGGACGATGCGGGGCGCGACCTGGCCGAGGTGCTGGAGGAGCTGGACACCGACCTCGCCCGGCAGGAGGCCGAGATCGGGGAGCGTCGGCGGCGGCTCGCGGTGCTGCTGGCCGCCGAGCCGGGGGAGACCGAACCGCTGTCCCCCACGCTCGCCGCGCTCCTTGCGAAGGCGCCGGACACGGCCTCGCCCACCGCCGCGAAGGACCGCGAGCACCTGACGCTGCTCGACGTCGCGGGCTCCGGAGGCCAGGAGCTGTACGCCGTGCTCGGACCGTTGGCGGCAGACCCGGCGCTGCTCGCGCTGTACGAACGCCTCGACGCGCTCGCCGAAGCCCCGACGGACGATCCGCGGATCCCGGCGCTGGCAGCCGAGCTGGTGGCGGCCGTCCCCGACGAGGTGTTCGCCGCGATCCCCGCCGAGGGGCAGATCGTGGCCGGATTCCAGGAGGCGCTGCTCGCGGAGTACGCGCCCGCGCAGGCGGAAGTCGTACGCAGGGTCATGGAGGCGTTCATGCACAGGAGCCGGGGATGAGCGGGGCGACCGCTGGGCTTCCCCCGCCCGCGCGGCGGCAGAGGGGAAGCACGGACCGTCCGCTTCCACGCCGACGACCCGCACGCGCTGATCGGCGCCCTGCGCCAGCCTGCGCTCACCTGAATCCCCCCCCGAGAACCCCGAGAACCCCGAGAACCCCGAGAAAGGGCACCTGATGAACACCGCCACCGAGAAGAACCTGGCCTTGCTGCGCACCGCTTATCAGAGGCTGCAGAGCGGCGACCTCGACGCGTGCGTCGAGCTGCTGACAGAGAACTTCATCGCCAACCTCCCCGGGATACCCGAGCGATGGCGGCGTGCAGGGCAGTACGTGAGTGATCCAGCTCGGGGAGGCGGCAGATTCAGACGTAGCGGCCCCGCGAGCGCAGGAATGCCGCCGCGCTGCTGCTGGGGACCTGTCGGCCGCCGCCGACCGCCAGTGGTCCGCCGCACGGGCCGGCCTACCGCCCTCCGCAAGGCCGCCGCGCCCGTGAGACCGCTCGACTGGACGAAGGGTTCGCACAGTGGGGCGCGACAGTCAAGAAGGCACGGAACGCGCCTGCTCGACGCGGGTACAGTCCGCGTCGCGATCGACAGCACAGGTGCGCGCTCGCGGGGGGCCCGAGCCGCGCACGAAGGCGCCGCCTGGTGACCTTCACGTAGTTGAGCTCCAGCCCGTCTTCGGTGAAGGCCGGGTGGATGAGGCGGGAGAGGTAGGAGAGGTCCGGTGCGGCGGCTTGGGCGAAGGCGGGCGTGGCGATGAACGGGTCGGGGTCCGCTCGCGCCCTTGAGGGCCGGCCGTCAGGGACGTGGCCGCGTCGGCAGGTAGTAGGGGCGGTTGTGGGCGGCCACCGGGGGAGACTGGTACGTCCAGGCGCCGACAGCCGGTGCTCCGGCGCCGAGGAGGGCGCGGATGTCGCGGCCGAGGGGGCTGTCCGGGGTGCGGACCGTCAACCGCGTACGGCTGGAGTGTTCACGGGCGGACAGGTCGTACCAGCGGTACGGCTGGTAGACGTTCATGGGGCCGGCGAGCAGGCGTCCCTCGCGGTCGGTGCCGTAGCCGGTTACCGGGGCGGAGTTGGCGGCGACGGCGGTGAGGCCGTCCAGGTCCGCCGTGATGTCGAGCAGCGGGTCCGGGTCCTTTTCCAGGGTGGCGTCGGGGGCGATCGTGGCCGACTTGCACCGTATGGTCCAGGTCTCGCCCGCGGGTCCGTTGAGGGACGGCAGGCCGACCTCGAACCAGCCGGGGTACTTCGGTTCCGCGTAGAGTTCGCGCCCGGCCCTGATGGCGAACGGGTTGTCGCACACGACGTGGAGGCGGGCGATGCCGAGCAGTTTCGTCTGGTCCCAGCCCTGTGCGTACTGGGCGTAGGTCAGGCGCGGCAGGCGGCCGCCCTCGTCCGTCGGGAACGCGATGGCGCTGAACTCGATCTCCTGGGTGATGCCGCCGCCGAACGGGTACTGCGCGAAGTACAGCTGGTAGTTGAGTGATACCAGTGCCTGCCCGTCCTCGAAGGTGGCTGCGGTCAGATCCGGATGGTGTTTGGCGAGCAGCTCGCGGATCGGGTCCGGAGCGACCAGCCAGTCGATGCCGATCTGATGCAATGCCCCGTAATGGAAGGGGAGTTGGAAGGGATCGGGTACGGGCGGCAGGGGCAGGGGGGCGGTCATGCCGAGGCTCCTCGGATCGGTGACGGCGCGATGGCGGCGGGGGACGCCGGGGGTGGGACGAGAGACGCCGGGCGGTCGCGGGCCGCCAGGTCCGCCTCGATGCGCTCAGTGCTGCGCAGGGCGAGCGCGGCCATCGTCAGCGTCGGGTTGGAGGTGGCCACCGAGGGCATGCTGCCGCAGCCGATCGCGTACAGGCCGGGGTGGTCCCAGCAGCGCTGCCAGGCGTCCACCACCGACGTGGCCGGGGAGTCGCCCATGATGTGGGTGCCGGCGGCATGGCCGGCGCCGCGGTAGCCGTACGTGCGGCCGCCGTGTTCGAAGCGGCCGGGCCAGGCCGCCACAGGGGTGTAGTCCGTGTGGTCCTCGGCGCCGAGCAGCGAGAAGATCTGGTCGGAGACCGTCCGGGCCGCCGCCATACCCTCCTTCACATGCTCGTCGAGGTCGTAGGTGACGAGGGGGCGGGGCAGGCCCAGCGGATCGCGCTCGTGCGGGTGGAGGGTGACCCGGTTCGCGGGGTCGGCGCTCTGTTCCATCTCGAATTGGAGGGTGAACTGGCGGCGGATCCGGTCCCCGACCGCCCGCCGTAACTCCGCCCCGAAGAGGCCCCGCTCGGTGAGGAAGTGGTGCACGTCCGCATCGACGGATCCCTTCGCCCAGGCCCAGCCCCACGCCCCGAGCTCGACGCGGAACGGCGCCCGCAGCCGGCGTGCCGTGCCGGTGCGGAAGCCCTCCAAGCCGGAGACCGAGCCGGGACCCCGGTACGGCCCGGCGTCCTCGGGCAGCAGGCCCCAGGTCAGCAGGACCGGGTGATCCATCAGATTGCGGCCGACCTGACCACTGCGGTCGGCGAGCCGGGAGAGGAGCAGCAGCCGGGCGTTCTCCACGGCGTGTGCGGCGAGCACGACGACATCGGCGTGGGCGACGGACACCTCCCCGCCGTACGAGCGGTACTTCACGCCCGTGGCGCGCCCCCGCCCGTCGACGAGCACGCGGCTCACCACGGACCGGTCCCGGAGCGTGACGGTCGTGCTCCAGCGCCCCTGGGTCTTGAGCGGGGTGTACTTCGCATGCGAGGGGCAGTGCGGGACACAGCTCGCGTTGCCCACGCACCGGCTGTCGGGAGCGGGCCGGCCGTGCCGCCCGCGCGGCACATAGCCGCGGCCGCCGTCGTACCGGGGGTCCGGAACGCTGTTGCGCGCGTGCGGGGTGCCGACCACTCTCAGTTCGACCTCGTGCAGGGTGACGGGGTCCTTGACGCGCCGCCCGTCGAGGCGGGCCGCGAGGAGACGGTCCACACGCGAGGCGGGCAGGGCTCGCATGGGGAACACGTAGTCGTCGGGGAAGGGCAGCCCGACGTGCTCGCGCTGTTCGTCTGCATCGGCGGCCACGCCCAACTCCTCCTCGGCCGCCCTGTAGTGGCGCTCAAGGTCGTCGTACGTGAGTGGCCACCGACGTCCGTACCCGAAGGACTCGGTGTCGAAGTCCTCCGGGAGCATGCGCGGCGCGAGGCCGGTCCAGACGTTTCCGGTGCCGCCGTTGACACGGACGTATCCGCTGGCGTACGGGAGAGGGCCCTCCTGCCGCAGGTGGCCGACCGCCCGGAAGCCAGGGATCCCGTCCGCGCCGGAGAGGTCCGTGACCTCGGGCCAGGGGGCTGCAGGATGGGCCCGGTAGGGGGAACCGGGCACCTTGGCGGCGGCCGTCAGGTAGGTGATGAGCGGGTCGGCGGACGGTTCGTGGTCGCCGGGAACACCGGCGCCCGCCTCCAGGACCAGGACCCGCCGGCCGTGCCGGCCGAGCCGGTGCGCGACGAGCGAGCCCGCGACACCGGCGCCGACGACGATCACGTCGTACCGCGTCACCGGCCGCCTCCCTCGACCCCGTTGCCCGGGCCGGACCCGTCGCGTTCCTCGCCCCAACTCCCGTACCCGCCGGGATCAGTGGCGGGAGCCTTGAGACCGGCCGCCTTCCACACCAGGCCCTCGCCGTAGGCGCGCGGGGACACCACGGTCGGCGGGGGCCCCGGCCAACTGCCCGTGTACCAGAGGTAGGTCACCGCCCGGGCCGCTGCCCGCAGCTCGCCATCCATGGCGCCGTCCGGCTCCGGCAGCTCGCGCAGCAGCCGCGCGTACCGCTCCGCGCCGAGCCGTTCCGCGGCGACCGCCCGGTACACCTCGGCCAGCCCGGTGGCCTCCAGAGCCACTCCATCGAAACCGGTCAGCCGCGCCGACAGTTCGGTGAAGCGATGCAAGTCGTCAGTGATGGGCACGCGGGCATCGGTGCCCAGCTGCCTGCCGGTCCATGCGCCGCGCTCCTGGAAGGGCTTGTTCACGACTCCGGGCGAGCCCGGATCTTCGAAGGATGCAACGCTCATAAGGGGTTCGGCCTCGATCCCGAGGGAGCCGAGTCGTGCGAACCAGCTCCGGGTTCGGGGCTCTTCCGGCTCCGAGTCGATCTCGACGTGGCGCCCGGCGAGATGCACGGCGCCGGCAGCTCAGTGACCCGCACCCGCCACGGCCAACCGTGCACGAGATCGTAAGGGTGACGGCAGGGCCGACGAACGAAGAGTCGATTGGCACGCAGCGGTGCCCGGTCACGCTGGATGAGCCGGAATGACCACGCTGTGGGTGGTGTGATCACGGGGCCGCCAGGTTGACGCTGGACGCCCTGTTCACCGGGTTCCGAGGGAAAGCAGCGTCACCTGAACGAGTGATTTCGGCCCGTTGTTCGCCAGTGCACACTCAGAGGAAGAGCGATACGCACCTTCTGGCGTTGACGCCTCTGAGCGGATCTCGCACCCATGGGAAGGGGAACGCGAAAATGACGATCGAAACTCCCGGCGAGGTCGTCAACGGCCCCGGCGAGGCCTTTAACGGCCCCGCAGCAGCGAGCTCGGACAGCGCGGCAGCACTGGCTCAGCAGATCGAGCGGGCCGTCGTGGCAGCCGACGGGACCCTCGTTGCCGGGCAGAGCTCCGGTGCCACGTCGGCGACAAAGCTGAGCGTCGGCACCTATCAGGTCTGCTTCAATGTACCGATCACCAACGGCACCTATGTCGCAAGCATCGGCATTCCCGGCAACGTCGGCACTTCGGCACCCGGTGAGATCACCGTCGTGGGCCGGTTCAACACCAATAACTGTTTGTTCATTCGGACGTTCAACTCGGCAGGGGCGCTGGAGGATCGCGGCTTCCACGTGCACGTGGCGCACTAGAACAGCGACGACGGCGACGACGGTTAACGGATCACCGGACGTGCCTGCGCCTCGCTTCCTGCCTCCGGCTCGCCGGGCTCCTCAGCCGTTCCTGCGGGTGGTCGACGCCTTGACCACCCGCCTCGGTCGTCTTGGGGGCGCCAGGGTACGGGCTGGAGAGGCCGGGGACCTCCTCCTGCAATCGCGGCGTCGACAGCGAACCCAGTCGTTCAGGCTTCCTTGTCAGCGAACCTGGTCGCTCTTCGGCCCGATGTCTTTGATCCTGGTCGGCGTTCCGTCCGGGGCGAACGAGTGGTGGAAGGTGAAGGCGTGCGGTGCGGAGCCGTGGCCGTGGAGGTGTTCCAGCCTGGAAACCCCGTCCTGCCAGGTGGGTATCACGTCGTCGGAGACCCACCAGCACACGTAATTCGGGTGTTCTGTCCTCTCGAACCAGTCATAGCGCCTGTTGAGCGCCTCACGGTGCAGACCGGCGTAGACGGCGTCGAGGGCGGGGCGCAGGTCGGTCCAGAGTGAGAGGGTCGCGGCCAGGGCGGTGGTTTCCACAGTGCGGCCCTTGCCGTACCAGGTCGGTACGGCGAACTCTCCCCATGCACCCCAGTCCGCCCCGAAGAGCATGCCCCGGTCACCGTCTGCCGATTCAGCACGCGCGAGGTATCCGGGGTGCTGGCTGATCTTCCGGTAGACGGCCTCACCACGCTCGTAGAACTCGTTCGTGAGAGGTGCGGGATCGGCGAGAGGTGACTTCAGGACTCCGAATGTGTACAGCGCAAGATGGGGCATGCGTCTCTCCCTGGTTGGGGGTGCCTGGTGTGGACCCGGTTCGGTGGCTCGGGCATGGGGGCGAGGATTCCTGGGGCGTGACCAACTCATCCCGTCGCGGGTGGCTCAGCCTGAAGGAACTCCTCTGCGACCGTGGGCGATCGCCGAAGACCAGGTGAAGGTAGCCGCCTCTGCGGGCCATGTCGAAGTTGCGTTTTCCTTGCCCAAGTGGCCTCCTGTACCGGTCATTGCGGGGGCTGGGCGGTGACGGGCGGGGCAGGCGGCGGGGTACCAGTGATCCACTTCGGCCGCACGCCGCGCGTGGACGCTCCAACGCATCAGCGTCTCCTACGGCACCCCTCGGGCCCGGCAACTCCCTCCAGGTCCTGCCTTCGGCAGGGGGCAACAGTCATACGGGGCCCGGAGGCCAGCGGCCCTCTTGCAGGACTGCCGGGGTGGCGAAGGTATTGGGCATGGCGATGGTTCACTCCTGTCGCTGTACGTCGAAGGCGGATGCGAGCGCTGACTTATCGGGGCCCGAGGTCACTTCCTCACCTGCGGCACTCGACGAGGCCCGGCGCCCCGGACCGCCGTGCAGGCCGTGACCTTGCAGAGCCTTGGCAGCCGTCGACCGCCTCGACTCCACCGGGGACTGGACGACCGGGCCGGCGGCGTACGAGCACGCGCGGATCGAGGACGCGGCCGCGATCTCCTACCTGTCCTACCAGCACTACCACACCATGGCCAACCCGCCGCAGGAGGAGACCGCCGACGCCGGGAATGAGCTGCGGAGGCGGCTGCTCGACCTGTTTCCGGACCGGTTCGCACCCCTTTGCGAGCAGTGCGCCTTCACCGAGCAGAGCTACGCCTCGGTGCTGAGGAACGACCGGCACCTGGACCGCCTGGTCGGCGACCTGCTCAGCAGGTACGGAGCGGACATCGTCTCCGCGCCGGACGGATGGGCCGCGAGAAGTGGTACTCCTCCTATGAGCTGACCGTCGCGGAGGTGGTCCGCATCAGTACCGGCGGTGTGGACGCCGAGGCGGGGCCGGCGGACGGACCGAACGAGGGCGGTGCGTCGTTGTGCGGGTCCGAGGACCCGCACAACGACGCACCCCGCAAAGGGCGTGCCGCTCAGCGGCCGACGTAGTCGGCCAGGTGCCGGCCGGTGAGCGTGGAACGGGCGGCGACGAGGCCGGCAGGCGTCCCCTCGAAGACGACCCGGCCGCCGTCGTGGCCCGCGCCCGGACCGAGATCGATGATCCAGTCCGCGTGCGCCATCACCGCCTGGTGGTGCTCGATCACGATGACCGACTTGCCCGCGTCGACGAGCCGGTCCAGCAGGCCCAACAGCTGTTCCACGTCGGCGAGGTGCAGACCGGTGGTCGGCTCGTCGAGCACGTACACGCGGCTGTCCTCGTCGGCCAGGTGAACGGCCAGCTTCAGCCGCTGCCGCTCGCCACCGGACAGCGTCGTCAGCGGCTGGCCGAGGCTGAGGTAGCCGAGCCCGACGTCGAGGAGCCGCCTGAGGACGGTGTGCGCTGCGGGCGTCCTGGCCTCGCCCCTGCCGAAGAACTCCTCGGCGTCGGCGACCGGCATCTCGAAGACGTCGCTGATGGTGCGGCCGCCGAGGCGGTGGTGCAGCACCTCCTGCTGGAAGCGCTTGCCCTCGCACTCGTCGCAGGTGATGGCGACGCCCGCGATCATCGCCAGGTCGGAGTAGATGACCCCGGCGCCCTTGCACTCCGGGCACGCGCCCTCGGAGTTGGGGCTGAACAGGGCGGGTTTGACCCCGTTGGCCTTGGCGAACGCCTTGCGGATCGGATCGAGCATCCCGGTGTAGGTGGCCGGGTTGCTCCGCCGGGAACCCTTGATGGGTCCCTGGTCCACCGTCATCACACCGTCCAGGCCGGCCACCGAACCACTGATGAGCGAGCTCTTGCCGGAACCGGCCACCCCGGTGAGCACCGTGAGCACCCCGAGCGGGATGTCGACGTCCACGTCCTGCAGGTTGTGGGTGCGGGCGCCGCGCACCTCGAGCTTGCCGTTGGGCGTGCGCACCGACGGCTTGAGCGAGACCCGGTCGTCCAGGTGCCGACCGGTGACCGTCCCGCTGGCGCGCAGTTCGGCCACCGTGCCCTCGAAGACCACCGCGCCACCCTTGGTGCCCGCCTCGGGCCCCATGTCGACGACGTGGTCGGCGATCCCGATCGTTTCCGGCTTGTGCTCGACCACGAGGACGGTGTTCGCCTTGTTGCGCAACTGGATCAGCAGGTTGTTCATCCGCTGGATGTCGTGCGGATGCAGGCCGATGGTGGGCTCGTCGAAGACGTAGGTGACGTCGGTGAGCGCGGAGCCGAGGTGGCGGACCATCTTGGTGCGCTGGGCCTCGCCACCGGACAGGGACGCGGTGGACCGCTCGAGCGAGAGGTATCCCAGCCCGATCCCGGTGAAGGAGTCGAGGTTCTGTCCGAGCACCTTCTGCGTGGTCGAGACCGCCGGGTCGTCGATGGCGCGGACCCATTCGGCCAGCTCGCTGATCTGCATGGCGTTGGCGTCGGCGATGCTGATCCCGTCGATCTTCGCCGACCGGGCCAGCTCGCTCAGCCGGGTGCCGTGGCACTCGGGGCACTTCGCGAACGTCACCGCCCGTTCCACGAACGCCCGGATGTGCGGCTGCAGCGTCTCCTTCTCCTTGGACAGGAAAGCCTTGCGCACCCGTGCCGGCAGGGACTCGTAGGTGGTGTTGACGCCCTTCACCTTGACCTTGGCGGGGTCACGGTGCAGGAGATCGTGCATCTCCCGGGCGGTGTAGTCGCGGATCGGCTTGTCCGGGTCGAAGAAGCCGGACTCGACGAACGACTGCACCACCCAGCCCTCGGGCTTCCAGCCCGGAACGGTGATCGCGCCCTCGGCCAGCGACCTGGAGGCGTCGTAGAGCTGGGCCGGGTCGATGTCGGTGACGGTTCCGAAGCCCTCGCAGCGCAGGCACATGCCGCCGACGACGCTGACGTTCCTCTCGATGGCCTTGGCGCCGATCCACATCGTTCCCGAGGCGTTCGCCGACGCGACGTTGAACGCGAACGCCTTCTGGGTGCCGATGTGCGGCTCGGCGAGCCGGCTGAACAGGATCCGCAGGAGCGCCCCCGCATCGGTGGCGGTGCCGACCGTTGAGCGGGGATGGCCGCTCAGCGGTTCCTGGTCGACGATGATCGCGGTGGTCAGCCCCTCCAGCATCTCGACGTCGGGCCGCCCCATGGTCGGCATGAAGCCCTGCACGAAGGCGCTGTAGGTCTCGTTGACGAGCCGCTGCGACTCGGCGGCGATCGTGTCGAACACCAGCGAGCTCTTGCCCGAGCCGGAGACCCCGGTGAACACCGTCAGCCGGCGCTTCGGGATGGCGAGGCTGACCTCGCGCAGGTTGTTCTCCCGCGCGCCGTGCACGCGGATCCAGTCGTGCTTGTCGACTATTTGTTGTTCGATCTCCTGGTGGTTGGGCATCGCCGTCACGGTGAAATCAATCCTCCCAATATGTGGGACTCGGCGTGTCTTCGCGATCGGGTCGGAACCGATTCAATCAGTTCCGTGCGTTGCCGTGCGGCGCGGACTTCCCGCACGGTCAACGGCGGCTCCGTTCAGCGATCTTGGCGTGACGGGGTGGAGTCCCGGCTCGCCGGCTGCCACATGACAGCCCCGCCCACCTGCTTGATTGCTTCCCTCCTGGTTGCATCTGCTTGTTTCTGGCTAACTTCTTTCACCTGGGTGGCTAACTGCCGCTTACGCGCCAACCATTGGGTGCGAATGCTCTCCCGGTGTCCGGATACAACGTGTGCAGGGGGATGCCTGGATGGGGTCGACGGGCGTTACGGCCACGCAGGAGGCAATGTGGCTCGCGCAGCAGTTCGCACCTGCCCAACCCAACAACGTGGTGCGCTGTGGAACGTGGAGGGCGATCTGGAAGGAGCGGCGCCGACGACCCGGCCGCCGCGGCCCGCACCGCCGTTGCGTCGCTGGCGGGCGAACCGTTCGACCTGGGGGAGGACGTGCTCCTGCGGGTCGGCTCGATCCGCCTGGGTGCGGCGAGACACCTCGTGGTCCTGATCTTCCACCACATTCTCACCGATGCGTTCGGTGTGCTCACGCTGCTGTCCCAGCGGATCGCGGAGGTCTACCGGGCACTGCGCGAGAAGTCCGCCGATCCCCCGAGCGCCCCGCGGTCGGCGGACCGTGCCGCCGAGGCGGATGCGGCGTACCGGCCGTCCCGGCGTTCGCCGCCGCCGAGCGGTTCTGGCAGGACTACCTCGCCGGGGAGCCGGCAGCGGCGCGGCTGCCCACTGGCGTCCGCCCGCCCGCCGGCTCACCCACGGCGGAGGGCGGGCCCTGGGACTTCCTCACCCGGTCACTGGGAATGACCACGCGCACCGCGACGGTTCCCGCTGCCGAGCGCGCGTCCTGGGAGCACACGGCGCGGGGGCTGAGGACGAGCGTGCCGGACCTGCTGGCCGCGGCCGCGGCGGCGTACCTCCGGCTCATGTGCGGCTCGGCCACGCCACTGCACACCATCACGGTCAACCATCGCACCGGTGCCGTACGGCAGTCGCTGGGCCTCTTGTCGAACCTGGTGCCGATCAAGGCCGAGGTCGCCCCCGGGGCGACTCTCGTGGAGCTGGCCGAGAGGCTCCGCCGGGAGCGCAGAGCCGTGCTGCGGCACTCCAGGCACGAGCTGTCCCTGATCAAGCGGGCCACCGGGCGGGCGGCCGAGTCGCGCAGCCCGTTCGGCGCCATCGTCAACGTCATCCCGTTCGTCGAGGCGCTCGACCTCGCGGGCAGTACGGCGCGGTTCGCGGGCGGTACGTTCGGCCTGGTCGACGAGGTCATGGTCGCCCTCTACACCGACGGCACGGCCGGCAGCGACCTGTACGTCCGCTTCGACGCGCCGGCCTCACAGTACGGTGAGCAGGACATCGCCGGCCTGAGCGAGAGGTTCGTCGCGTTCATCCGCACGGCGATGGCCGACCCCGCCGGACGGGTGGCGGACGTCTGCGCGCTCGGCGCTGCCGAGCAGCGCGCGCTGCTGACCGCCTGCGCCGGTCCCGCAGTCCTCGTTCCGGAAGTCACGCTGACCGAGCTGCTCGAACGGCAGGCCCGCGCGACCCCCGACGCGATCGCGGTGACGTTCAAGGACACCCACCTGACCTACCGGGAGCCGGCCGACCGGTCCGGCCGTCTCGCCCGCCTGCTGATCGACGGCGGCGCAGGGCCCGAGCGTTTCGTCGCGGTGGCGATTCCGCGCTCGCCGGACCTGGTCGTGGCACTGGTCGCGGTGCTCAGAACGGGTGCGGCCTACGTTCCGGTCGACCCGGAATACCCGGCTGCCCGCGTGGAGTACATGCTGGCCGATGCGAAGCCGGCTCTGCTCCTGACCGCCGGGCGCAATGCCGTGAACCCGCCCGCCACCGGCATCCCCGTCATCGCGGTCCGATCGGCACGCCGATCCGCCGAGGGGCGGCCGGCCGCCCAAGCACGGACCGGATTTCCGCCTGGCGAATCCGGGCGCCTGGCCCGAGCCCGCCGTGGTGACCCTGAACGGCACACCCCGCTACGGCAAGGCCGAGGCCCGCGCGTGAGACCGGGTCCACCCCCGGCTCACCCACCGCTCGGCCTGGATCGACCTGGACGGAGAACTTCCCCTGGTTGAGGGCACGCTGATCCGCCTCAAGGTCGATCACCTGCCCGGCGACCCTGATGCGCCACCGGTGTGGCTGTGGTCCTCCGCCACCGGAGCGAGCCCGGCCGACGTTGACTTCATGTGGTCGTGCTACCTGCGGAGATTCGACCTGGAGCACACGTTTCGCTTGTTCAAGCAGTCCCTGGGATGGGCCCGGCCGCGGCTGCGCGACCCGCAGGCGGCGGACCGCTGGACGTGGCTCGTCATCGTCGCGCACACCCAGCCTTCGCCTCGCCGTCCCTCTCGCCACCGACCAGCGCGAGCCTTGGGCGAAGACCACCCGCCCCGGCACCGCGCTCACTCCCAAGAGAGTGATCGCCCGATGTCAAGGAACAAGGTGAGCGAAGAATGCGCGTACCGCAGGGTCGGCTCACTCAACCTCGCCCGCCAGGTACATGGCCATGAGACGGCTCGGGCCCAGCGTGGCGAGCGGGTTCCAGTAGTTGATCGTCTTCCTGGGGGCCTGGTCGACTTTGTTGGTGGGGATGTGGAAGCGGATGTACTGGTCGCCCTTGAAGGCGTAGGCCCGGTCGGTGTCCCAGCGGACGAAGGCGTCGATGCCGCTGTCGAAGCCTGCTTCCTTGAATCCCGGCCAGTAGAGGGCGATCGATTTGGGGTAGCCGTCGTCGACCTTGTTGGTTTCGAGGTTGTAGCGCACGTACTGGAGGCCCTTGAAGAGGTACACCGTCTTCTCGTCCCACGACAGGATCGCATCGATGTCGCGGTCGAAGCCCACGGCCTTCAGCCCCGGCCAGTACGAGCTGATCGACTTCGGAAACCCCTCATCGATCGTCATCGTCTCCTGCGTGCACCGCACATACGTATCACCACACAGGAAGTAGACCTTTCCCGTCTTCGCAACGTAGAGCGAAGGCATGCTCCGGTCCGAGGCCACAGCCGCCGCAAACCAGCGCCTTTGCTCAGGCGTGCCCTGGAAGGCTCCTTCGAAGCTCCGATCGATTTCCTTGTCGGCGACGTCTTCCGAGATCCAGTGCCACTTCACGTAGTGCCAGTCGCCCGACGTCTGCCGGAGTGGTCGGGTGATGGTGTGGACCTTCTTCGCCATGGCGCTCCCTGCCGTTGTTGACGGTGTTGTGTGGCCGGCCTTACGATCCCGGGCTGTCCGTCGCGCAGGCCGTGCCCCCGACAGCGTCACGTGCCCCTGGGCCGTCGGCACTCCGTGTGCTGAGCAGTGCGCCCATACGGGTGACCTGGGTGGAGGAAATCCGCAGTGCGGAACAACAGTCTTGGCAGTCGGGCGTTGTGTGCCTGTGTCCGGGCGCGGGAACCCGGTCTTCTCGGTCACCGCCTCCGAGCGGCAAACAGGGTGCAGGCGACCGGATTGCTCGGCTCAGGGGCCTGCAGCACGGTGATGTGATCCACGAGAAAGCCTGCCTCGACCAGGAGGTCCTCCCACAGCACAGGGCTGAGCACCCACATGCGCACGGTCAGCTCGCCCCCGCCGGCCAGGGGGAGGGTCTCGTCCCGTGGGACGAGCGTGACCTCCGGCCCGACCCCGTCCGAGTTCGTGTGCAGCACCGAAAAGACAAGGCTTCCGCCCTCCCGCACGCGGGGTGCCAGGGCGTCCAGGAACTGGTGTGGGTCGATGTATCCGAGGCCGTGGACCGAGTACGCGACGTCGTAGACCGGTGTCGTCTCCCGTCGAAGGAAGTCCACGGCGTCGGCCTGGACGAAGCGCACGCCGGGGACGTCGCGGTACCGGGCTGTGGCGCGCAGGTACTGGGTGGGCGAGGCTTCGACCGCGTCGACGACCGCCTCGTGGGTGCGGGCGAGATATGCGGGGTAGCGGCCCGTGCCGGGACCGATGTCGAGCGTGCGCTTCCCGGCCAGGTCGCCCAGGACCTCGGCCCCGGGCCCTGTGCCCCAGAACCCCCAGTCGAGCCGCTCGGGCTCCGACAGGTGTGTGCCGCGCTCAAGGTGGTGCTTCCCGTATGCGGTCCACGCCTGCTCGTTCCGTGCTGCATCATCCATCGCAGATTTCCCCTTTCCTCACGCTGGAGTTCACGGTCTCAGAGCGAAGCAGCGAATGTTGTCCATGTCCGCGGCACACGCGACGGACCACCCGCTGACCAGCAACTCCTCCTCGGTGATGGTGATTCCGATCGACGCACGGTCAGGGGGAACCCGGTCCGCCATGGGCGTGACGACCCAAAGCAGTCCTCCGGGGGCAAGCAGGCTGCGAACCCGGTCGAGGAAGGCGGGCTTGTCCTTGATGAAGGCGTAGACCAGCCGTGCAGTGATCAGGGCGTAGGCACTCTCCGGCAAGGGCGGTGGATGCGGGGCCTCGATGTCACCGCAGCAGAACGTGACCGCTTCCCCGGCCATCTGGTCGGCGGCGAGGGCGATCGCGGTGGGTGCGCAGTCGAGGGCCGTCGTGCGGTAGCCGAGCCGGGCAAGGTGGCGAGTCAGGGTGCCGTCGCCGCTTCCGATGTCGAGCGCGTACCGGCCCCGGCCGGCTCCGGCGTGCCGGTCGAGGAGAGCGGTCTCCGTCTCGTCGAGCGGCCGGTAGCGGTGCCCGGCGGACCACAGGCCGTCCCAGTAGGGGACCGGTTCTTGAATCGTCACCTCTATGCCTCCTTTCCGAGCGCGGTGGCCGGGGCTGTGGGGACCTCGTGCATGGAGCGCAGGGACGAGGTGAACAGCACCAGGAACGGGATGGTGAGAGCCAGCGTTCCGAGGGTCAGGGTGGGGCGCAGCCCGATCCAGGTTCCCGAGGCGCCGGCCAGCAGGGCTGCCAGGGGGCGGGAGCCGAAGGTGATCCACTGGCCGGTGGCCATCATGCGGCCTTGCATGGCCGGGGCGCAGACCGACTGCCGGATGGATCGCTGTGTCGACCCTTGGGCGATGGCGCAGGCCATCTGGAGGAACAGGCCTGCGGTGATGGCGATCTGGCCTGGGAGTCCGGGGGAGGCGAGCAGGAGGGGGAGCTCGGTGATGGGCATGGCGGCGAGCGCGGTGAGCATGACCCGAGCCGGCCCCCACCGGGCGACGACGTTGCGGACCAGGAGCGCACCGAACAGGCCGCCGAGACCGGCCACGCTCATCGCGGTACCCAAGGCCAAAGCCGAGAAGTGCAGGTCGCGCAGGAGGAACAGGGCCCACAAGGTGTTGAGGAACGCGAACGCGGCTGAGAACGCGGTGCCGGTGAGCAGGAGCGGGCAGATCGTCGGGTGGGACACCACGTAGCGGACTCCTTCAGCGATCTCCTTCCTGTGCGTACTGCCCTCCCTGCGCGGCGCGGAGGCGGGCTCCGGTGTGCGGATCCGTCCCAGAAGCACCGCGCACGCCACGTAGGAGACCACATCGACGTAGATGGCCCGGGTCGCCCCCAGGACGCCGACGAGCGCGCCGCCGAGCTGGGCACCGGCACTGTCGGACAGCGAGCTGACCCCGCCCAGCTTCGAATTGGCCTCCAGGAGCTGCCCCGGAGGCAGGAGCGCAGGCAGGTAGCTGATGCGGGCGATGGACCCGAAAACGGTCGCGGTGGACCCGACGAGCGCCACCACGTACAGGTGCCCGAGCGTCAGATGGCCTGCCGCCTCTGCCACAGGGATCGTGGCGAAGGCGGCGGCGTTGACCAGCGCGGCGCCGATGGTGATCGGCCGCTTGCGGTGCCGGTCGGCCAGGGCCCCGGCAGGAAGGGCCACGAGGAGGGGCGGCAGCTTCTCCGCGAAAGACAGCAGCGCCGCCTCCATGACGGTGGCGTGCAGCACCACCACGGCGATCAGCGGGATCGCTACCGAGGTGATGCTGTTGCCTGTGACGTCGACGGCCTGCGCGTGCCAGTAGCGGCGGAAGTCCCGGTGCCGCCACAAGCTCTCCTCCGCCGGGGCTACGGTCACCGTTCCTTCCCCTCCTTCACGCTTTCTGCCCGCTGGCGCTGTCCCGGCACTGCGGAGTCCTGGAACTGGGCGCGCTGCATCTCGTACAGCTCGCGGAAGACGCCCGCGGCCGGCTGGTGGAGCAGTTCTTCGAAGGTGCCGCTCTCGCGCAGCTGACCGTCCTCGAGCACGTGGATGAGGTCCCGGCGTGCCGTACGGAGGCGAGGCGGTGGGTGATCAGGACGACGGTCTGGCCGCCGTCGGCGAGTTTGCGGATCTGGTCGAAGACCTCCAGCTCGGCTTTCGCGTCGAGGGCGGAGGTGGGTTCGTCGACGATGAGGATCCGGGCGTTGCGGTAGCGGACGCGAGCGATGCCCAGCTTCTGCCACTGGCCTCCCGACAGTTGCCGGCCGCCCTTGTATCTCTTGTTCAGCAGGGTGTCCCAGCCCCGGGGGAGTTCGGCGACGACCTCGTCGGCTCCCGCGTACGCGGCGGCCTCCTCCAGGGCCTCCTCCTTCAGGGGGCGTTCCGCGCGGCCGATGGCGATGTTCATGCGGCAGGTGAATGGCCACCGGTGAAAGTCCTGGCTGACCATCGCGATCTGGTCCCACAGCTGGGCGCGGTCCAGTGCGCGGGCGTCGACGCCGTTCCAGCGGATCACGCCGTTGTCCGGGTGGTAGAGGCCGGCCAGGAGTTTGGAGACGGTGGTCTTGCCGGAGCCGTTCTCCCCGACCAGCGCCACGATCTTGCCCAGAGGAATGTCGAGCGTGACGTTCTTCAGCGCGGGCCGGTCCGGGGTGGGGGATTCCTCCGGTTCGTCGTCGGCATCGCTGTCCTCGGGGTAGTGGAAGGTCACGTTCTCGAAGCGGATCAGCGCGAGGTCGTCAGGAACGGGCGTGCCTCCGACGGGGATTGCCCGGCTGGCGGCCTCCTGGAAGAGGCGTTCGAGATCCTGCACGTAGCAGGCCTGTTCGTACAGATCGTTGACCCGCAGGACCAGGCTGGACAGGCTCTGTCCTCCGGTGCGGATGGCCAGGACGGCGGTTCCCGCGACCGACAGCGCCATCAGGCCCGTGGCCAGCGCAGCTCGGGAATGCCGGGCAGCTCGGCAAGGTCGAGACCGAGTTCCTCCCTGAGCTCGCGGGCCAGAGCGGCTGGTACCTCTTCATCGGCCAGTCCCTGAGCGTGGGCGGCGGTGTTGTCGACGGGGGCCGGAGTCATGGGGTGGAGCCCAGGGCGAAGGAGACGATGTCCTTGAAGCCTGGCTCGTAGCCGTCGGAGGTGTCGACCTTCAGCGTGGGGACGTCCAGTGAGATCGGCACGAAGGAGTCGAGAGAGTGCTCGCCGGACGCGATGGCTTCGAGCAGGTCGTGATCGGCGTGCGCGGCGCGGTGGCCGCTCTCCTGTACGCGGTTGACGATTCGATCGTGCGCGATGTCCGTGGGGGTGGTGCAGCGGATGACACGGATGTGTGCGAGGGCGACGAGCGGTTCGAGGTTGGGCCGCCACAGTCGGTCCTGGAACGCGGCTTCGATGACGATGCTCACGTTGGCCCTCAGCAGTACCTGCGTGACCTCGAAGAACGCGTCCAGGGTCGGATAGTTGAGTGGGTCGTCACCTCCTGCCCGGTATCCAGGGGAGGCGAGCACCATTCCTTGCTTGATCTCGTCCCGGATGATGGCGGGGCATCCGAGCTCGCGGGCAAGCTCGTGGGCAAGGGTGGTCTTGCCTGTGCCGGGCGGCCCACTGACGACCGTCAGCGTTGGTGAGGTCATGGCTCTTCCCAAAGTTGGGTCTGGGTCATGGTGCTGTGCGTTTGGCGAGCTGGAAGGCGATGAATCCGGGCTCGCGGACGAGTCTGGCGTATATGGCGGGATGCTCGCTGGACATCTCGGGGGACGGACGGTGCTCGACTGCTCGTTCGATGGCGAGCCCGGCGGCGGTGAATTCATCGAACCAGCGTTGAAGGGGCTGCCGCCAGTAGCGGTGCACCATGCCACATGCTGGTGCGGCCCCGCCGGGCCCGCTTCTCCTGCCCACTGGACCGGCTCAAGGCCGTCTCGCTGCCGCTGACCGCCGCCATCTGCTGGCTGCTCGCCCTGCGGATCGGCGAGTGGGGCCACGTCCCGGGCGTCGTCTCCGCCCTCGCCGCGCCCGGCCGCCCCGCCACTTCCCCCCCCCCGCCAGGGGCGTGACAGTCCGGCTGTAGCCCAGATCATTGAACTCCAGGGCAAGCCCTCTTGAAACCCAAGTCGGCCTGTAGTGCATAGGCACCAGGACACGTGGGTGGCTGGTCCGGGGGCACCAAGAGGAGACGGTAGCGGGGGACGATGCCCGTCGAGGCGCCGGAGGGAAGGGTTGGAGGCGCGTGAATCCCGCGTATTCCCCTTGCCTCACGGTGTCTGGAGTTGCCCATGTCCGAAGCCGTGCTTTCCCTTTCCCCGGTTCGCATCGGGAGGCTGTCGATCGGTGCCCTCGGTGTCCTGGCGCTCGCCCTCGGCACCCTGCAGTCAGTGGTGGAGCCTGCGCTCCCGCTCCTGCAACGTGAGCTGGGGGTCAGTCCTGCCGAAGGGGCGTTGATCGGCAACACGCTACTAGTCACCGGCGCGGTCGTCGCACCCGTCGCAGGTAAACTCGGCGACCGCTACGGCGCAAAGCGGGTGCTGGTCCTGCTGATGGCCGTGGTGTCGGCCGGTGGTCTGTTGGCCGGCCTGGCGCCGAACCTGCCGGTGTTGTTGCTCGGTCAGGTATTGCAGGGCGTCATGGTGGGTGCGCTGCCCCTCTCCTTCATCCTGGTGCGCGAACACCTCCCCGCACGGGAGTCACAGGTGGCGATCGGGCTGGTCATGGCGCTGTTCACGGGCGGCGGCATGGTGGGGATGCTGTTTGCCGGGCCGCTCGCGGAAGGTCTGTCCTGGCATTGGATGTTCGCGTTGCCGACGATCGCGATCATCGCGACGACGTTGGTCGTGATGCGGCTGATGCCGCATGATCGGCCGGTCCCGTCGGACGACAGGATCGACTGGCCTGGTGTGGTGCTGCTGAGCGGCACGTTGCTCGCGTTCATGCTCGGGCTCGTGACGGTGACGAGGGACGGCGGCCTGCCGCCATTCGCGGTTGGTGCCATCGCGCTGGTCGTGGCCGCCCTGGCGACCGGGTGGATCGCCGTCGAGCGCCGGGCGGCCTCGCCGATGGTCGATCTCCGTATGCTGGCAAAGCCTGCGATGTGGCACTCGTGCGTGCTCACCTTCGTCATCACCACCAGCTTCGGAATGGTGGCGTTTCTGCTCCCGCAGCTGTTCGGGGTTCCGGCCGGCGGGTACGGCTTTGGAGTCAGCACCACCGAAATCGGACTGTTCCTGCTGCCCGGCGCCATCGCCGGGGCGGTGAGCGATTCGGTCGGCGGGATCGTGGCGCGGCGTTTCGGTCTGCGTGCCGTGCTCGTCGTCGGCGCCGTCGTCACGGCGGCCACGATGATCACCCTGGCGGCGCTGCACACCGCGGCATGGCAGCTCGCCCTCGCGAAGGTGCTGACCGCGATCGCCGCGGGCGTCGCCACCACGGCATTGCTCACCCGAACCGCAACCGCCGTCGAGACCAAGGACACCGGCATCGCCACCAGCCTGCTCGTGGTGACTCGCGTGATCGGTATCGCCCTGGGCGCCCAGGTGGCCGGCGCGATCCTCGACGCCGGGGCCGACCCGGCGACGGGCCTGCCGGCCGAATCGGCCTTCGCCACAGGTTTCGCCGTCGCCGGCCTCGTCGCCGCACTGTCCCTGCTCATTGTCCGTATGACGAAGGAAAAAGGAGCCCGGGCATGACACCTACCAGTCTGTCGATGGACGTGAGGGCTCCCGCGATGCGCAGAGTGCTGATCTCCGGGGCCAGCATCTCCGGCCCCGCTCTGGCGTACTGGCTGCACCGGTCCGGATTCGCGGTCACCGTGGTGGAGAAGGCAGGCGCACTGCGCGACGGTGGATATCCCATCGACGTTCGCGGTACCGCGGTAGAGGTGGTCCGGCGGATGGGCATACTGCCACAACTGCAGGATGCGCACATCGACTTGCGGCGTTGCACCTTCCTCGACGCGGATGGCAGCAAAGTCGCCTCGGTCGCCCCGAGCGCAGTTGCCGGCAGTGTCGAGGGACAGGACCTCGAGGTGCGTCGCGGGGATCTGGCCGCGGCTCTCCACGCGATGGTTCGCGACGACGTGGAGTTCCTGTTCGGTGATTCCATCGACACCCTCGACCAGTCGGAACAAGGGGCCGACGTGACTTTCCACAGTGGGCAACAGCGCACGTTCGACCTGGTAGTCGGCGCCGACGGCATGCACTCGCGTACCCGGGAGTCCCTGTTCGGCCCCGAAGAACAGTTCCACCACTACCTCGGCTACTGCTTCGCCATATTCACCATGCCGAACACCTTCGGGCTCTCCCGCGAGGTCATGCTGTGGAACACCCCGGGGAAAGCCGCGGCCCTCTACGCCGTCGGGGACGACGACGAGCTGCACGCCTTCCTGACCTTTCACCAACCAGAACCGCCGTTCGATGTCCTCCGGAACCCCGATGCCCAGCGGAACCTTGTCGCTGCGGCTTTCGCAAGCGCGGGATGGGAGGTACCCGGCATGGTCAACGCCATGCGCGACGCGAATGACCTGTTCTTCGACACGGCCGGTCAGATCCGCATGCCCCACTGGTCCAGCGGCCGCGTCGCGCTCGTCGGCGACGCCGCGTACGCACCCTCGTTCCTTACCGGGCAAGGCTCAAGCCTTGCGCTGGCCGGTGCCTACCTGCTCGCCGACGCCCTGGCCACGGACCGGGACCACGCTGCCGCCTTCGCCGCCTACGAACGCGGCGTTCGCGAGTTCGTAGCCATGAATCAGGCACTGGTCGACAACGGTGCGGCCACGCTCTTCCCCATCACGGTGCGGGCCCTGGAGCAGCGCAACACCATGCTGCGCGGCCTCGTCACCATGCCCTCCGCGCCGGCACGACCGGCCCACTCGGCGCTTGCGCTGCCCGAGTTCACACCGAGGCCGTGAGCTATTCGGGGGTGGCGTGGGCCAGGCCCGTCCGGTAGGCGATGACGACGAGTTGCGCCCGGTCGCGGGCCTCCAGCTTCGTCATGGCACGCTGCACGTGGGCGCGGACGGTGAAGGGGCTGAGGAACATCCGCTCGGCGATCTCCTGGTTGGACAGGCCGGTCGCGACCAGAGCCACCATCTCGCGTTCGCGCGGGGTGAGCACGGCGAGCCGTTCGGGGAGGTGCGGCGGGGCGTCGTCCGGTGTGGCCAGGAAACGGGCCACCAAGGAGCGGGTCGCGGCCGGGGACAGAAGAGTGTCGCCGTCGGCGATCGTCCGCACGGCGTCCAGCAGGGCCTCGGCCCCGATGCCCTTGCCGATGAAGCCGCCGGCCCCCGCGCGCAGCGCCTGAGCGACGTACTCGTCGGTCTCGTACGTGGTGAGGATCAGGATGCGGCTGGCACGCAGTTCCGGATCCGCGCAGATCTCCGACGTGGCGGTGAGACCGTCCACCTCGGGCATGCGGATGTCCATGATCACCACGTCCGGGCGCAGCTCGCGGGTGAGTCTGACCGCTTCCCTGCCGTCGGCGGCCTCGCCGACCACGGTGATGTCGTCGGCGGAGTCGAGGAGCAGCCGGAAGGCCTCGCGCAGCAGAGCCTGATCGTCGGCGAGCAGCACCCGGAGCGTCACGGCGCACCCCCGGTCTCTCCGCCGTCCGTCGCTCTGTCGGCCATCCGTCCCTCGTTGGATGTTGCTCCGTCAGTCCTGCGCGTCGTGTCCTTTGCGGGCGGGAGAGGCAGCTGGGTGGATACGAGGAAGCCGCCTTCCGGGCGGCTGCCCGCGGAGAGGTGTCCCCCGACCGCGGTGGCACGTTCGCGCATTCCGATCAGACCGTATCCGGGCGGGCGGTCCGCCGCCGTGGACGCGCTCTGTCCCGTGGGTGCGGTCGGCGCCGTACGGGCGCCTTTCCGTCGTCGGCGACGGTGATGGTCACGTGATCGCGGTTCCAGGCGAGGCGCACCCGGGCGCTACCGGTGCCGGCGTGTTTGGTCACGTTGGTCAGGGCCTCCTGGATGATGCGGTAGGCGGTGAGGTCCACTCCCGGCGGCAGCGGCCTGGCCGTGCCCTCCTGGTGCACCGACACCTTCAGGCCCGCACGGCTGAAGGACTCCAGGAGCGTGGGAAGCCGGGAGAGCCCGGGTACCGGTTCGGCGGGCGCGGCCGCGTCCCCGGACTGGCGCAGCAGACCGACTGTGGCCCGCAGTTCGTCGAGCGCGTCGGCGGTGGTCGCGACGAGCTCGTTCAGGCTCTTGCGGGTCTGCTCCGGGCGGGCGTCGAAGAGGTGGGCGGCGACCGTGGCCTGCGCGTTGGCCAGGGTGATCTGATGGGCCACGAGGTCGTGCAGTTCCCGGGCGATGCGCACCCGTTCCTCGGCCACTCTCCGGCGCGCCTCGCTGTCCCGGCTCTGCTCGGCACGCCGGGCCCGCTCCTCCACGGCCGCCAGGTAGGCCCGGCGGTTCTGCACCGAGTGTCCGAGTACGCCGGCGACCAGCGGGAACGCCGCCACCGCTGCCAGCCTGCTCGCGTCCTGCCACGAGAGGGCCCCGAAGAAGGGAATGGAGGCGACCGGCAGTGCCGCGGAGGTGAGCAACACCGCGCTCGCCGCGCGCCGTTCGTCGCGTGCGGTGAGCGCGTAGGAGTAGGCGGTGATCACGGCGGGGGCCACGACGAGCGGGCTCAGCAGGAGACCCAGGGGCGGCACCAGCGCGCCGCACGCGGTCGTGGCCGCCATGGTGGCAAGGGGCGCCCGGTGCCGCAGCGGCAGCACGGCACAGGAGATCACGGCGATGAAGTAGGCGGCAGCAGGCGGCGGTGACAGCGTGCCGTCGACCTGCACTACGCCGCCGAGCAGACAGAGCGCGAGCGCCGTCCCGGTGATCACTCCCTCCCGCCACCACGTGCCGCGTGGTGGCGGGCCACCGCCACCCGTGCTCGTCATGGCCGGCTCGGTGCCGGCCGACGGGGAAGCCGCGGCCTCGTTGCGTCCGGCTCGGTCGCGAAGGCCGGGACATGCCTGCTCGGTGCCTCGCCCTCGATATCCGCATTCGACAGCACACGGTTCAGGGTACGGGGCAGCCGCCGGGCCCGGTGGGCGAGTACGCCCGCCGGGGTCGACCGCCGGAGCCCGCGCACCGCCCTCGCTCTGCCGAAGCTCACGCCGCGCGGCGCCGGACCAGCTCAACTGGCTCGTCTGGCCTACGCGGAACGTCTCACCGGAGCGCGGCGCATTCCTACAACCAACACACGTTCCCATGACGGCGATCGACGTAGTCCGTCCCCTGAGGCGATGAGCTCAGCGCTCTCCCTCTCACGCGCCGCGGAGAACTCAAGTAGACGTGGGATAGACCATGTTGCCCATCGGCGGCGGCGCTGATGTACCAGCTCCGTAGAGGCTGAACAACGCTGTACAGCACACGATCCTGTCCTGGTCGCGGAGGCTGTCGACGGAAGCGTCCAGCATTCCAGGGAGAGGCCAGTGGCCTGGGTGAGCATGCGTCGGCCCTCCCGCCGGGGAGGCCGGGAGGGGCGGCGCAGCCCTGCCACGGGGCAGCCTCCGGGCGGGGCCTGTGGGGATCCTGCCGAGGAGGGAGGCGGGGATCACCGTTGCTGCAGCATGGCACCATTTCCAGCCATGCAATAGGGGTGTGACCGGTTTTCGTCGGAGAGACGGATGGGGTGGTTCTGACCTGACCCTCGACCCCCGGCATGTGATCAACGTCTGGCGCCGCCGCAATGACCCGCCCCCGCCCCCGCCGCGTCCCCCTCCGGTCAGCGTCACCCGACGGGAGAGCGGCGACGCGCAACCTGCTCGAGGCCACCGCCCGCCCCACCCGCTACGCCGTCTCCCTGCTCCCCGAAGGTCACGTCGACTACCAGCTGGTCGTTGCCACGGTCGAGGACCGTGGGCCAGATCTCCGTCCTGCCGCTCACGTCCCTCGTCGGGCGCGGCACCCGAGCAGCACCCCGCCGAGGCCGACCGTGACCGGTCCGTCGTCCAGCCCCCGGGGCGAGCAGACGCCCGCCCCGGGACGCACCTGGCAGACCCAGCCCGTACGTACCGAGGCAGTCGTCGAGGAAGACGCCACGGACCCATCCCCGCCAAACCGGGCCGCCCGCCGTGCGAGCCGCTGCCCGCACGCGACGCAAGGCTCATCGACACCAGGCCACTCAGGCAATCGAACCCCGAGAAGGGCCTTGAACAATAGTTGCGACGCCTTCGGGGCTGCCTCATGCCTGTCTACGGGCTTCAGGTTCCTCAGCACCACTTGGTGGGTGCGGGCGAGCCGTCAATGGGGAACGTGACGTTGCCGCTGTACACCCAGCCGGCCCAGTCGGAGGAGTAGTACCACAGATTTCCAAGGGAATTTACGTAGCGGCAGGTGGCAACTGCCCAGCCCTGGTTGGGCGTCTTGTACCCCGAGCACTCCGCATAGGGACCGGTACGGAAGTATGCACCCGCCTTGTAATGCATGCTGACGGGTCCCGTGACCTGATCGCCGTTCCAGCCGCAGCGAGCCGCTTGCTGGGGTGCGGAAGCGGGTGCCGCGGAGACAGTCGTAGTCAGCGCGGTGAAAGTGAGGCCGACGACGAGGGCTGCGGCGGACAAGGACCGAGATACGCGCATGAGTTACCCCTTCTCACCTGAATCTGGGGCGCCTGAGACAGCAAGGTCTGCAGGCGGTCGGTCGACTCGACTATCGGTGGCTTCGGACCACCTGTCAGCCCTCGGCAAAAGGAATGACCGGAAAGGTACGCGACGTCCAAGAGTGCGCCCTGGAAGCTCCATGTCGCGGCCGGTCAGAGAGCACACAGAAGGCGATCTCAGCGCCGCACTCGCCGCGACGCAAACCTCGGACTCTCCTCGGCCCAGAACGTTCCTCAGGAGTGAATTCGGCCATCTGCGACGTCGCCAACGGTGTGTGGCCCGACGGCACCGCATGCATCCGCTGGCGCGGCCCCCCCGGCTCTCAACCGTCCACTGGGACAGCCTCGCCGACGCCGACGCCGACGCCGAGGCCGTCCACGGACACGGCGGAGCCGCCCGCATCATCTGAACGCACACCCGCGCAACATGTAAACAGCCCGCGGCTGGACTCAAACTGAGCCCGTGATCCGTGACCTCTACTGCCAATGTGGCTCGAAGGGCAGGGACGCCCCAAGCACCGCAGCCAGGCTGGCGAGTCTCCGCCCGACAGTCCGAACTCGGACTAGGTCGGCCCTACCTGGGCGTGCAGATGCGGCGCATGGGCCTCGCGGCCGCGCTTCCCCGGAATCGGATCCGAGGTGGGGTGGTCGGGTGACATGACCGAGCTCTTCTCTCCTGGCGTCGTCGGAGGGCCTGGGGCGAGGGGGTCTGAGTGCGGTCCTGATACTGCTCGGCGAACCACACTCAGAGGGCGAAGAAGAAGGTCGTCACGACCGTATCGGCAGACAGGATGCCCAAGTCGTCGACGGCGGCAAGCCGGTACGTCAGCCAAGGCACGGTCCCGGGCGGCCACTGGGGGAGGAGCTTGCCCGGCCGGTCCGGAGCCGGCACCGGCCGGCTTCCCCAGTGGTCGAAGACGTGAACGTCCCGTACCACTCCACCGGACGCAATGCGGACACCGACGAAGTCGATGGCGCGGCTGGCGCGGCTGGCGAGGTGGCAGTCGGATGTCGCTCCCGTTCCACTGATGCCGGAATGGCGGACTTCGCTGACGTTCCACTCCGAAGACAGGAAACCGCGCGAGCCGTACCAGTCCTGCGGCGTGCCGGATATCCAGGAGGGCGAGAGCGGCCACAGAGGAGCCGACGGCAAGGTCACGCACCGCGGGTTTGGGTGTGAATCGGAAGGTCACGCCCGCGATGGTGGGCTTCAACGTGAAAGGGGAACAGGGGAGGGCGCCGTCACCCCGCCAGCCGCGTCCAGGGCCAGTGGAGGCGACATCACGACATCGCCCGACAGATGATGACCGGCAAGTTCCCGGTAGGCCATCTCCGGAGTCAACGCACGCACCAGAGGCGGCGACGGTCCGAAGAGCACAACGGAGGGCAGCATCAGAGGCTGTCCCGCCACGAAGGCTGCAGCCTGCTCCGCCGGCCATCGGGTACCTGCCGCGAGGACGCACTGCCCGTCGACTACCGCAGTATCGTGTCGCTCCCCGTGAGCCCGAGAGGGATCCAGGTTTCGCCGAGGTTCTGATGGCGTGCCGCAGACCGTCGCGAGCCTTCTGCTCGCGTCCTTCTTGGCATGGATCTCGATCAGTACGGTTACTACGTTGAACTCTGTGGTCGTGTGTCTCCCCTGTCAGAATCTCGTCCCTGTGCGGGAGCAAGCGTTGCGGGTCAGAGGGGCGCTGCTCGGGGAATCAACTCCGCTGCCCGCTCGGCAGCGGCCGGATCGTGGATCGTCGTGAGATCGAGTAGCGAAATACCCAGGTTCGCGTACTGTTCTGCGGCCGCGAGGAATACGTCGTGATCGTCGATGGGTTCGATGTAGGTGGCCGTCTTGCGGATCGTGTCGTAATCGCGGCCCTCCGCGTCGCAGTGCCTGCGCAGCACGTCGAGCTTGTGCGCGACATGTTCGGGGCCGGCCGCGTACAGATTGCAGGCGTCGGCGTATCGCGCCACCAACCGCAGCGTTCGGCGCTCGCCGTCGCCGCCGATCAGGATGTCCGGCCGAGGCCGGGTCAGCGGTGCCGGCACACACAGGGTTTCGTCCAGCTGGTAGTGCTCGCCGTGGAACGGTCCGTTGTCCTCACCCCACATCTGCAGGCAGATCCGCAGGGTTTCCTCCAACCGGTCGAACCGTTCGCCGAGCGGGACCACCGGTACCCCCAGTCCGCGTTGCTCGCGCTCGTACCACGACGCGCCGATCCCCAACTGCGCGCGGCCACCCGAGAGCACATCCAGGGTGGCCACGATCTTCGCGAGCAGTCCCGGATGCCGATACACGACGCCGGTCACCAAGGTCGCCAACCGCTCTCCAGAAATGCAGGCTCAGATCCATGACGTCGCTCCCCTCGCGAGTCGGTGTACCTCGACGTTGGTGCTCAACCGACGATCGCGGTTTCGGTGGTGAAGAGGAAGCGGGTCAGGTCGCGGTCGAGGAACTTCTCCTCGTCGGCGGCGATGGTCGTGGTGAAGATGTCGGAGGTGAACCAGCGGGTGGCGTCGGCAATGTCGTCGAACCAGACCTCGACGACGCCGTCGTAGTAGGTGCTGCGCAGGCCGGGGATCTCGTCGTCGGTGGGTAGGAGCAGGACATGGCGCCGGACCGGTATCGCTCCGTCCGTCACGCTCGCGATCAGCGGCAGGTGTTTGTGCGTCCAGTGCTCCACGAACTCCTCGTGGGTGAGGTCCGCGCGCCGGGTCAGGAAGATGCTGATCTTGATCACGGGGACTCCTCAAGGCAGGTTCGACTTTCCTGAGTAACTCCTATGCTATCCACGTGCCTTGAACCGCGGCCGGGGCGATGGAGTGGAGCCCGAGACGCAAGGCCGCCCGGTCGGGAAGGTGCCCGTCGCATTACCCATTGAGACCCGTGCATCGTGAATTTCGCAGGTCACGGGGCTGGTGTGAGGGGTGGGCGGGATGCGCGCTGGTCGTGGGCCGGCGTGCATGGTGAAGATCATCCGGCTTGCCGGCGGGGGGCTGTTCTCGGGTTCTGCCGCGCCCGCCGCGACGGGGCTCCTACGGTCCGTCACCGGGCCGGTACGCCGGGAGAACGTGGGAGGCCACGGGGATGCAGGAGTGGGAGCGGATCACGGCTCGCGGGAGTGAACTGGACGCGCTGGCCGAGGAGTTGACCAAAGTAGGTCGAGGAGGTCGGCCTTCGCGGGCGGCCAGGCCGAGCGCGAGGAACTGGTGATCGCCGAGCGGGTCCTGAACCGGCTGGCCGAGCGACCGGGGCCGAGGCCGAGGCCGCCGCGGTCGCCGCTCCGTCCCCGATCCAGGTCAGGGGCGTCGGCGAGAAACTGGGCCTGGAGACGGCTGTCCGCGGCAAGCTGGAGCCGCTGCGCGCGAAGCTGACCAGGCTCGCCGAGCTGATCCGCGGCCACCTGAAGAAGATCGACTCACGGTGGCGGGCCCTGTCTCCGGGGCAGATCGCCACTCTCCTGCCGGCAGTCCTGCGCTGTGACCAGCGGCCGGGCGACCTGGCCGGCGGCAACGGAATACACCGCACCACCGTCACCCGGTGGGTGCGCGAAGTCGTCGGCCTGCTGGCCGCCCGCGCCCCACGCCTGGACCGCGCGCTGAAGAAGATCGCCCGAAAGGGCGGCGGGATCGTCCTCCTGGACGGCACCCTGATTCGCACCCGGCGACGCACCGGGAAGGAGAACCGGAAGGACTACTCCGGCAAGAGTAATTCCAAGGCCTGCTCGTGATCGCGCTCACCGACGACCGCGGCCGACTGCTCCGGGTCTCCGCAGCCCGGCCCGGACGGACCTCGGAGATCACCGCCTGCCGACACGACCAGCTCACCGCCAAGCTGCGGGCGGCCAAGCTCGGAGCCAGCGCCGACCTGGGGTTCGTCGGACTGGGCGACAGCGATCCCGACGCCGACCCGTACGTGATCATCGGCTACAAGGCCACCCGGAACCGGCCCTTGACCCGCGTTCAGAAACTCTCCGACAAGGCCCTCGCCGCCGTTCAGGCCCCGGCCGAGCACAGCTTCGCCCACCTGAAGAACTGGCGGGTCCTCGGCAAGGTCCGCACCGACCCAAAGCGGGCGACCAACCTGCTCAGGGCCCTGCTGGTCCTGACGAACCGCGAAGTTGCCCGGTGACCGGTGATCTACACCGAATCCATCCGTCGAAGAGGCGATCGCCTTGGCCGAAGCCGACCCACGCCCCTGGACCGACCCCCGAATCGTCAAGGCCGACCTCCTCGACATCATCACCGGCCATCCCGACGCCGACGCCGCTGAACTGCGAGCCCTCGGCACGATCAGGGCACGTGAGGAACTGTGCGGGGTCCTGGTCCGGCAGGGGCAGGCGGCCGAGGCGATCGCCGTCCACCCCACGGCGGCCGACAGCGAGCCGCCAAACCAAAGCCCGAGCCCGTCCCTCTGGGCGAGAACGGGTACGCCTTGGAGTCCCCCTTCCAGGGTGTGCGTCACCGTCAGAGCCGCGGTCCGGGAGGGCAGACGTGCGGAAGCGTCCGCCAGGTCGATCGTCGATCCCGGCGGTGTCCGGGTCGGCGTCACACAACACCGGCACCAAGCCCTGCGGCACAGCCTCCGTTGTCGACGTCCTGCTGATCACCATGGTCGGTCGGCTCTGCGGCGTCTCGCTGCCCGCCTCGCGTCGCACACCGGCGAGGCCGATCCGCGCTGGTCCGGCCGGCACACTACCGACCCGTAGGATCCCGCCTGGCTCGGCGACTTCCTCCTGGCCCCACCTGAAGAACCCGCCATGGAGGGGGTCGCATGACCGGATGCCACGGACCGGCCGGGTCCTGCGTGCCGGGCCGGGCAGCGCCGTCAAAGAATGGGCGTGGCCGCGGTGTAAGCACCGGTCCTCGGGCTTGCTGAGTGCTGGTCTTTCAATCGGGCAAGAGGCCGGGTTTGCGCCCCTGGAGGACATCGACACAACGCCTGAATTAGCCGATTTCACGTCGTTTGGCGATAGCTTCACGCCCATCCGAACAGAAGCGGAGAGGTCAGTGAAGCGGAGAGCCGCGTCCATCTGGTTCACCCCCGCCCTGCGTACACTCACGGCTCTCCTGGGCGCGGCGTCATTCGGCGCAGGGGCGCTTGCGGTCTTTGTGACCCAGAACGGGACCGGCTCGGCGGCGCTGATCGTATTCGGGGGTGTCCTGGTTCTCCTCGCTCTGCTCGGCAGCCGCATCGAGAGCCTGGACTTCGGAGGGGCTACGTTGAGGATGCGGGCCGACGCAGCGGAGAGGTTTGCCATGGCGGAGGAGTCCGAGCGCCAGGGAGACATCGCCACGGCCAACGAGCTGCGTGCAGAGGCGCGGACCCTGATGGACGCTGCACGGCCTATCGCCACCGACTATGGCTCAGTACGCCGCTCGATGCGCCCCGGTGCCTCGCGCCTCCGGGCGTTGGAAGAGGTCGTTGCTCGTGCGCGCCGCTTGGCACAAGAGCAGTCATTCGAGCCGGCCGAGGTCTCGCGCTGGTTGCGGGAGGGCACGGACGAGGAGCGCATCACCGCCTTGGCCATGATGCAGGCCAGCCCCGAACTGTGGAACTTCGAAGCCACCCTCGCCGCCATCACCCACTCGCACACCCCCTTTGAGCAGTACCACGCCTTGCGGCTCGCGGCGCAAATGGTCGATGTGCTCGACGCGGGCCAGGCCAGGAGGCTCGCCGAAGCGGTAGAAGCGCAGCGCTTCGGGCCGGACGCGGACCGCAAGCTGCTGGGCGAGGAGATTGTGAGAAAGGTGCGCAGGTGCTCGCACGAGCGGTGACAGCCCTGCTGTTCCGCGTCCGCATAAGCTGACAGGCTCGGTACCAGGGCCAAACGGCGTTGTACGAATGCTAAGGACATACGGGTCCTCCGCGTGAATCCTCGAACACTACGGTGAAGCACACTGTGATCGAGGCGAAGGAACAGCTGTGGCGTTCGGAAGGAACAAGTGGTCCGGGACGGCCAGGGTCTGCTGATCGGGGCGGTCCGCCATGTCGCCCCGTCGAAGCGCTTCTTCAAGCACACGTGGCGTATCGATCAGCCCGGACAGCCGGAGATCGCAGGCCGCAGCGAGCGGGCGACCAGCGACCCCAAGGAACTGGCCGGGCTCGGCGCCACCAAGGTCGTATTGGCCGCCTTCCAGGCTGTCGCGGACCTGGGCGCGGAGGGCGGTGACCAGCGCTCGAAGCCGCGGACCCTGGAATGGAAGGCCGACGGAAAGCTGGTCATGACCTCCGAGGGCAGTCAGTCGGTCACGATCAAAGCCGACTGGCTCGACCGCCGCCTCGCCTTCGCCCTCCTCGGCGATCGGTGACTTCCCCCTCGGCGACCCGGCCCACGGGCGGACTCCTAGGGCAGAGGCCGTCGCAGGTCACCGGCGGGCTGGGCGGTGTTTTCACCATGGTGCCGAAACTCGGGGTGACCAGCAGGAATAGCGAACTGCAGCTGGAGTGCTAGGCCGCGATTGGCGCGGCCCTGGGCGTCAGCGACGACGCCGCGGCCCGCCCTACCGCAGCAGCCAGCGCTGACAGGACGCCAGGAGCCGTGCTCACCCCGGCGAATAGCGTGGGCCCGATGTTAGTGAGCGGGGATGTTCTCGGCCCCTTCCACGCGTGACCCGTGATCAGGGGGAGGCGCGCTATGCGCAACGAACTGCACGAGACGGCATTCGAGGCAGGTTCTCAGCTCGTCCACAACAGTCGTCATTGGTGCCTCCGTTCGTGCGGCGGCCAGGGTTGAGGCTGGCCCTGAGCAACTGTCTACGGGACGTCCTCGGACTTCCTGCCGCACACGCCGGGCGGTCGCCCGGATGCCCGAGCCGATGCCGGGACCGCCGCGGCCCAGTGCTGCCGCCACCCTCGGGGGCAGCCTGGCGTCGGCGAGCGCGGTGCGTGACCGCATGAGGCGGACGTAGACCAACCGCTCGACCACGGCGCGGGCACCGGTGAGAATGCCGCGCAGCTGCTCGGCTCCCTCGTCATCCAGGGCCGGGCGCCAACTTCGATCCGGCCCGGTACAGCGCGGACGGGAGCGTGTGTGCTGGTGCGAGTGTCACGTCGAAGCCACCCCATTCCGGCGCGGTGGCGCTCCCCGGCGGTACGACCTTCTGCTCGGCTTCTTACCGCAGCGCACAAACAGGAATCCGGCGTGCAGGGGCGCACAGGAATCACACAGGAAGCACACAGGCGTACGCACGTGCGCCCTGCCTTCGGAGGCCCGCCGGACCGCCCTCATGCACCGCTGCTCGTCAGGCGCGGCCGACAGACCAGTGCGGGTGGGCACCCCGAACCTCGCTCTGGGACGCGGCCGTCGCGCCCTCATCCCCGCCGACGTCGACACCGGCCTGCAGTCGCCGACCGCCCGCGCCGCCTCGCTGCCGCCCAGACCGTCAGACCGTCCCCATCCCCCTGGTGGTCCTCACCGGGATCGCCGGCCTGCTGGAAGAACTGGAACACCTCGCCGAGGAGGCCGAGGAGGACGGTAACCCGCAGGCTGCCGGGGAGGCCGGGGCCTACCTGGGTGCTCTCACCGGCTGACGCACTGCCCCGAGCAGGGCGGCGCCCGCCCGGGCACACGCCTGGGCGGGCGCTGTCGGTGGCCAGACATCCCATCAGGCCCAGTCGAGACCCGTCTCCGCTGGCACCTAGCCACTACCCCGTGCTGCTGGAGGCCATGAGTGCAGCTTCCTCGAGAGGCCCCCGGTGCCGACCGGACGTTGAAGCTCACGGCCCTGTCCGTCCTCCGGACACCGCGGCTGGCCGTCCTGGCAGCCCTGGCCGCCCTGTCCGGAATGGTCGTCTGCCTATTTTCTGCGCCCCAAGAGGGGGAGGAACCGGCCGGTTCGCGCTGTGTACTCCTGGTAGGCGGTGCCGTGGATGCCCATGAGGTAGGGCTCTTCGACGTGGCGTACCTGGAGCTCGTTGCCGATCAGCACGGCAGCCGTGCCTGCCAGGGCGAGGGCGTTGGGGACGGTGAGGGCCAAGGCGCCGGTCATGACGGCGAGTGTGGTGAGGATGGGGTTGCGTACGAGGCGGAACGGGCCCGTGGTGATCAGGAGGGGGTGCTCACCCGGGTCGGGTGCCAGGCGCCAGGAGGCTCCCATGGCCTGCTGGCAGGCGAAGACCACCCCGGTGCTCAAGGCCGCCAGCGCCGCCCCGGCCATCCGCAGGGCGGAGTGGTCCAGTACGGGCAAGGGCCGCAGGCCGCCGCCGAGCTCTGCCAGGGGGCTGCGATGCCGGCGAGCAGGATTCCCCCCCCCGCGGTGATGAGCCACGCGCACCAGTGGAGGGTGCCGGAGGGCCATCGCATTCCGCTCTCGCCGGTGCGGTGTCGCTGGAGAAGGGCGCGGGCGGCGACGCCTGTCAGCCCGAGCAGGGCGGTCACTGCCAGAGATGCGATGGGCACGGGCCTCACGTCCCCCGGATGTGCTGCGTGCCTGTCGCCCTGCGCGGGATGTGGACTGTCGAGGCTTGGGTGTGTGCCTGCCGCAGGAGGTGAGGCAGGACGATTTCGGCGATGCCGTGGGTGGAGCCGTCGGAGTGGAGAAGTTCCATGACGGGGACCTCTTGTTTGAAGTGGGCACGGCACTTGGCGAGGAGTTCCAGGCCCATGAGCGAGTCCATGCCGTACTGGATCAGGGGGCGGTGCCGGTCCAGTTTGTCGGGCGGCATCTGGAGGATTTTCGCGGCCATGGCGGCGATGAAGTCCTCGACCAGGGTGAGAGCTTCGCCGGCCCCGGCAGTGGTGAGCCGCTCCATGAACTCCTCGAGCTGCCAGGCGGATCCTTCGACCGGAGCGGGGAGCACGGCTGCGAACCGGGCATGTTCCCCGGGGCCGATCAGTGCTGAGAAACGCTGCCAGTCCAGGCGGGCGAAGACCGCCCGTTCCACGCGCCGGTGGATGAGACCGTCCAGAGTGGTGAGAGCCTGCAGGGGGTCCATCGGTGGGGATCCCATGGCCATGACGTGGGCTGTGAGTCCGTTGCGGGCGACGTAACCGACGCGGTCGATGGCGCCCCAGGCCACGGCCAGTGCGGGACGGCCGGCCGCGCGGCGGTGACGTGCGAGGGCTTCCATGGCGAGGTTCGCGGCTGCGTAGCTGCTCTGCCCGGGGCTTCCGAGCAAGGGGCTGATCGAGGAGTAGAGCAGGAGGTCGGCGTCAGGGCAGAGTGCGTCGAGTACGAGGGCGCCGCCCCATTTCGGTGCCAGGACGGAGCGGATGCGGTCGTCGTCGAGTTCGGCGAATGCGCCGTCGTCCACGTGCATGGCGGCGTGGACGATGCCGCGCACCGGGTGCCCCGTAGAGGCGATCTCCTGGAGCAGTGCGCGGATGGTGGTGGCGTCGGCAATGTCGGCGGCGTGGGCGCGGGCTTGTGCGCCGCGTGCGTGGAGGTCTGCCAGCAGCTGCTCGGCTTCGGGGGCTTGGGGCCCGCGGCGGCTGACCAGTGCCAGGTGGCGGGCGCCGCGTTCGGTGAGCCAGCGGGCGGTTTCAGCACCGAACCCGCTCAGTCCTCCCGTGACCAGGTAGGTCCCTTTGCCGTCCAGTTGCAGGGGCTGGGGTGTTGTCCTGTGGACGGGTACGGGATCGTCGAATCCGATGACGATCTTGCCGATGTGCCGGGAGTGCTGCATGAGGCGGAAGGCTTCGCTGATGCGGTGGGCGGGGTAGGTCTGGTGGGGCAGTGGCAGGTAGGTCCCCGCCCGGGCGAGTCCGGCGACCTCGTCGAAGACGGTGACGGCGTGGCGGCGGTCCTGCCAGAGCAGATTGGCGGCGTCCACGATGAAGAGTGTGGCGTTCTCCGCCAGGGCCTTTTGCAAGAGGCGCTGGTTGGAGTAGATGTCGCGTTTGCCGAGTTCGACAAAGCGGCCGCGCAGGGCGAGCAGTTCCCGGGAGCGTGCGGCCGCCTCGCCGCTGAGGGAGTTGAGGATGACGTCGACACCGCGTCCTTCGGTGTGGCGGCGGATCTCGTCGGCGAAGTCGAGGGTGCGGGAGTCCAGTACCAGCTCGGCTCCCAACGTGCTGGCCATGTCCCGTTTGGCCGGGCTGCCGGCGGTGACGATGAGGCGGGCGCCGACGCGGTGGGCGTAGCACAGCGCCGCCAGCCCGACGCCACCGGTGGCCCCGTGGACCAGAAGGGTCTCGCCGGGCTGGAGACGCGCGAGGTGTTCCAGGCTGTGGTGGACGGTGAAGTACGCCACCGGCATGGTCGCCGCCGCGGTGAAGGACATGCCGTCGGGGATGGGGCGGACCGCGGCCGCGGGCACGCGTACGTGTGAGGCGAAGGCACCGAGGAACAG